>JBBEBN010000238.1:0-30596 GCA_040882305.1 Cyclobacteriaceae bacterium
GCGAAATATGAACAACTGCTCGAATACTATTCCACTACCTACTCGAAGCTGGTGGAAGAGTTGTATTCCATCAGGTTCCACGAAAATGGTTTTGATTTTCTGCCCGGACCGGTAGTGACTGCCGGAAAGCCTTCGGATATACAGATGTTTCACTGGGGCCTCGTTCCTTTTTGGGTAAAGGATCTCGCCGCTGCCACTCGGCTGAAGGCTTCAACACTGAATTGTATCAGTGAGGAAATGTATGAAAAACCCTCTTATCGGGATGCTGCCAGTGAAGGGAAGCGTTGCCTGATTCCCTGTTCGGGTTTTTTTGAATGGCGGTGGCTTGATGAAAAGGGAAAGAAAAAAATCCCTTATTATATCCATTTAAAAGATCAGCCAGTGTTCTCCATTGCAGGCCTCTACTCGCGGTGGATAAACAAGGCAACAGATGAACGTTATCATTCTTACACCGTGCTCACCACGAAAGCAAACGGCATGATGAGCACCATTCACAATTCAAAACAGCGCATGCCGGTTATCCTTCCCCGTCAGTATGAAAAGGACTGGCTCAATCCGCATTTGACCAAAGACGATGTGCTTGCGCTTTGCCAGCCCATCGATGATAAATTGATGACCGCCCACACCATCTCCAAACGCATTACCTCCAAAACCGAAGAAACCAATGTGCCGCAGGTCCTCGACGTGCAGGATTATGAGGAACTAAACAGCGTGTAGAGGGTAAGGTTTGAGGTCGTTTGAAGTTTGAGGTTTGTCCGAAGGACCCCTATGGAGAAGTTGCGCCAGCTCATATTTTGTGCTTGAAGAACATTTATCTGATGGCATAACGCATGAGTACAGTTGGAAGCAAATGTAGCCGTACCAGCTAAAAAGGCAGCGAAAAAACTTCGCGTCGCAAGAAAGATGCAACTCATCAAACTCTCCGTCGGAGTCCCTTGGACAAACCTCAAACTTTTAACTTCAATCTGTGATCGATGAAATTTTGTTTTCTAGACTTTTTTTTCTAAAATATATCCTCGAACCAAACAGAAACCTTGCACCATGAAAGAAAACCAAAACCCAGCCGACCGCCGCGGCTTCTTGAAGAAGGCAGGACTTGGCGGATTAAGTCTCGCAGCGTTGACCGCAGCGCCCATTGAAGACGTGCTTGCACACTCCACGCAGAAGGTGAACCGCAATTCAGCGCCGACAGATCTGAAAATAACCGACGTCCGGATTGCGGAGATCAGCGGCGTGGTCTTCCGCACGCCGATTGTGCGGATCTATACCAACCAGGGGATTGTTGGTCATGGCGATGTAAGGGATGGCGCGGCAAAGGAATACGCGCTTTTTCTCAAGAGCCGCCTCCTTGGAGAAAATCCGTGCAACGTGGAAAGGCTGTTCAAAAAAATAAGACAATTCGGTCATCACGCCCGCCAGGGTGGAGGTGTGTCAGGGGTGGAGATGGCTTTGTGGGACCTCGCGGGAAAAGCTTATAATGTTCCTGTGTACATGCTGCTCGGCGGCAAATACCGCGACAGGGTGAGGGTATATTGCGATACCACAACATCCCCCGATCCTGCAATATATGCCAAACGTATGCAGGAACGGATCGACAAAGGGTATACCGCTTTAAAGATGGATATTGGTATAAACCTTATCAAAGATATCCCCGGAACAATTATCAACGGACCCGACGGGAAATTGAAACCCTATGAATATGAATACCGCAAATACAATATGGCAATGCACCCATTTACTGCGGTACAGATTACCGATAAAGGGATGGAAAAACTCATGGAATTTCTTCATGTGATGCGTGAGCAGATCGGGTATGAAATTCCCATGGGTACTGATCATTGGGGACATTTTGGCGTGAACGAAGCCATAAAAATTGCACGCGCTGCCGAGAAATATAATCTCGCATATATTGAAGATATCATTCCCTGGCAATATACGAAGCAGTGGCGCGAGATCACTGAATCGACCACCACACCTACTTTGACCGGTGAGGACATTTTTTCACTAGAAAATGGCTTCAAAGAATTAATTGATAGCCACGCCGTTGATATCGTTCACCCTGATCCCAATACTGCCGGTGGTATATTGGAAACAAAACGAATAGGAGATTATGCGTCCGCCAACGGGATAGGATTTCAGCACCACCATGCCGCTGGGCCCGTTTCTTTCCTGGGAGCTGTGCACAGTGCAGCCGCCACGGAAAACTTCCTGTGGCTTGAACACCACGCCGTCGACAAACCGCGCTTTGACGACCTTGTGTCTGGTATCGAGAAACCAATCGTTCAAAACGGCTATGTGAAAGTGCCCGAGAAACCCGGTATAGGCGTGGAACTGAATGAAGAAGTCGTAAAGGAATTCCTGGTGAAAGGAGAAAAGCTCTTTGCGCCCACACCTGAATGGGATCAGATCAGGGCGTGGGATCGACTGTGGAGCTAGTTGCTGCTTTTAAAGTTCTGGTTCGACGTTTGCCTAAAGAACCTTTCTATGGAGAGGATAGAGTTTGTCCATAGAAGGACTCCTATGGAGAGGTTTGTCCAAGGGACTCCTAGGGAGAGTTTGATGCTGTGCTGCTCATTATTTTGTGCTTGTCAGGACGTTTATCTCATGGGGAAGATTGCCCGGGATTGTGGGAAAGGTGTGGTGCCTGCAATCCCCATTACATGCTATGATTAACAACCCGTTAACACTTTCAAAACCGCCTTTTTGCTACCATTGCTGCAATTCGGCTAAAATGTGAACGAAAGGCGCACGGGGAGCTGAAAGTTTTCGCTTGTTGCCTTATCTTCATCATGGATTTGCAGGCAGATCCATTTAAGAACATCTCATAAATCAAATAAATACTCGATACCATGAACACAACCAAGTTACAATCAAGGCTTATCCTGGCGATGGCCGCCATGCTGATGACTTCGGTGCTTTGGGCACAAGGCGATAAAGCCAGCCGGCCAAGTCCTCCTGCCACGGCCTCCGGAAAAGTGAAGGATGCGACCGTTACCATCAATTACAGCAGCCCCGCTGTAAAAGGGCGGAAAATTTTCGGCGACATGCACCCATACGGCGAAGTTTGGCGCGCAGGCGCGAATGAAGCGACTCTCTTCGAAACTGATAAGGACATTAAAGTAGAGGGCAAAGCGTTACCGGCAGGTAAATACAGTTTGTATGCTATACCTGGTGAAAAAGAGTGGACGATCATCTTCAATAAACAAACCGGTCAGTGGGGCGTTGCGCGAGGCGGAAAGACCTCACGTGATCCGGCGCAGGATGCGCTCACCGTACAGGTGAAACCGAAAAAATCTTCAGCCCTGATTGAAAGATTAGCCTATGATGTGAACAGCAACGGCTTTGTCCTTCGCTGGGAGAACACGGAGGTGCCTGTAACGATTAAGTAACCAGTAAGTAGTAAGTAGTAAGAAGTAAGAAGTAAGAAGTAAGAAGTAAGAAGTAAGAAGTAAGAAGACAAAATCAGATTCGTCACTTACTTCTTACTTCTTACTAATCACCGATCACTACAACTTCTCCAACCGGATATCCTTATAATAGACCTCCGCCTTTCCTCCTCCGTGAATTTGCAGCCCTATTATTCCCGACTGCGGGATGGTTTCATCCTGTTCCGTATAGTCAACGGTTTGTTCGCCGTTGATGAAAAGCCGGATCCGTTTTCCTTCGGCGCGGATCTCATAGTCATTCCAGGCATCGGTGCGCAACACTTTACGGATCTGGGTAGAATCCGGGCTGACAAGCGTTTTATTTCGCCTTGACTCGTCGTACAGGGAGCCCCAGTAGCCCGGGCCAAGATCTGCCTGATAGCCCGTCATCTCATAGGGAGGATCATCCAGCCGCTGGCTGCGGAACTGTACACCTGCATTGATAAATCCTTCTGCTCCTGTCAATTTGAACTTCAAACGCAACACAAAATCCGAATACGCTGCACGTGTGCAGAGAAAATCATTGTGGGGTACAGTTTGTTCCAGTGACCCGCCAATGATCGCACCATCTTCAATCCTCCAGGTGTTGATGGTATCCCCTTCCCATTCGCTGAAGGTTTCTCCGTCAAAAATGGATTTGGCCATCGGACTGCATTTGCACAGTACGGTGATGGCCAGTGCAAACAACAGGTGCAGTCTGACTTTGTTAATTTTGTGCATCGTTCGGGTTGCCATTGGGTCATCCCTACCGGATTTAATAAGTTGTATCAATAGTTCTTATAGAACTCCCTGATCTTTGCTGTGATCTGGTCGTAGATCGGTTTGGTGAATTCAATGAAGAGATCCTGGGCGGCAGGAGCAGGTTGTTCTCTGAGTTTGGTCAGCTTTAACTGATCTGGAGACAGCGCTCTTTCATCGCCATTAAAGGTAGCCCACTCGGAAACCCAGACAAATTCACCGGGGAGTTTCTCAGCCGTCAGCAGCGCGCCAGTTTTGGCATTGATGATCCTGAAACTCACAATACCTTTCGAAGTGGTCGTCTTTGTGAATTGATACAGGGTGGCTTTTACAGTACCATAGACTTTGTTCGTGTCGCCTTCAACAGCTGGTGAGGCGATCTCGAAATAGCGCAGGAACTTTTCCGCATCTGTTGCGGCGGATGCAATGATAATCTCGTTTGCCGGATATAGCATAACGTGTTCATTTTTCTTTCCGTCGAGTTTTCCAGTTCCTTTCTTGTCAGGTCCTTTATCTTTTTTGTCACCTTCTTTGTTCTTATCCTCCGGTTTGCCTTTTTCTTCCCGATTCTCTCCGCCACAATCGCCTTCAGAATCGCCATGTGCGAGGTGAGCTTTCAGCGCTGCGCGGTTAATGACGAGCGTGCGTGTGTTCGTTTTGTTCCCCGGTGGAATATGGCAAATGGTGACCGGATCTTTTACATCCAGCGTATCCTCCCTGTTAATGCTAGGATCAACATATTTTGCTTTTTCGGCTTTGTCTTTTTCAGCTTTTTCCCTGTCAGCTTTTGCTTTCTCTGCTGAAGCCTTTTCCGCCTGTTCTCTCTCAAGCCTCTCTTTCTCTATCCTTTGTTTTTCCGCAAGCTCTCTGTCAGCAGCCTCCTTTGCGATCCTCTCTTTTTCTGCTGCCTCACGTTCCGCCTTTAGCTTTTCTTCCGCCGCTTTTGCAGCTTGCTCTTTCTCCAGTCTTTCTCTTTCCAGCCTTTGTTTTTCCGCCAGCGCCCTGTCGGCGTCTAGCTTTTCAGCAGCCTGCCTGGCCAGCCTTTCGTTTTCTGCTGCCGCGCTTTCCGCCCGTGTCTTTTCGGCTAACGCTTTTTCAGCTTGCTCTTTTTCCAGCCTTTCTCTTTCCAGCCTTTGTTTTTCCGCGAGGTCCCTTTCGGCCTGCGCTTTTTCAGCAGCTTCTTTCGCGAGCCTTTGTCTTTCAGCGGCCTCTCTTTCGATCCGTAGCTTCTCGGCAAGTGCTTTTTCAGCCTGTTGCTTTTCCAGTCTTTGCTTCTCAGCCAATTCCCGGGCAACTCTTTCCCGCTCGAGCCGTTCTCGTTCCGCCCGCTCAGCGTCCGCGTTGGAATTTTGATTGGTGTTCACCGGATTTTGCGTAGTCGCGATCACAGGATTTCCCGTGGTCACCAGCCGGCCGCCGCCTGGGGGTGTGTTGGAATTCACATTTTGTTGGTTTCCCGTCGAGGCAGTGACGTATGTTCCAAGTTCGACGCTGTCTTTGGTGAGTTGTATCTCTTTCTCATGCTTGTAGACTTGTCCTACCGCAAAATCGTCAAACTGAAGCTGGATGATATGGTCGGCATTCAACTTTATCTTTTGCGCTTCCACCCGCGTATAAAAGCGTACGAATTCATTGATGGGAGCGGAGTGAACGAATTCAGAGATCTTGTCATTAAAGAAATCCGCGCTCACACCGACGGACTTTGAATGCACCGGGATAGGTTCGACCAGGATCTTTACGGTGGCTGCGGCCAACGCGGCTTCCAGGTAGCTGGTCACTTCTTTGTATCCGGGGACAAATTCATTGGACTTCTGGAATAAGCGGTAAGCCTTCTTGGCACTTTCCCTGTCACCAAACTGAAGGGCGACGATCCCCGCCGCATAGTGCTCTTCTGCTGCATTTTGTTTGGCTTCCTGAAGTTTGCCGTAGTAATTCACCGGATTTGGAATTACAGCCAGGGCGCCAGGGCAACGCTTGATCTCGTCGTGCATGACATTGATGGTGGTGTAGGTGTTCACCACCTCCGTCCATTTAAAAGGTTCGCTGGAGGCGAGAGACGTTTTCGCGCGCTCTTCATAAAAAGCCACGGACATGGGATAGGCCTGCCGCAGTGTTTCCACAGACTTTTTGTGGTCGCTGTTTCTCCTCAGGCGGTTTACCGAAGTGATCACCGCCTCGTAATAATTCCCGCGTTCAAAAGTGGTTTTGCCCGATGAACATGCGCTGAACACCAGCACGGCGATCATGTAGGCGTAAAAAATAGGTTTCATGGGGTATAGGTTAGGCAGTAAAATTAAACAAT
This sequence comes from Cyclobacteriaceae bacterium, assembly GCA_040882305.1. GTDB lineage: Bacteria > Bacteroidota > Bacteroidia > Cytophagales > Cyclobacteriaceae > Chryseosolibacter. Next base: position 6,466 of record JBBEBN010000238.1, read on the forward strand.
TCGGGGTACTAAAGGAATATGGCAGTTTCTTTTTACCTCTCTATTTTGCATAATTTCTTACACGGGCGTGGATGAGAATCAAAGGTTTTCCGGCCCGGACAGCCCGATGAAAATCGTCGCGGAAACAAGGAAAGAGCTTCAGCGAATAAGATTTCATCGATTCTCTTTAATACTTTCATCTGTGACGTTCTTTGTTGATTCTTCAAAACGCGCTATCCGACCTGTCATGAAAACTCAAGATCGGGATGGCCGCGGAGAAAGTCAGCTCGTGCGATGTGTAATGAAGGGAAGTGGATGAACTCGCCGGGATCTCGAAAACGTATCCCAGGTTGTAGTGCTTGAATTTCATCTGCAATAGCAAGCCGTGCGTCTCAAGGTTGCGGGTGAATATGCCGGCACTGTAGCGGTCTTCAAGGTTCAGATTGATGTTTACATCTGTGGAAAGCCCAGCCCCTTTAGAAGTCCTTAACAACACGGCAGGCCTTAAACGCACCCGTTCGGTGAGAAAGATCTGGTAAGCTCCCATGAGATATACATTTCTGTTATAAACCTGGATAGGGACGCCATTGTTGTCCAACTTACTGGGAAGGAGTCGCGGCACGGATAAGCCCAGGAGGTAACGGTCATTTTTTAACAACACTCCGAAGCCGGTGTTGAATTTCATTTCATTAAAAAACGTAAAATTTGGGTCGTCCGGGTCCTTTAGGCTTAGCCTGCTGGGGTCGTTGGTAAACCTCATGAATCCCGCTTGCAGCCCGAAGGCGACAACACTCTTTTCAAGCTCCAATTTGTAGGAATACATGGCGTGAAACTCCGTATTTTTCGCGTCTCCGATCTGATCTTCAATGACCTGAATGCCCGCGCCCACTTTGTTGTTGACAAGGGCAATGTTGCTGTGGAAATTCCAGGACACGGGATTCCCGGTAAGCCCTGCCCATTGCGTGCGGTATTGAATGCCGGCGTTGAATTTTGCATTCAGTGCCGTGAAGGCTGGATTCATCACCAACGGGTTGTTCAGATATTGAGCATAGATAGGATCCAACTGTGCCCTGGCAACGGATACCGCGCCGGCGGAGAGAAATAAAAACAGTATAATTTTTTTCATAAACTACCTCCGCAGGGTGATGTACCCGATTTTCGTTTCTTTTCCGCTGTTAAACTGGATTTTGTAGTAATAAATACCGTTGGGTAATTCTTTGCCATCCTTATCCAGCCCCTGGAATACCCTATCTGAATTATTGTAATTTGTGATCTCCAAAACGCTGGTACCCCATCGGTTGTAAATAGTCACCTGATTGTTTGTTGTTTGCGGGATCACGTCTATGTAATCAAAGATGAGCACATCATTTTTTCCGTCACCATTCGGTGATAATCCATTATAGGCAACAATATCACCTGCAACATGCATCGAGATCTGCTGTTGCGTGCAACTGCCTGAAAGGTCGCATATCTGGATCGTCAGCTCTTCGGTGCCTGCGAAGTTGACACCTTTATAATCAATGATGAGGTTATTGTTCTCATCGATCGAGGCAACGGCGCCGCTGCTGGGCGGTGTCGTAATTGTGAGGGAAGAAAAATCCACATTGTTGTCCGCGTCGCTGATCAGATCTGGCAATGGCACTGTGACAATTCCCTCGATCGGCGCCTGCCCAACCGTGTGCTCAATCGCCGGTGGACTGTTGTTGGGGTCGGGCGTTCCAGCCGTCGGGCAAGGTCCCTGCTGATCGGTTACAGAAACTTCATCTGACTGCACACTTAGACAGGAAGCCGTGTTACCCGTGACTACCGAATAATCTCCGGCAGAGGTTACTGTGATCTCCTGCGTCAGCGCTCCATTGGACCATTGATAGATGCTGAAACCAAATGGAGCACGCAGGATGACGGAGGTATTGGTACTGCATAAGACCGTGCTTCCAATAGTCTGAATGATTGGTTTGGCTGGAGAAACAAAGGAGGTGATGGTTGCAGCTGTTGAGTTTTCACTTTCGCATCCGGCTGCGCTGATGACTTTAACGGCGTAGCTTCCGGAGGCAGATACTGTTATTTGACGGGTTGTATCTCCCCCGGACCATTGATACCGATTGAAGCCTGCCGGAGCTTCAAGGATGGTCGTTTCTGATCCGCACAAGGTTGTGGATCCATTCACCTGGATCACGGGCTTCGCAGGCTTTTGTTCCACACTCAGGACAAACGGGTCGCTGACGGGGCTTGTGCAATTACCGTCACTGACGGAAACGGTATAGGTTTCTGGCGTGACCACCGTTATTTCGGAAGTAGTCAGTCCATTAGACCATGCATAACTGTTAAAGCCTGACGGCGCCCGAAGAATAATTGAGCTGCCGTCACAAATGGTTTGCGGTCCACTCAGGTTGAGGGATGGTTTTGGCAAAATTGTGACGGTGATTTTTACTTCCGTGCGCTTGCTTTCACACCGTGTTGAGGGATCATAAATAGTCGTAAAATAACTCCTGTCGGATGACAGCAACGCTGTTGTGTAAGAGACCCCGGTCGACAAAGCAGTCGTTGCGGCGGCGTCATTATACCAGCGGTATACCTGGGAGCCTGCACCTCCGGTCGCGTTCAGCGTCGTGCTGCCCTCCGCGCACAAATCTAAAGTTGAGCCCGTAGCAGGCCCGATGGATGCTGTGGGCGGATTCGGCTGTACGGTTAAGGAAAAAGGATCACTCGCAGGACTGGTACAGGTGCCGTCGTTCACGCTGAGGCCGTAAGTTCCGGATGTCGTGACGGTTATGCTCTCTGTCGTGGAACCGTCGGACCACAGGTAGCCACTGAACCCCTGAGGGCCGCGCAATTCCACTGCAGCTCCTTCGCAGACAGTCAGGGATCCGGTGAGGTTTAAGATTGGTTTGTCCAGGATCCACATGGTGGCGGTTATTTGCGTGCGATCGCTTTCGCACAATGTGACAGGGTCATACACGCTCACGTAATAGTTCCTGGTTGCCAGGAGCGAATCGGTCTTATAGGAGGGGCCGGATGAAAGTATATTTGTGCCTGTTGCATTGTCAAACCACCGGTACTCCTGAGCGCCCGTGGCTCCACTGGCAGTGAAAGTAACACTTCCCGTACCACACCGCTGAAGAGACATGGCCAACGGAGCGGTCGGAGGCGTACAATCCAGCATCGTAAAAGGCGCGGCGAGAGCAATGCTCCAGAAACCGTTGGAATCCTTCGTTCGCACATAAAGATTATGAGCTCCACTGGGAAGCGTGGACACATCGATGGCAAAACTCTGATCAACAGTCGCCGCCGGAGTAAAGGACAAGGCCGTCGCCGATTCTATGCCGGGATCCGTATCAATGAAGTATTCAATGTCCGTTAAGGAAGAGGCGGGCAGGGCGTTTCCCGGAATTACATAAAATGTCCGCGGGGGGAAATGACTCCATTGTCCCAGGTTGTCCTTGACACGAATACCAAGTCTGTGAAAACCCGGTGAAAGCGAGCTGATGTCGATGGCAAAAGTATTGTTCAGCGTACTGCCTGCGCTTATTGAGAGGGGCGTGGCCAGTCCGGTACCGGGATCATTATCAAAAAAATATTCGGCCCTGACAACGGTTGCGCTAAGCGTTGGTTGCACGAGAACGTAAAAGCTTCGCGTGGCAAAATGACTCCACCGGCCCGTGTTGTCTTTTGACCTAAAATTGATGGAGTGAAATCCAGGCGTTAGCGAATTCGTAGGGACAACAATGGTTTGGTTAATGGTTCCCGCGGATGTGACCGGTACATTCACCCCGTTTCCGGTTCCCGGATCTGTGTCCAGGAAGTACTCCGCTTTTTCGATTGTCGTTCCCGAATTAAGGACGAGGGGAGGAACGATGTAAAACGTTCTTGAGGCGAAGTGGCTCCACTGGCCCCGGTTGTCGATCGCGCGAAAGTTCAGATTGTGAAATCCCGGGCTCAGGGAGGTGATTGGGATGGCGACATTCTGGTTGATCGTTGCTGCGGGCGTGACGGAAATGCTCACGCCATTTCCTGTGCCGGGATCGGAATCAAAAAAATATTCCGCGCGGGTGAGGGTTGAACTCGTCACCAGCGTGGCAACGGGAACAATATAGAACGTGCGCGATTGAAAATGACTCCACTTTCCAGTGTTGTCGCGGATACGGAAATTCAGGCTGTGAAAACCATTGCTAAGGGAAGCGATACTCGCATTGAAAGAAAAATCCACCGTCGCCGCGGGAGTGACTGCCACGGGAGTTCCGTTTCCCGTGCCGGGATCGGAATCAAAAAAATATTCCGCCTGATTCAGCGTCTGGGCCGTCGATGTGCCATAAAAGAAAAACAGAGACACCAGCAGCCATACAGTCGCATGCTTGCCGGGATATGAATTCCATTTATGAGGGAACCGTCCGTTGACCATGGGAGGATTACTGATTACTGATTACTGATATTACTGATTACTAATTATTGACTTTTGCCTTCACCTGTACATTCAATGGCGTACCTGGTTGAAGGGTAGCATTCTGAATGTTCACTTCCGTGACTTGTGGAATGGGTGGAAGAGGACTGGTGTCAAATCCACTGCCCACGGCACCACCGCTGGGAAAAGGAAAGGCGCCGCCATAGATTCCCAGGTCTGTGCCGTCGGTTCCTGCATTTATTCCTACACTTGCGGCCTTGAGTCGGTAATTAAAAGTATTGCTGTAAGTATTGAGATTGGTAACGTCCTCAAAAAGCGGATCGACAGTAACATAATTGCCCCCTCCGGTATTTGGGCCTCCCAAAAAACTATCGGTCGGAGCTGTGGGTCCTACCGTCGTTAAATTCGAGATGTTATTATTGAATGTATTAGAATAAACATACACACTCATCAGAGTTCCGGTCGACCGGATAAAAATATTATTCGTGAGCGTGGCGTAAAACAGATAGTTTAGATTATTGGCTCCCATCAACAAATTATGATCAATCAATATGGAGCTGGCCGAAAATCCATAGATGGTTCCAGATGAAAAAATATTATTTTGAATTGAAATATTGGTTGAAGATAATGATGTCGGCCCATTGCCGCCCCCGTAAACAGTACCTGATATGATGTTATTATAGATCGTCCAGTTGTTTGAATAAACAGCTCCGAAGTAAGTATAAACAGTAGCGAGACTGTTTCTGAACAATCGGATGTCGCTGATAGAAAGTGTGCCACTTGAAAAATAGATTATCCCCGCGACAGCGAAACCGGTAATTACACTGCCCGATCCATCTTGCAACCCCGCGTCGCGGAAGAAATAAATATTATTGACACGCGTGGGTAAATTGAACTGGTTATTGGAGTTGTAGCCTGCGCCGATAATTACAAGGCGTTTATTGATTGTAAAATCGGGATACAAAAATTGCGATCCATGGACAAATATTGTATCCCCGGCCACAGCTACATCGATGGCTGCCTGAACAGTGGCATACTGGGCAGGTCGATCCGGATTGTTACTCACTGTTAATATCCTGGCATAGGTGGAAAACGCCAGAAACAGGGCAGAAGTTGCCAGGAGGCTAATAATGGCCTTTTTCATTTTCAGTTAGATTAGGTAGAAGATACCTAAGATACTACTGTTCGGGAGATTTAAGGAATCTTTGAAATTAAAAAAAGAATTTACCGGTGATTTCTGATCTTTGTTATCCCCGAAACCAGTAGATCTTTCACGCTTAATTTTCAATCGCGGGTCACGTCTGTTGTTTGGGTGTAGCGCGGTTATCAGCCCTTGCGGCGAAAAAAGGTTAATTACAGGTATCGGGTCATTACGTGATCTGTCGGACAGATTTAACCCGTTCCTGATGCTCAAGTTCAACCCACTTATACTTGCAGCGCTTGTTGCAGGCATATTATTATTGGAATATCTTATACAAGTCAAAAGGTATCCAATACAGACGGCAGTGCGTTCCGGAACATAGGTGTTGTTCCTGATGTCCGGGTAGAACCTACCATCAAGGGAATCAAAGAGGGCAGGGATGAAGTGATCGAAAAAGGAATGATGGTTTTAAAACAGAAGATAAGAGAACGCCAAAAATCCGATCCATTGCCTTACTTTTCAAATCCGGTTCCAGTTAAGGTCAGGGAACAAGAAAGTCCTCAGTAAGCGGAAAGAATCTATATTCGCTCCGCTCGATCTTGCTGTTTGACTCAGAAGCGATGGCCTATTCCTGTTTCAGCGAATCAACCGGGTTTGCGTTCACAAGCCTCAGAGACTGAAAGCTGACGGTGAAAATTGTAACCACGATGAGCACGGATATGGGAAGGACCGCGATCATCCAGCTCCATTCAATCTTATAAATAAAATTATCCAGCCACTTGTTAGAAACATAATAAGCGATTGGGATTCCGATCAGACACGATATTGCGATGAGTTTGATAAAAGGTGCAACCGTTTTCCTCAATACATCGGATGAATCAGCGCCCATTACTTTCCGGATGGCCATTTCCTTTCTTCGCCGTTCCGCCAGAAACATGGACATACCGAATAACCCGATACATGTCGTTATAATTCCGAAAAGAGTAAAAGCCCTTGAAATATTATGCAAGGCATTTTCCTGGAAATACAGCTTGTTAAATTCATCACTGATAAACCAATGTGACATGCCCACATCTGGAGGCATTACCTTTCTCCAAACCTGCTCAACCTTAGCGATATTCTTCTGAATTTTGCCTGCAGGTAGTTTGATATAATAAATGATTGACAGGTTTCTGTTTTTTTGAATGGATAGTATCAACGGAGATATTTTATCATGTATGCTTCCATATTTAAAGTCCTTCAAAACGCCGCGGATTTTAAAGTTATCTACCTTATTCCACCATGGGTCTCTGACGGTGATCTGTTGGCCCAGGATGTTGTGCACATCCATTTGCAGTTGTCTGGCTACTTCCTCATTAACGAGTACTTCTGTAGAGTCTACCCCGGATGAAACATCAAAAAGATTTCCGGAAATAAGTTCCAGATCAAAAACTTTAGGGAAGTCCCGTCCCACGCACATCATATCCCAGGTATATTTTTGGTCACTGTAATCCGGGATCGTTATCTCCATCGATATATTGGTAAAGCCCTCTCTTCGGGGCAAGTGCGCTCCAAAGGAAGAATTGGAAAGGTCAGGATGCCTGGATAATTCATTCCGGAATACCTGCAATTTGTTAACTGGAGCAAAATTACCATATCGGATGCTTAGGATCTGGTCGCCTTCCTTGTTGAGGTCATTGTTGATCATTTCATTCATTTGTCTGATGACCACAAGGGTAAAGGCAACAAGCACCAAAGATATGCTGAGCTGAAATACGATCAGTGCTTGTCTAAGGACCTTCCCACCTTTACCCGGCTTCGAACCGCCTTTCAGTATTTTGATGGTTTCCAGCGAAGCCATGTAAAAGGCGGGATAAAGCCCGGAACAAAATGAAACAATTATCCACAATAACAGGATCACCGAAACGGATGGCAGGGTAAATAGATCAGCCACCACAAAATCCTTATTCGCAAAATCGCTGAAAAAGGGAAGCAACACCACGGCCATGAGCAATGCCAGAATGATCGATACACCGGTGATAAAAAAGGCTTCATGCAGAAATTGGAAGACCAGTTGCCCTTTATAACTTCCAATGGCTTTTCGGATTCCTATTTCTTTGGCCCTTCGGATGCTTCTGGCCGTGGCCAGGTTCGTATAATTGATACAGGAGATGACGAGGATGAGCGTTCCAATAGTAAGAAAGATGTATAAGTATTGCCTGTTCCCCACGAGTTCCGGTTGGATCAGAAAGGGTATTCCGGAAAAATGTGTTTCAGTTATTTTTAAGAATTGAAGGTCGATCGATGAAGGTTGTTTAAGTTTTACACTGGCGGCTTTATTAATTTCGATTTTCAATTTTTCTTTCAGGAAATCTAAGTCCGCATCGGGCTCAGTTTGAAAGTAAATACTTCCGTTGTAAGCAGGCCACCACATTGCAACAAGGCTGTTTTCAAAACTCCCATTTGGGGGCCAGCGTTCAAATGATTCTTTTTGCAGTCCCCGGTTGAGTATGTACTTGGTTGATCGTCCGTATTGTATATTGTAAGGCAGATCTGCGAAAATGCCTTTTACGACAACCGTTATTTTTTGGCTCCCAGATAGAAAAGGATGTGACATTTCCACTTGCTTATTGAGCGCATTTTCGTCCCCGAATAATTCCGCTGCTGCCGTTTCTGACATGAGAATATCTGTAGGCTGATCAAAGAGAGTATTTTCATCTCCTGCCAATAAGTCCAGGTAAAAAAAGTCGCTGTAATTTTTCATGGCGTAGGTTACATCTTCTGAAAGGATGATCCGCTGCTCACCATTCTGTTGGACGAAATAGAACGAATGCGGCCAACCCAACCTACTGAGAGATGAATAGCTCTTCACCCCTTTTAAGTTTTCCTTCATATAGTGGGCCCAGCCTTCGACGGCCCACGCATTTACCCGTTCCTGCCCATCCGTACTTTTGGTCTTCCAAAGGAGGCGATAGGTATGTTCAGCAGCAGGGTGCTGCGTATCGAATGTCAGCTCATCAAACGCGTAGAGGTAAACATACATCGAACATGCCAGGCCAATCGCTAATCCAGCGACATTAAGGATCGATTGGGTGCGTTGCCTAAAGAAGTTTCTTATGGCAATCCTGAAATAATTTCGGATCATAGCGGCGCGATTTCGGCTTTTTTAAAAACTAACGAAGGAGCAGATCCTCTTTCAGTGATATGGATAAGATGCGTCTGAGATACCTGCTACGTTAACGAATGTAGTGTATACAGTAAGAGCAGGTAATTTGAAGTGAGTAAACTACGTGCAAAGGCACATAACCTGCGGCTTTTAGTGAGCAACAGGCCGGCGCGTGGTTTTCTGCCTGACTTGGATTGTGGACTCGATACGATATTCAGGCTATACAGCGTAGATGTACGACGGATCAAAATTTTGCCGGCTGTAATTTTTTCAGCAATATTTCCTTTCTGCTGCGCGATACATCTACATGTGACGCATCGCTCATGATGAGGTAACCTCCTTCGCCTTTTATATATTTTGTGATCTCGTTCAGGTTAACGAGATGAGAATGGTGAACACGTTGAAAGGAGTGTTCGCTTAACAGTTCTTCTACTTCTTTCAAGGTCTTTGATACGATGATCTTTTCCCTGCCCTTTAAATTAAAAGTAGTGTAATTGCTATCGGACGTGCAGCATATTACCGAATCGATTGGTACCAACTGCAGACCTTCCATGGTGGGCAAAGCTATTTTCAGCATCGGCGCGCTGGGATTGCTCAGTTTATGCAGCAACATCTCTATCTGTAGCGTCTGCGGACGCGCCAGGCGCTGTTTTACTTTTTGAACTGCTTTTTGCAGTTCTTCACGGTCGATCGGTTTCAACAGGTAATCCAGTGCGCTCATGCGTATGGCTTTGATCGCGTATTGATCGTGGCTGGTGGTGAAGATGAGCTCAAAATTTGTTTCTCCCGCTTTTTCAAGTAATTCAAAGCCGTTCATCCTGGGCATCTCAATGTCGAGGAAGAGTAACTGAGGAGAATGTTCTTTAATCCCGACGAGCCCCTCTGCTCCGGAATTACACACTTTAGCCACCTGGACTTCCGGGCAATATTTGGTCAGAAGCGCGACCAACGCTTCGCAACTGTAGGGCTCATCGTCAATGACTAATGTCTTGATCATGTCACATTAGTTTAGGCATAATTGTTATGGTGAACTGGGACTTCCAGTGTCGCCGACGCCAGGCGGATCTTTAGGACCACTTTTGTTCCGGCAGCCTGACCGGCCTGGTCATACAGATCCTCAACTTCAAAGAATGTATTGCGATCGCTTTCCATGTTGAGTTTTGCCAAACGGTCTCTGGTGATTTGAAGACCCATCGATTTCCTTTTTACATCCTTTTTGCTTTTCAATGCCTCTGCTTTATTTCGTCCCACTCCGTTATCGGCGATGGTGCAGGTCAAAATATTTTCATCCGACGAGAAGGAGATTTCGAGATGGCCCGGTCCCTCTTTGTTCATCAATCCGTGCCAGATGGCATTTTCTGCGAAGGGTTGGAGAAGAAGGGGAGGAATCATGATTGCCGATGGATCGAGGTCCCTGCTGAAATTAATATTGAAATCGAACGAATCCTTAAAACGAAGTCTTTCCATTTCGATATAGAGCCGCATTAGATCCAGCTCATCTTCCAGCGGTACCCATTGTTTCTCTGAATGGCTGAGAACCAGGCGGATCAGACGCGAAAATCGCGTCAGATAATCAGAGGCGGCTTCGGTTTCATTCTTTAGTATGAACCTGTTGATCGAACTCAGACAATTAAAGATAAAATGAGGGCTCATCTGCGCACGGAGGGCCTGCATCTCCAGCTCAACGGCTTTCTGGCGGAATTCGGCCTGCTGTTTTTCGCTTTCCAATTTGTGCACCGTTAATGCATTTTCCAAACCGAGTCTTTCAGTCTTTTGTTGGAGCCTTAGGGCCCTGAAGATGAAGAAACTTGTGAGGACAAGCGAAATTATCCCCGCTATGAGAAAGTTCTTCAGCAGGTCTTCCTGTTTCAATTGTTGGTCTTTGATATCATTATCCTTCATTAATAATTCTACCGATGCTTTTTTCTTTTCATCGTCCGCCGCTTTTTTATAGTTATTCAGCCTCCATAGAAATTGCCTGTTGAGAATCGAATCTTTCAGGAGCGTATACTGTCGGAGGTTGGCGTAGGCATGGTCGTCTCTTCCAAGCGCGTGGTATATTTTTGACAGCAATTCATAGCCTTCCATTACCGAGGGCCTACTTTTTCGTTTTTTTGCGAGATCAAAACCTTCGGTGGCAAATTTTAATGCAGCTTTCCAGTCCCTCTTATGGATATAAATTCTCGCCACCAAAAGTAAAGAGCCGTAGGGCCGCGGGCTACTCTTCTTTACTGTGGCTATACCTCCCGCCTTAGTCAGCGCCAGGGCCTCATCATATCGCCCCGTGTTGAGATAAATTCTGGCCAGGATGTTGTCGCCAAACGATTTGTGTCCGGCTGCATACGAGTCGTAGTTTTTCTTCCACTGTTGCCAATAAAACAACGCCGAGTCATACTGGCCCGCGAGCTCAAACATCTTGCCGATGCTAATGGTCATACGCCAGGAAAGATTATTTGCCTTTGCATATTGATCGCATTGCTTAATGTAATCCATTGAGGTTTCGTAATCGCCCGCAGCCTCGTACAAGGTCGCCATGTTCAGGTAGGACCATTGAACAAGTTCATGAGGCCAGTTTGAGTGTTGTGGTGTAATTAGTTTTGACAGTTGTACAGCCCGGTCACAATAATCAAAACCCTCTTCATACTTGCCTTCATTTGCATAGGACTCGCAGAGCCATGTGGTTGCTTCCAACTCACCCACGACATCGCCTGCCGTTCTAAAATGTTGGGCAGATTTCTTAAGGTCACCTGCCATCAGGTAAGCTTTGCCTAATATTTTGTCATCTTTAATGGCTTGCCCGATTTCAATCGCTTGTTTGACCAGTGCATTCCCTGCAAGGGCATCCCTCCTGACGAAGAACTCATACTGCGACATCTGTATTAAAGACAGCGCTTGTCCATACTGATATCTGATTTTGGTTGCCGCCTCATTCGCCATTACAGCATAATGATACATGGAATCTTTCCGATTGGTCTCTTCCAGGAAGCTCCAATGCTGGTCCGCCAGTTCATTTAGGCAATCGACCAGGGTGTTGTTGCTTAGACCGGGCAATGTTTTTCTCAGGCTGTCGATTCGTAATTGCTGTGAGGATTGGGAAAGCACGGGTAACTGAGAGATAACCAGACAAAGAAGGAGGAGATATTTGTTTTTCATATTCAGTTGGTTAATAAGATACAACTATTTTGAACACGTAACTTTAGGGATCGTTTTTCTTTGCTGATGAAAGCCTCTTGAAGCTTGTATAAATATGGCGATTGAGTTTTTTGAATTTTAGCGGGAATGAGCAAATGAGGGATATGGGTGAATATTGCGCGGGTTTCAATGAGCTGATCGCGAAGGGCAAATAATTTTAATTGAGAGGAATTTGCCATGCTTTAATCGGATCATCCAAACTCGGCCTGCATAGGACCCATTTGACAATGCAAGTATATTCCTTCTGGGATAACATCCGTGTGCGAGATTCTGTCAATGATGCGGTGTAGCTTCACGTAACAAGGCCAACCCTCATTTATCTGTTTAATTTTATTCGAGATAATACGCTTATCTTGCTTTGGTTTAAAAGCGCGAGGAATTCCGTCATGAATAGGAACGCTGTTATTTTACTCTTGATTAGTTGTTTACCGTTTGATATTTCTGCTCAGGAACCCGTCGATTCATTCTTAATCCGGAGAATTGAGGCTGAAGCGGTAAACAACTCTCAGTTAATGAACTATGCATTTTATCTTACGGATGTTTTTGGGCCGCGACTTACCGGTTCTCCAGGATTTAAAGCTGCAGGTACCTGGACGCTGGCCAAACTACGTGACATGGGACTTGAGAACCCGCATTTTGAAATGTTCGATTGGGGCAGGAGCTGGTCTGCAAAAAACTTTTCTGTTCATCTTATACAACCTCAATATGCTGTGTTGATTGGATCACCCGTACCATGGTCTCTAGGCACGAACGGACCCGTAGAAGGAGAGCCAGTTCTAGCACCGTTACCTGATTTTGGTGCCCCGCCTGATGAATATGAAAGTTTTTATAGGGATTACAAGGGTAAACTAAAAGGGAAGATCCTGCTGGCCAACAAACCCTGGCCCCGGGATGCCGACAGAACCTGGCCGAGACTTTCTGATGAGAAACTGGATCGCGATTTAATACAGCTTACCGACATTTACCCTTCAATACTTTTGAATAAAAATATCGTCCACCTTCTTTTAATATAAAGCGAATGGCGACATTATTTATCTGATCAAGGTTCTTGTATTCTTCTATGAATGCGTTCTTACCCGGGATCTTTTCAAGTAATTGCTCGGTGAAGGCGGCCTGTTCTTTCAGCCACGACTCCACCTGCGGAGTGTTCACTTCTTCCAGCCAGCGGTAGTCATCCCGGATTACTGTGCCAAAGAGCGTATCCCATACGGGCTGTTTTGCCGTTTCCGGATATTGCAAGATCTGGGCAGTCACACTGGTATAGAGCAAAAGAAAAATTGCGCAGCCGAAGAAAACGTTTGCGGAGATATGCCGTCTGAAAATATTTTTCACGGTAGCATTGAAAGATTGAAGGGTCATTGTGTGTGGGTTTTGCTTATCGCCAGGCTTACTGGCAGTGTAGTGCAGCTTGGAATGGAGAACTTCTCAGTTGTTTCAACTTCCTGGAAGTTGCTTTAAATCCCTAAAACGTTCTTCTCCAAAAACTCATTCGTGAACTTTCCCTTGGGATCATGTTGATGCACCAATTCCCTGAAATCACCAAGCCTTTCAATCCTTTCCTGCAACACCGATGGTTTGATAGTAAAAAGCTTTCCCCAGTGCGGTCGCGGATTAAAAGGAGCGAGTTGTTCTTCCATCTGCGGAAGCAGTGCCATCACGGCATCCCACTCCTGTTTCCAGGTGGTGTGAATGGAAACGCAGGCTTTTTTGTAACACGGGCTCATCCACAGATCGTCCGCCGCGATAGTGCGGATCTCGGAAATAAACAAACGGGGTGTGATCTTTTCATGCAATTTCTCCACTGCGATCATGGCTTCATAGCCATTTTCAAGCGGGACAAAATATTCCGACTGCAGTTCCACTCCCGCGCTGGGAGTAAAGCCCATCTTGAAGTGGGGCATCCTTTCAAACCACGGTCCCGTAACGCCCATTTGTTCCGTACAACTTTCTGCGGGCTGGTCCTCCACGGGATGCATGTTTTTTTCCGCGAGAATGGCGCCGTAAAATTCATTGTCCGCAGGGCCTGTTTCTTCTCCGGCTCCGCGGCTCTTGATCCATACTTCATTGATGTTCCGGTTACTCCAGTCTGTAAACAAGCTTACGCTGTATCCGGCCGACATGATCTCCAGGAAATTATCTTTCAGCGCTGACAGGGGCATGTTTGTGTACACCACCTGTTTCATGTTGAAAGTGGGCAGGAGATCCAGCGTCACCTTTGTCACAAAACCCAATGCGCCAAATCCTACGACCGCACCATTGAACACGTCGCCATCTTTTCTGGACAACTGAACAACATCGCCTGCCGCATTCACAAATTCGATGGCCGAAACACTGGTGGCGAGATTGCCGTTGTTCACGCCCGAACCATGAGTGGCGGTGGCGATAGAACCAGCAACGGAAATATGGGGGAGGGAAGCAAGATTGTGAAGTGCGTAACCATTATGATGAAGGTACCCGACAAGTTCTCCGTACTTGATACCGGCCTCAACGGTGACAGTATTCCGGGTCTTATCAATGGAAATTATTTTGTTTAATTTTTTTGATGAAACAAGATTGTCTTTGCTGTCGGCTATGGTATTGAAAGAATGCTGCGACCCAAGGGCGCGGAGTCTGGATACGTTCTTCACGATGTTCTGCACTTGTTCCCGGGTTTCAGGATAATGAACCTGGTCGGTGCTGAATTCCAGATTTCCCGCCCAGTTTTTGATATGTTGTTCTTTTGCCGGACTGCATCCGGTGAACCTGGAAAATACGGTGCCTGCCATAAGCGCGGAGGAAGTTTTTAGGAATGTTCTTTTGTTCATTGGCTATTCCTGTTTCAGCGATTCAACTGGATTTGCCCTGGCAACCCGGAGAGTGTGAAAACTGACGGTGAGAATTGTAACCATCGCGAGTAAAAGTATCGAAAGAACGCCGATTGTCCAGTTGACCTCAACCTTATAAACATAATTATTCAGCCATCGGTTGGATAAATAGTAGGAAGAGGGCAAGCCGATCATGCATGCGATCGCCATCATTTTGAGAAAAGGAGTAACCATCTTTCTTAATACATCCCAGGAAGCGGCGCCCATCACTTTCCGGATTGCCATTTCCTTGCCTTTCCGTTCTGCAACAAACATTGACATTCCGAATAAGCCGATACAGGTCGTCAAAATTCCCAGCACTGTAAATATGCGGGAAAGGTCATGGAGTGCATTTTCTTCGAAGTAGAGCAGGTTAAATTCATCACTCAAGAAATTATATTTAAATCCTACATCCTGAGGCATTACTTTTTTCCAGACCTTTTCAACTATCGCCACATTCTGCTGGATTCTGTCTTCCGGCAGCTTTACATAGAAAGCAATGCTGCCATGGCTTTCCCTTTGAAGGTACAGGATCAATGGTTCAATCTTATTGTGAATACTCGTGTATTTGAAGTCCCTGAAAACGCCGCGTATCTTAAGATGAAATTCCTTTTTTGACGCAACGTCCGTCACGACAACCTGCTGGCCGAGAAGTGCGCTTGCATTCAAATTCAGCTGGCGGGCAGCTTCTTCGTTGACAAGGACTTCGGTTGAGTCCATTGACCTGGAGCTGTCGAAAAATGCGCCGGCGACAAGCTCAAGATCGAACACCTTATCATAGTTCGCTCCGACGCTCAACATATCCCACTTGTACTTTTCCGCATTTAGATCAGGTATGGTTACTTCGTGCTCCATTGGGGCATAGCCGATGCCGCGTGGTAAATGATTACCAAAAGATGAATTGGATAGATCCGGGAACTTGGACAGTTCATTTTGCAGTACTTCGAGTTTGTTATAAGGGGCAACATTTCCATAACGGATGTTCATGATCTGATCTCCCGCCTTGTTGAGGTCAGTGTTAATCATGCTATTCATTTGGTTGATCACTACAATCGTAAAAACTAAAAGGACTAAGGCAATGGAAAACTGGAATACCATGAGGCCCTGCCTCAGGAAACTAGCGCCCGTTCCCGAACTTGATCCGCCCTTCAGTATTTTTATGGTATTAAATGATGAGACGTATAATGCAGGGTAAAAACCTGAACAAACTGAAACAATGATCCACAATAACAATATCACCGAGATGCACGGTGCGGAAAAGATATCTGACACAAGAAAGTCTTTGCTGACAAAGTCACGGAAGTACGGGAGCAAAATGATGGCCATGGTCACGGCGATAATGACTGATAATCCTGTGACTAAAAAGGCTTCCTGTAAGAACTGGAAGACGATTTGGTGCTTGTAACTTCCCATGGCTCTTCTCATGCCCACCTCCCGCGCCCTTGTCATCCCACGGGCGGTTGCAAGGTTGATGTAGTTGATGCACGAAATAAGCAAGACAAATGTGCCGATGGCAAGAAAAATGTAGCTGTATTGTCTGTCACCTTTGACGTCCGGCCAGATGAGGTAGGGTATGTCTGAAAAGTGAGTATCGGTAATTTTTAGAAAATCCACCTTGATGGAGGGAGGCACCTTAACTTTATCGGCGAGTGCTTTCGCAATTTCAATTTCGATCTTCTCTTTCAGGTATTTTAGGTCGGCTTCCGGTTCCGTCCTAATGTAGATGTATCCGTTAATGGCAGGCCACCACATCGACGTCTTCATATCTTCGAACGGTGTAGTCGGGTGCCTTCTCTCCAGTTCTGCTTTGTTTAGATCATTGTTCAACAAATATCTTGTTGTTCTTCCGAACTGAACGTTATAGGGGAGATCCCTGAAAACTCCTTTTACAACAACACTGGTCTTCGCGTTGTTCACGCGCAAGGGGTGTGAAAATTCCAATTGCGTATCAATCGGGTTCTCATCGCCAAATAACTCGCGCGCTTCACTTTCGGATATGGCTATGTTCGCGGGTTCATCAAAGAGCGTGTTTTTGTCTCCCGCCAGCAAGTCGAGAAAAAAGAAATCGGCGTAATTTTTACCAACATAAACAACATTGTCGGAGAGAATGACGCGTTGCTCACCGTTTTTCGGTTTATAATAAAACGAATGTGACCAGCCGCTTGTATTGAGGGAAGTAAAGTCCTTTACGCCGTTAAGGTTTTCTTTCATGTAATGCGCCCAACCTGTAATAGCCCAGGTTCTTGTTTGCTCGTCGCCGTCCGCATGTTTCATTTTTGTGAGCACCCGATACGTATTTTTCGCATCCGGATGTTGCGTGTCATACGTTAGTTCGTCAAAGACGTAGAGAAATACGTAGATGGAGCAGGCCAGTCCTATGGCCAGTCCTGAGACGCTGAGTATCGATTGAGTGCGTTGCCTGAAGAAGTTTCTTACGGCAACGATGAGAAAGTTGCGGATCATAGGAGGGGTTTGGTACTTCAATGTAACGAAAAAGAAATGAATTTGGCAGTCATTCTTTTTGTTTGAACGCACCCCCGTTCAAACTTTCCTTCACCGGGGGGTGAGCTTGTCGAATCCCGGCATCGGGGGGTGGTTGCTATGATCAGTGTCGAAGGGAGCTTGTCGAACCCGGGCTCATAGGTGACTACTTTTTGTTCCACCCCATGTTGTTGAAGAGTCCGTTGACAAACTTTTCCAACTTCTTAAACTTCTCTGACTTTTTAAACTTCCTTCCTTTCGATTTTTGTTTTCAGCTTCTCCGCCCACGGTTCGTTTTCCGGAAGCAACTGCTTGAAGAAAGACGGCTTGAAGGAGATATGGATAAAGTTCAGATCTGTTTCTGCAAGACAAAGGTGCCGGAACTCATTATTCGGATCAAATTTGAAATTCTGCGATCGGTTGTACGACACGATATCCACCTCGCGACCTCCCGGGAGGAAGGTCTTTACCTGCCCTTTTAAGAAGATGCAGCTCCCCACCATGTCCAGGCCTTGCCCATGCTGATCTAAGAACACGGCATTCCGCGGCATCCTTCCCTCGAACGAGCGCACTGTGAAATTCGGGAGATACATATCCTGTGACTTGACCTCGCCGAGTATGGAGGCCATCCCCGCCGGCTTATATGGAATAAACTGACCGAACGGTGGGGCGCCATTTTCCTGTTCGGCAATCAGGGCAATATTAGGAGAATCGACCGTAACATAATCATATGAGCGGTTCATAGGGGTTCATTGCTTCTTGAGGTGGAAAAGGCGTTGATGATAGACGGGGAGTGGAAACTAAGTCAGTATATAAGCTTCGTGAAATAGTTTTGTGCTGGGTGTTAAGGGGAAGAACCTGGTTTGAGAGAGCCAGGTTTCTTTTTTTCCTTCTTCGCGTGCATGAAATGCCTCACCGAAGCCATTTATTGTAACATTTCTTTCATTATCTTTCAAGGTGCCGATTTTTGATTTTAAATCGGTAGTTTTAAATACTGATTTTTTTAATTCCGGTATGGAATCATTCCTCGACTTTTTTGAAGCCATGCCTGCCTGGCAGCGTGCAGCCTGGGTATTTATCTGCCTGATCTTTTGCTGGGTCCTGGAGGGAAACTTTCCGCTGTTTCGCTTTCCTTACAACAAGCTCAGGCACACAGGTGTCAATATGGTGTTTCTTACCACTACCATGATCATCAACGGACTCTTTGGCGTGGCCACTGTGGGCGTCTTCGAATGGCTGAAGCGGGAAGAATTCGGTCTGCTTTATTTGCTTGAGCTTCCCCTCTGGATGGAGTTAATCATCGCCATTCTGATATTTGAGCTGGTGGCCCAATACAGTGCGCACTATATGTTGCATAGGGTTAAGTGGATGTGGAAGTTTCACATGATCCACCACAGTGATACGCATCTGGATGCCACGTCCGGCACACGTCATCATCCCGGTGATTTTTTTCTGCGCGAGGTGTTTGCCCTGGGCGCTGTGGTAGCCACAGGATCTCCGATCGCGTTTTATTTCTTTTATCGTATCTGCACTGTGTTCTTTACTTACTTCACGCACACTAACGTCAACTTTCCTATGTGGATCGACAAGCCGTTGAGCTACATTTTTGTCACGCCGAACATGCACAAGTTCCACCATCACTACAAGAGACCGTGGACCGACACAAACTATGGGAATATTTTTTCCATCTGGGACCGGTTGTTCGGAACATTTGTATACGATGATCCCAGAAAGATCCGGTATGGGTTGGATGTTCTGGAGGATTCAAAGGATGAAGACATTACCTATCAGTTAGGGATCCCTTTCAACAAGTCGGTAAAGACAGATTATTAAATGCGCGTTCATTTTAGGGCATCCGTCAAAGTTCCGGGGGGACGGCTATATGGTAGCAATCTGAGAAGCGCATGTGATTGAGGCCGTGGGACGATCATAAAGGAAGCCGCAGGATCTGAATACAATGTCCAAATCAGGGAAAAAGACCAGCCATTTGCGACCTGGGTCACAGACGCGGGAACGGGAATTATCTAATTTTACCCAAACCTGAAAATTTTATGACTATTAAACTAACGACAGAGGATTTTAAGAAAAAAGTGTTCGACTACACTGCAAATGAGGAGTGGAAATATGAAGGAACCCTTCCCGCCATCCTGGATTTTTATGCCGATTGGTGCGGCCCCTGTAAAATGGTCGCTCCGATCCTGGAAGAGCTCTCGCAGCGGTATGACGGGAAACTGATCATTTATAAGGTAGATACTGAAGCGGAAGAGGAGTTGGCAACCGTTTTCGGTATCCGCAGCATTCCAACATTTCTCTTCATTCCCGTCGAAGGAGCACCCATGCTGGAGCCGGGGGCATTTCCTAAGAACGTGTTCGAGAAAGTGATCGAGGAGCATCTGCTGGTCGGAGAGAAACAGTCGGAATGATTGTTTACTTTTAACGCATGAAGCCGATTAAAATACGCGGCCTCCTGCTGGTTATTACGCTGTTTGCAAGCTGTTCGAAGCGAGACAGGCCAGTGGAAGTCCAACAATGGACCACGCATGAGATCCGATTTGAATCCGAAAAAACTTATGCTAACGGCTATACGGATGTAGATCTCTGGGTATCGTTCATAAACGATCATGGCGACAGCCTTTTGCGACCGGCGTTTTGGGATGGAGGTAATACATGGAAGGTTCGTTTTGCTCCTCCTGATTCAGGAGCCACGTGGACATGGTCCAGTCATGCTTCAGTCGTGGACGCGAAACTATCAAACCAAAATGGCGCGCTGCTGTCCGTCCCTTACCGTGGAAAAAATAAATTGCTGGCGCACGGATTGCTTCGGATGTCTCCCGGCAAACGCAATGTTGTTCACGCCGACGGAAAACCTTTTTTGGTAGTGGGGGATACGCCCTGGTCGATCCCTTTCCGGGCCACCTCCTCGCAGGTGAGGACGTATGCTAAAGACCGGAGACAGAAAGGATTCAATTCGGCCTTGTTACTGACCTTGCAACCCGACAAATATGCCAAAGGTCCGGAGGCCCGAAATACTGTTTTGGGATTTGACAGGGCCTTTGAAGATCTTCCGGATGGGCATGTCAACAAATTGAAAACTGATTATTTCAAGACGCTCGATTCACTCGTTCAGATATTGATCGATCATGAAATTGCACCAGTGTATGCTCCGTTCGCTCACGGTTACGGGTGGAAAGGGGAGACGGCGGTGGGCTCCGAAGTGGTTGCCGAGGAATACGCGCGGTATTGTAAATTCCTCCTGGCGCGCTACGGCAGCATGCCTGCTCTGTGGCTGGTGAACCTGGACGGTAACCCGCGCAATGCCCCGGGTGTGAAGCCCGGGGGAGAGGCTTTGGAAAAATGGGATGCGTATGGGCAGCCGGTTGGTTTACACTACAGTCCGTATGATGATTGGCTCGCCACCTGGGCCAAGGGCGACAGCACTTGTTGTTTCCATTACAACCGGATTTATCAGGACGAGCCATGGCTGGATTTCCAGTGGGCTCAGACGGGCCATGACGGAAAGCATCTCTTTCACAAGGTAGAAAGGATGTACGAGGCAAAACCTGTCAAGGCGAGTATGGATGGCGAGTCAACGTATGAAGGTATGGGTGGTGGCAAACTTGGTTTGGGATGGTGGCAGGGGCACGATGCGTGGTCGCAGCTGATGCATGGCGGAACGATGGGTGTCGTGTACGGGGCTGCAAGTCTCTGGCAATGGAAAGTGACGCCCGACGAACCCGGCTGGCCCGAGTGGACCAATTCGCCTTTGTCCTGGCGTGAAGCGCTTGACCTGGAAGGCAGTAAATACGTCGCATTTATTTCCAGAGCCTTTCAGGGATTTGATTTTGCAGACATGGAAAAAAAGTGGGAGCTGACGGAAGGCAACAAACCGCTTCTTGCCAGGGAAGGAATTTTTTACATCTCCTACCTTGAAAACGGAGGTGAGATAAAGATCAGGAATGTACCGGTCGATGTTCCGTACTTCTGGTTTGATCCGAAGCGGGGTGAGTTTACGCATGAGAGAAAGACGAACGCTGAAGGAAGTTTTGATTCACCGGATACAAATCCGTGGGTGTTGGTGGTAGGAGAGAGGAGGTATTGAGGGATGGGAAAACGTTGGGGACTTAAAACCGGATGACTCTCCTCCGGACTTTCAGTAGTGTCGTTTGAACCATGCCAAAGTACTCTGGAATCGTCGACATTCAACGATTCGTTGAATGGTATTGCAAGCCCCAGCTCGCTGAGGATCTAATTGGAGACCTCAATGAATATTTCGAGCGGAATGTTGAATCGATAGGTCCGCGCCGCGCGAAGGTCATTTACGTCATCGATGCATTCAAGTTTTATAGAACATATACGGTGCGCGCACCAGAATTTGTAAACCTTTTAATCAACTGGATCATGATCGGAAGCCACATCAGAACATCGATGCGCAATATAACGCGCAATAAGCTGTTCTCGACAATCAACATCGTGGGCCTTGCCATAGGCATGTCGGTCGGCCTGTTGCTGATCGCTTTCGCGCACGACCTGTTGTCGTACGATAGGTTCAACGAGAAAGGGAACCGCATTTATCGCATTACCTCCGATGCAAAGTTCAGGCAAGGACACAGTGATAAGTTTGCGTCGACCTCAGTAAAGATCGGTAACCTGATACAGGAGAAAGTGCCCGGCGTGGAAGAGATCACCATGATGCGAAATGAATTCTCCGGCGATGCAAACGTCAACGGCAATTTTGTTCCGTTCACCGGCTTCTATGCCGAACCTTCGATGCTTCGGATCTTCACGTTGCCGATGTTGAACGGCGATGCGGCCACGGCCCTCGATAAACCTTATTCCATCGTACTGACAGAAACCTCGGCGAAAAAACTTTTCGGTGCAGAGGATGCTTTTGGTAAGACCATTCAGTTCAATAACGTCGATTACCAGGTCACCGGCGTCCTGAAGGACGTTCCATTCTTTTCGCATATCCAATTCGAATCGCTTGTTTCTTTCAGCACGATCGAACCCCGGATTGCGAAAGATCAAGCCCTTCTTGAGTGGGGAAACGTCTGGCAGCGGAACTACGTTTATTTGTTGCTCCCGAAAAATTCAAGTGCCTACGACATTCAGGCACAGATCGATGCGATCTGTGCCGGGGAAAACAGAACAGACGACGAAGCAGAGATACACCTAACCCTACTTCCATTGTACGACATCATGTTGGGTGAAGACTTGACCTACTCAATTGGACCCGTAATGCCGGGAATCGTCCTGTGGATCGTTAGTGGATTAGCGCTGGTGGTGATACTGTCAGCGTGTTTCAACTACACCAACCTTTCAATTGCCAGATCGATGCGACGTTACAAGGAAGTAGGCTTACGTAAGGTGATCGGGGCGGGAAGGAGCCAGGTGCGTCAGCAGTTCCTTGCGGAGGCGGTGATCGTATCGCTTGTTGCTCTTCTTCTTTCTTTCGGACTGTTCGTGGTGCTCCGTCCGCAGTTTATGAGCATCGCACCGGAGCTCCTGAAAATGGTAAAGCTTGAAATAACAATGCCGATGACATTGACGTTTATTGCTTTCTCCCTGGCGGTCGGTATCGTGGCTGGCTTCTTACCTGCAATATTCTTCGCGAAAGTGAACATCATCCATGCACTGAAGGATGTGTCGTCGGCAAAAGTATTCATAGGGCTTAGCCTCAGGCGGGCGCTGGTGGTAGTTCAATATACACTTACGTTGATCTTCATCACCAGTACGATCATCGGTTACATTCAGTACAAGAAGATTCTCGCTTTCGATCTCGGTTTTAATACCGAAAACATTCTCAATATCAGTCTGCAAAAAAATAAACCCGACGTTTTGATCGACAAGCTGAATGCTATGCCCGAAGTTTCGGGGGTCTCGCAGTCGCGGCTCCTAACCAGTGTCGGCAACTACTGGGGTGGCTACATGAAATACAAAGACTTGCGCGATTCGGCCATCGTATTCACGAACATAGTGGATGAGAACTATATACCCCTGCATAGTTATAAGCTGATCGCGGGTCAGAATTTTATCACAAGACCGGTGACGAATGATGCTACCAGCGAATTGATCGTTAACGAAAAAACGCTGAGACAATTTAACATTGCCAATGGTGATCCGGAAAAGGCAATTGGCGAGGAGATACTTTTGAATAATAGAAACCTTACGATCGTCGGCGTGATGAAGGACTTTCATTATGGAAAGCTCGATGAAAAGATCCTGCCAGTTGTGTTCACATACCTGACACCCGACGCATTTCTGACGCGCGATGGTCGCGATGGCCTTGTGAATGTTCGCCTTAACACCACTGATCCGATTGAAACCATGACAAGGATCCAGGAGGTGTGGAAAAGCATTGACCCCGTTCATCCATTCCAGGGCCAATTCTATGAAGATTCAATCGAGGACGCTTACAAAGAACTCTCCGCTATGATAAAGGTTATCGGGTTCCTTTCATTCATCGCGATCTCCATCGCTTCATTGGGATTGTTTGGCATGGTGGTATTCACCACCGAAACGAGACTCAAGGAGATCAGCATACGCAAGGTAATGGGTGCAACCTCCGGTAACCTGGTGTTCTTACTAAGTCGCGGATTCGTAGTTCTGCTTGCGATATCGGCTCTGATAGCCCTTCCCATAACCTATCTCTTCTTCGAAAATGTGGTGTTCACCAATTTTCCTTTCCACGACCCCATTGGCATGGGGGAGTTGTTTGGCGGGTTGCTGGCCGTTTTGGCGATAGCATTCATCATGATCGGATCGCAGACCATGAGGGCTGCCCAGAGTAACCCTTCCGAGATTCTGAAGAGCGAATAATGAAGCAAATGCGACAACATCCCATAGTTTGTTTGAACATCAACAACGGACTTTCAGACCACGGGATTACCTCGATATTTAAGGCAAAGCTCATAAAAAGTTCCAAATGATAAATACCTGCTATTGTAATGACAA
>JBBEBN010000239.1:0-27959 GCA_040882305.1 Cyclobacteriaceae bacterium
GATTGTACAACATCCTTATCTGAGTGCCTATTTGCAGGGGCACGGATTGATTTGCCTGTTCGCCGTTCTGGTAGTCCATCACAATGTTGGTCAGATAATTCGTAAGTGTATTGGCCGTATTGGGATCGGAAGCATCGGCGATCACCTGGAGGGAAGCGTGGTTAAAGTGAAGCAGGTCGCTGCCGAAGCTGGAAGGAAAAACAATGGCCAGCTGAACTTTTCCTTCCTTAAAGGTCTCTTCGATGTCTTTTGACGAGGCATGGGTTTCCCGCAGGTCAAAGTATTTGCTGGCTTCGAGTTTGCTGATGATAGCCCTTGAAATTTCATCTTTCGCGTGGTCCACCACAAGCAGCCTGGAATTCTTCACTTCATTGGAAAGGGCAAAACCAAAAATCATGATTTGTACAATGGGCAACCCGAAAAGAATGAGCAATGTTTTTCTGTCCCGCAAAACGTGCGCAAATTCCTTTTTGATGAATGTGATGAATTGTCGCGATGTCCTGTTCATTCTGTTAAATTTTAATTAAAGACTTACCCACACACCTCAATCGGCCTGGCGTTCCGCTTGACGGGCCAGTCTATAGAATACTTCATCCATTGACGAAGCCTGATATTGTTGTCGCAGGTCGGATGGCGATCCCATCGCTTTGATCTTTCCATCTACCATGACAGAAATGCGGTTGCAGTATTCAGCCTCGTCCATGTAGTGGGTGGTCACAAATACCGTCATCCCGCGCATGGTAGCTGCATAGATCATATCCCAAAACTGGCGCCGGGTAACGGGATCAACGCCGCCTGTTGGCTCATCCAGGAAAACTACTTTCGGATCGTGCAACACGGCCACCGAGAAGGATAATTTCTGTTTCCAGCCCAGAGGCAGGGAGCCGACCAGTTTTTTTTGTTCATCCTGCAGGCCCAGTTGCTCAAGGAGGATTTCGCTTTTTTCCCTCAGGGCTCTACGCGACAAACCATAAATGCCGCCAAAAAACCTGATGTTCTCCAACACCGTCAGGTCTTCATAAAGGGAAAATTTCTGACTCATGTATCCTATGTTCTTCTTGACATTTTCTGTTTCCCGGTACACATCGTATCCTGCCACCGACGCCTTACCGGATGAGGGTTTAGACAGGCCAATGAGCATGCGCATGGCGGTTGTCTTGCCGGCGCCATTGGCTCCGAGAAAACCGAAGATCTCGCCGCGGAAAACTTCAAAAGTGATTTGATCCACTGCGACAAAACCGCCGAACCGCTTCGTCAAATTTTCCGTTTTGATCACCGTCTCCATCATTTTTGTTTTAATAACCGAATAAAACAATCTTCTATCGTCGGGACTATTGGCACAATCCCGATGCTCTCATGCGCTTTCAATTCCAGGTAACGCCGCATGGCAGGGATTGCCTCTTCATTATCCTGCAAGAAGGAGAGATGGAGATTTTCGCCGAAGGAAAAACAACTCAGCGTGTTTTCATATTGGCGGAGGTCCAGTAGCAGTCTGGGTATTTCCCGCGAACGCACCGCATAGAGTTTTTCCGGGTACTGCCTGACAACGGATGCAGGCGCGTCTACGGCAAGGATCTTACCATCCTGTATCAGCGCCATGCGGTCGCAGAGGGTGGCTTCATCCATATAGGGGGTGGAGACAAGAATGGTGATCCCTTGCTGTTTCAGTCTCTTCAACATTTCCCAGAACTCTTTACGGGATACAGGATCGACACCGGTTGTGGGTTCGTCAAGGAACAAGACAGCCGGCTTGTGGATAAGCGCACAACTCAGCGCGAGCTTTTGTTTCATCCCACCCGACAATTTTCCTGCCCTCCGGTTTTTAAAGGGCTCGATCTGAACATAAATATCCTTGATTAGGTGGTAGTTCTCTGACACGGTAGTTCCGAAAAGTGTCGCAAAGAATCTAAGGTTCTCTTCAACGGTGAGGTCCTGGTAGAGTGAAAACCTGCCGGGCATATACCCTACGTGACTTCGGATCTCTCTATAATCCTTCACTATATCAAAGTGGTCAACGGTTGCGGACCCGCTGTCGGGAAGCAATAAGGTGGTCAGCATTCGGAACAGTGTGGTTTTTCCCGCTCCGTCCGGACCGACAAGCCCAAAAAGTTCTCCTTTCGAAACTTCCAGGGATATCGAATCCACTGCGCGTACTTTTGAAGGTGGATAGCTTTTTGAGAGATTATGGACGGAAACCATCGATGCAGTGATTAAATTTTTACTTCACCATACATACCGATCTTCAGATAACCCTCATTCTTCACCTTAACCTTTATGGCGTACACAAGGTCAGCCCGCTCCTCTTTTGTCTGGATGGTTTTCGGTGTAAATTCCGCTTTGCTGCTGATCCAGGTTACGGTGCCTGGGTATTCTGTGTATCCACCCGTACCATCATCGACGAACACGTTTACCTGTTGATTGAGTTTAATTCCGGGAAGCTGTGTTCCCGTGATGTAGGCGCGCAGCTCCAGTGCGGAGATGTCGGCTATCTTATACAACGGCATGCCTACTGTTACCAATTCATGGACTTCCGCATATTGTGCAAGAATGGTTCCTTCCATCGGATTGACGATGCGGCATCGCCGGATCTGGTCATCCAGTTGTTCCACCTGCGCTGACAGTGGCAATGTTTCGCTGACAAGCGATTGGGAAGAAACATCGAGGGAGGAGCGGTGGGCCACCATTTGTCTTCGGATAACATCTGCCTGGGCGTTGGCGTCGTCCAACTGTTTTTGAGTAGCGGCCTCAGCCTTAAAGAGGTTTTCGACGCGCTTTCTTTCCCGCTCAGCAGTTTCCAACTGCACGCGATAAGAAGCCAGCTGGGTGGCGATGTCAGGACGCCTGGAAAGTATGGCGTCGATCTGGGCGAGCAACTGCTTCTTTTTGAGGTATAGTTGCGTGCTGTCAATCCAACCGAGAGGCTGGCCTTTCTGAGCGACAGACCCTTCCTCGACTTTAAGCGCTTCCAGAGTGCCCGTAACTTCGGAGGAAACAATCACCTCCACCGCTTCAAAAGTGCCTGAAGCATCAAATGTTCCATTGGTGTCCTGACAGGAAATCAGCAATAGCGCGATAACCAAAAGGTTTATTAAACTTTTCATAAGTCTTTTTTTATCATTTATTGACCGGTGGTGAATCTGTACTTCGCCTGTGCAATGAGCCGTTGCGCTTCATGCAATGCGCGGTTTTGTTTTGCCTGATCGGCAGCATTCACTTCACGTATGTAATCATTTGCAGAGATCACGCCTTCTTCGAGTTGTGCTGTAGCGGTTTCCATCACCCGCATTCGCAGCACAATTATTTCGTCGTCTACCTGAATAAGGCGCTGAAGTTTTGCTATTTCAGCGTCATGCTGATTCCGCGTCAGGTTCGTATTAAAAAGAAACGTTTCTTTTTGAACATCGAGAGACTGTTGCCTCAGGTCCAGCATTTCATTTTCTCTTCTGAAAGTATAGTACCCTGACAGCAGCCAGTTAAAGCGTATTCCTCCGACATAGTAAAAGTCGAAACTGTTTTCGAGCATATTCAACGCAGGCCTGCCATAACCTCCCTGCAGGAATAATTCGATCCGCGGTTTTTTCCTGGCGGAAAGCAGCGAGCGGTTTGCTTCAATCCCCTGTTTCTGCAAACCAAACAGGTTCAGTTCCGGGCGGCGGATCGCGTCGCTGCCCGTGGTCCATTCCGGTTTCGCGAGTATAGTGCTGTTTCCAACGAGATGATCCGTAAACATTCCGAGAATTTCCCTGAATGAAGCTTCTGCCGACTGCAGTTCAATGATCCGCTGATCGATGCGCAGCAACTCTGCCTGAAGAATATCTCCCTGGCTGCGCAAGGCGGTACCATGCTGAATACCGGCCTGAACTTTTTTTAGCGCGCTGGAAAGGTCGTTCTTCATCAACTCGCTTTGCGCGATTTGTTCCTTCATGAGGAGTATCCCGAAAAACAGGTCATTGATGCGGTCGCGCAGCTGATAAATATCAACGTCCAGTTTCTGAGTCTCGACGACAGCGTTGACTTCCTCGGCCCTTTTTTGCTGACGCACCGTTCCGCCGTGGTAGAGATTTTGAGAGATCTCGCCGAAGATCCGGTACTGATCTTTGCTCAGCGGCTCCACGCCTGGCATTTCCACGGGGATCTGTGTTACATCCGATTGATAGGTGGCCTGACCACCTATGGTGAGCTGTGGGAGATAACCCTTTAAAGCGTTTTCAACGGTATAACCTCTTGTCTTTTCAATCAACGACCTTTGCGCGACCAGGGGATAATTGGCTTCTGCCCGTTCATAGCATTCCTCAACGGTAATGGTATCCTGCCCGCGCACACTGGCAAATGAAAATAAAAAAATACTTATTGCTAGAATTCTCATATTGACAGGGTTTCGATTTTTATTTTACAGCTTTTCGTCATAGGAAAAAATAACCAAGTCTACCGGTTGTGCTCCATGATCACTTTCATCCACTGCGGAACCAGCACTTTCCTTTCTTCCATCAATGCCTCAAATGCCCTTGGGTCAATACCCGCAAGGTGCTTTAACACCGGGGCGGCAATAAACGGGAATACACACATGCCTATCAGGTTGATCACATAATGCAACGGATGTATGGCGATGATCTTTTTTGCCTCTATTCCATGTTGAAGCTGTTTGAAGAAAAAGGACTTAAACATTTCATCGAGGCCCACCTTCGAGACCAGCCTTTCAGGATTCATCCTCACTTCCTGAAATATGAATAAGGGAAGATCCGGTTGCTGCTTGAGTAGGTCGGTATAGTTTTCAACGAAGATCTTTACCTTTTCTTCAAATGTTGTATTCTCTTCATTGAAGATCCCGGCGATACCCCTGAAAAAATTTTGAAGGATTTCCACCATCACGAGCTCAAACAGTTTCGCCTTGCTTCTGAAATAATAATTGAGCAGCGCAAGGTTGATCCCTGCCTCTTCACTGATATCCCGGGTGCGGGTGGCCGCAAAGCCCTTCTTTGTAAACAGCATGAGTGCGGCTTTCTTTATTTTTTCTTCAGTCGACAGGTCCAACTTCTCTTTTTTCTTCGTCTTTGTTAGTTTTTTCGCCATTTCCCCTTGATTTAAGGCAATTTAAGGGTTTTAATCAATTTTTTTAATCATTTGATTAATTCTATAACGGTGGTATGACACAAAGGTTTTGGGATTTTCAATATTTTGCCGGATACGTTATCGGAGCTTTGGAAATGCGGACGGGCGATGCCACTGTCGGCCGAAGCTTTCGGGGAAATGGTGATTTTTTAACATTGGATGTTTTGGATGTGGCCTGCTTCAGCGCTTTGAGTATTCCTCATAGAGCTTTTCGATATCAAGTGGATCAATACTTTTTTCATGAATCACCACGCGGTATTGAAAACGCATTCCTTCCGATGTAAGCTTAACCGGCACCCTCCCTGGGTATGCAGGATTTTGCATACTCTTCACACTCCGAAGGATCCACGGCTCAGGGAAGCCCGGGTTTGACGGGTGGCAGAAAACAGCAACACCGCTTTCGGGAAGGCCTTTTCCATCCAGTGAACCATAAAAATCCAACCAGGGTCCGGCGGTCACAGCCAGTTCCTGAGCCTGAACCTTTTTTTGCTTTGATACGAATAATATGTCATCCGGAAGTTTGAAGCGGAGAGAAAAACCGCCATAGCCTTTCGGGTCGTCAGACCCTCCGATCTTCAGATCATCTGTAAGCGGATTCAATCTGATTTCAAAATCAATTAAACGGTAATCCTGATTCCGTACGCTGTACACCGTGATCCTGGAATTTTCCCGAATGATGGGCATTTGCGGGCCGCCGTCCATTGAGGACTTCCACAACACTTCATTGTCAAGCGATAATTGATTCTTTTTCTCATTGATGTTAGAACTCACCACTTCCCAGGAAATATTTTCGCAACTCCATCCATCCGCTATTTGCCTGCCTTTGTATATGATCTGATGCCAGGCCCAGAATATACCGCGATGATGGGGATGATCATCCGGAAAATCTTCCGTGAGTATATTTCCGTCCAAACTGTACAGGGGGTGAATGTAATTGCTTCGCTCGTATTTGCCATCTAATGATTTTGGCTTTAACTGATAGAACAGGACTTTCGATCGCCCCTCCGATATTTCAACACCCTCTGCATATTTCTTCGCGGTTAGACCCTGACCCTGGAGGCGGGTGCAGAAGGTTAAACAGCCCAACAAAATGAATACCGGAAGGGCGTGCATCGGTTTAAGGGTTTGATGAACACAAGACCAACTCATAATGCAAGATAGATAACTGCTGCTTACAAGCCAACTGATTACCTCGAGGGTGTGCGGATGCCCACCAGATAATCGGTTAAATTCTTCCATTGATATTTTTGCAACGCGGACCATCCCGCTTCCGAGACAAGCGTGTTGATCAGACCTTTTTCACCGGCCTCTTCCTTCTGATTGTTAATGGCTTCGTTTAAACCTATTTCCCTGGCAGTGAGTACCCTTCCTTTCCTTTCAACCCGGAAAATACTGCGCGCCTGATCCTGAAAAAAATGATCGGTCACGGCCTTATCATCCTTTTCAGTCGGATCATACGTTGGCTGCACCGTAAACTCTGCGTGGTTTTCTGAATCGGATAATGCCGTTACTTTGACCCAGTAAAACGGCAATGGCCCCGGAAGATCGATTTTTATGAAATCACCTTCTTCCACATAATTCCTTTTTACAGGCTGCCCATCCGGGCTATATAATTCAAAGACCGAATTGGCAATACCCGGTATGGCGCTCCATCCGTTCACATCGTATAGTCGTTCTTTCGCCCTGGAAAATTCAAACTTTGCAGACACTTCATCTATGAATTCCCGCGTGCTGGAATATTCCTTATCCTTCGATTTTTCCCCTTTCAGAACTTTTGCCTCCTCCTTGATCTTGTGGATCCCTTCTGAAGTTTTTTCTCTTATTCCCATATTTTTATGGCGTTAAATTAAAGTCTACAAATTTTTCCCTGCATTTTTTCAGAGTGATCTGTTAATCAGAAAAATTCGTTCCCGCGCATAATAATAACGATGCAGCTTACTG
Organism: Cyclobacteriaceae bacterium; assembly: GCA_040882305.1. GTDB lineage: Bacteria > Bacteroidota > Bacteroidia > Cytophagales > Cyclobacteriaceae > Chryseosolibacter. The sequence goes on from JBBEBN010000239.1 coordinate 7,051, forward strand.
CACCTTTGTGCATGGAAGCCCATGTAAATTCCCTTGCCACAGCCCTGCCCAGACCTGCTGAAGCGCCTGTAATCACCATCACTCTTCTATTATTATTTTGATTTTTTACGAAACGCATGTTTTCCATAGCAGCAATAATTCTTTTTGACAATGTTGATATCCGCATTGTCTTTTTTATTCTACAAACAATTTATGTGCCTCAATCTGCCGTGGTTGAAGATGGTGGTTATTCAAACTGCTGCCGGCCGGGAAAAGTAGAGACAAGGCATGCCTTGTCTCTACGGTATGGGAACATACCTATATACCTATCTCTTCATGGTAACGGTGAGGTTACTGTTCTCTTTAAGAATTATTTCTTTCTGCGCTTTCCCTGCGAGCACCTTATATGGGGAAGAGAGAACTGTTTCAGATCCATTTACGGTATACTCCGGCAATTCCGCGTGTAAATTCCCGTGTAAATCAGTCTGTCCTGAATAGCGGGTGTTTTCGTTTTTGTCTTTGATCAATACGCGCACTTTTGAAAGGGGACGGCCTGCCTTATCTACGACCTTAATTCCGAGTTTCCAGTACACAGAATAGCTATGTGCCTGATCTGTTCTTTCGATATCAAAAAAACAGTCCCGAAATTCATTGGACCGGAACTCAATATTTTTCGCTACAAGCTGCGGGCCCTGTGAGGACCCCATGCGGAACGGTTTAAAAGTTGCGGGCGCGTCGGGCGATTTGATGATGGTGTTATGATAGATCTTGCTGTTGGCAGCGCCGCCGTACATGGTTCCAATCCAGGCCGCAGGCACGTTGGTGATGATCGTGTTGTCGTAAAAATTTCCGCCAAAACCTTCCGGGCCACCGCAAATGTAAAAAGCCGCAGCGACCACTTTGGAATTCATTTCCGGTTTGTTCACGAAAATTTCATTTCCGAATATTTCGTTGTCACCGCCGCTGGCGCTGTAATAGATTGCCCATGCCATGGGAGCGTATGTATCAACCCCAGGCTGAGGAGTGGCTGCAACATATATTTTATTGTTATACACTTTATTTCCATAACAACCATTGAGTGCTCCGGGCTTCGCTCGGTAATCCGCCATCCGGATGGCGGCTGTACTGTATTCTTCATGACCGTACTCACAGGTAGGCGGTGAGGTTTTTATCCTGATCAGGTTGTTGAATATTTCTATGTACTTGTGAACATAGATCTCGATGCCCGATCCGACCTCCGGTTCAATCCGGTTTTGAAAGATCCGGGAGCTGTCGCCCATGGCCATGATGCTGTAATGATTGGTCACCATTTGTTTGTTGACAAAATAATTATGGTGGACGCTGGTTTTTTTTCCTTTGAACACCAGGCAGCCCTGACCGCCAAAAAATTCCGAGAAAGAAACTTCCGACGCCTCCTCCCCGCTGAGATCAACGGCGTAGAAATTTGCATTGTGCCGATTGATGATAAATGGATTATTCACTTCGAACCTGCAGTTCGTGATGGTGGCCTGTGGCAGATCAGCGGCTATCGTGTTAATCCCCGAAGTAACAATCCTGACATTGTCTAAAACAACCTTTACTTTCTCCGCTGTCGACTGGATGCCCCATGATACGATCCCTTCCGCTCCATTTTCGATGATTCCATTCCGTATCACGACCGTGCCTCCGCCCTTTACCGCCGGAATGGAATCAAGGGGAAGCCCTTTCGCCGCATCCTTTGTGTAATCAAAGAAGGCTGACACTGTTCCCTCGTATAGATGATCATAGTGAACCTGCGGGTAGGTTTTTTCTACAATAGCAATGCCCGCATCGAGTGAGGGACGGATATCCACGTCATCAATAAGGCAATCCGTCTCGGCTTTCACCCGAACCCGATATTTGCCCGCGGGAAGGTTGTGAAGATGGGCGTAAACAAATCCCCCTCCGAGCCGCGGTGAACGGTTTTCCACAGGACAGCTCCTCATCGTGGTATCGCCATAGGAAGTAACAGTTCTTATTTCGCTACCATTTTCATCTTCCACATAAATACTCACTTTCATCTGGTTCTTCAGATCTCCGCGCATGTCGCGGTAGTCGCTTCCCGTCACACCACACATAGCAAAATACGAGCGGCTTGCAATGGAAAGGTTGACATAAGGTGACGTGATCTCATCCCCTTTTTTTAGGCTCATGATCTTTTTGCCGATAAACACATGGACCTCTTCGGTGTTCACCACTTTCGCGCCCGGAGCTTTTGAAAGATCCCAACCCCTCTCCCCTTCTTCAAATCCCGAATTGGAGATGTGATCGTAATTTCCATCCGCAAACCGGATGGTATAGCCGTTCAAATCCAGTGTAACATCTTTCCCAAGAAAAACCGCCGTCATCGGGGCTGATATGTCGTTGACCAGCATATAAGTCGTGCCGGGCACGGCATAACTCCCCGGCCCTGTCACAGGAACAACTTTACCCTCTGGTTTTTTATGCACGGACAAACTATATTGCGCAACGGATGGTGTACTGTAACAAATCAACAGAAGCCACAGGGATCTGAAAAGAACAAGAACAATCTTTTTCATTCTGCAGCCTTTCATATACTTAAAAACTTTGCAACCGAACATAACTTGAACGCCTGGTTATTGTAAATCATAAACCGGAAATTCGGTAATCCTGAGGGTGGTACAACCGTATGGCACGAGAGTAATTTCGCGGGACGCAAATTTTTCGTCACCCCTGTTTCCCCACCATGCGGGGAACAGGGGCGCGGAATGATGCAGTTTCCACTCCGGCAACGCGATCCCTCTCATCCTCAATTCAATAGGGGCATTTTCCAGATTCCACGGATACGCCCCGTTCCAATTGTTCTCTTTTATTTGTACGGCTCGCGACAAGTTTTTCAGATCGTCCTGATGCAGCGCAAAATTCCAATCTTCTTTTGCAAACACTTCCTCAAACGCTTTGTATTTGTCCCTTCGGTTCTTCATACGTTTCTCATCGCGTATCCTGAGGGAATAAACCAGTGGCCCCCGTTCAATGGCAGCAGAGAATTCGTACCATTGGGAGACTGTCAGTTCCATAGGCATCCGAAGGTTGACCTCATCGCCATTGTTCCAGGTGCGGGAGATCTTTGCGATCCGATCTTCCGGAGTCCCGGACCATTTTTCCCCATTGATAAGGATCTCCGAATGAACGGCCCACGCAGGGATCCTGATGTGAAAAGGAAACGCCGCAGATTCGTCCAGCTCCATTTTGAATCGCACATCTTCGCGGAAGGGAAAGCCAGTCTCCTCTTTTATTTTCAGTTTCGCGCCTCCGGCGACGGTTAAGGTCACTTCGCTTGGAGCATACAACAGGGCCGCCACGCCGTTGTCGTGAGTGGCATACCAGAGGTTTTGAACATACTTGGGCCATGCCTGATGCATGTTCGAAGTACAACATGGGTATCCCGTAAGCACGCCAAAAACAAAATCGGTCCCCTTATGACCTACCGTCTGATAGGAAGTCTGCAACGTGTCTGTCAGCTCGACCTGATTCGCAGCCTGAAAATATTGCCTCGTCATAAAATCATCAGATGCCTGAGCAGGTAGTGCATTATAAACGATCCTCTCCAACAGATCGGCAAATTCCATATCACCGGTTATCGTCACCATCGATTCCAGGGAAAACATAGTTTCTGCAATGGAACAAAACTCGACTCCCTGTACAGGATTGTTTCCGTGAAGTCCTTCATCGCCGCCAAACATACCCTGCGGCTGTCCGTGATATTTCCTGATATCCCGCAACGCCTTCTTTACTGCCCGCACATATTGCTGATCCGGATCCTGTTGATAGACAATGATGGGTTGCTTTAGGCCCTGCGAAAGATTCACACAGTGTATTCCTCCGTGTTTGGAAACAGTGAGCCTGTCGATCTCCGCCTGATCGAAGGGATATCGCTTCATGTCAAAATAGTGCCATGGGGACTCCAGCTGATATTGATTTTCCTCATTAAGGAAAACATGCGTCCAGGGAAATGTTTGTTTTGTAACAAGATCTCCCAGCTCCAGCAAGAATTCTTCACCGGTGATATTGTAAAGCCAGTGAATTACCTGGAGGTTGTCGCCTCCCCGTCTGTTTGCCCAGAACGTCCAGTGGTCCAAGGGTGTTTCGGGGAGTTCCCTCCGTTGGTACCGGAAATATTTGAGGAGCACTGCGACGACACGGGGATCACCAGTGGCAGAATGGTATTGTTGCAGCACCTTCAGCATCACCATTTTGGGCCACCAGTCCTGTCGCATGGATTTTTGAAGTCCCTCTTCCGGCATCGGTTCTTTTTCAAATGGTATAGGGCCCAGGTATCCATTTTCCTGCTGATTATTCATCGTCCATTCAATCCACGGTTTGACTTTATTCTTTAGCGTTTCATCATCGAGGATATAGGCAAGTGGCAACAGACCATCAATCCAGTAGGGTCCCCGTTCCCATCCGTCGCCATCGCCACCCAGCCATCCATTGCGTTTTCCCATCACCTCTGGATAGATCTCGTCAAGATTTCCGGTCAGGCCGTGGCGCATCCGTTCCAACTGATCCAGAAGCCAGCCCTGCGGTTTGATAGATCCCAATGGTAATTCCAGGTAAGGCTTTTGTTTGAGCGGTGCCCGGTTCTGAAGGTAGTGTGTTTTTTCAATCAAAGGTCTTTCGGGACCGACCTTGTCCCGGCAGGACACCACAAAGATGACAACTGAAAACGCTGGGATTATTATTTTTTTCACGCAGATCGCCATTCGGAGATATGATTGATTGCTGGTGCCGGCATAGTACACATTCCGGGTCGCTGAAAAATTACAACATATTTTTTTCTCACGGGAAGAAAATCCGATAAAGTGAAGTTACTCTGCCTGGGACACGTCGAGGCATGTCCCTCATTTGGCCGTGAACAACGGACTATATCGCCCCGCCCCGCCCTGAGCTTGTCGAAGGGAGCTTTTTGAAGGGAGCTTGTCGAAGGGAGTTTGCCGAACCCCCGTGGGTACTCGCCCTGAGCAGACACCCGGGCTGGCATAGTGCGCCCTTTCAGCCTAACCGTTTACCCTACCGCAAAATGGTACCCCACTCCTTTTATTGTAATGATCTCGATCGATGGGTCGTTCTTTAGGAGATCGCGCAATTTTGTGATATATACATCCAGATTCCGTGAATTGAAAAAGGAATCGTCGCCCCAGAGGCGCATGAGGATATCTTTCCTGTTTGTAATCGTGTTCCGATTCTCCGCCAGCATCGCGAGGAGATTAGCCTCCCGGTGCGACAGTTTTTTCACAGCATCCTTAAACCGCAGTTCGTACCGAAGTGTATAGTATTCATACTTCCCAATTTGAATAACCTCCGCATTGACAGCGTTCTGATTTTGTTGCTTCAACCGCAGAAGATTTTCAATGCGGACAAGTAGCTCTTCCATGCTGAAGGGTTTTCGGATGTAGTCGTTCCCTCCCGAGTCAAAGCCTTTCAATAGATCCTCGGTCTGTGTTCGGGCAGAAACAAAAATGATCGGGACCGCCGGACTGATGTGCCTGATCTCCCTGGCAATCGAGTATCCATCCTTTGAGGGCAACATGATATCCAGTACACAGATATCGGGTTTGATCGAAGCAAAAGCATTCACGGCCCGCTTGCCGTCTTCAAACATCTCCACCTCAAACGACCGACTTTCCAGGCTTTCTTTCACGATCCGCCCCAGGAAAGGCTCGTCTTCCACATAAAAGATCTTTGCTTTCATTTACAAGAGCTCATTTTTTGGCAGCCTGATATGGAAACAACTTCCCGCTCCCAGCTCACTTTCAAGTTTTATCACGCCGTTATGGCCTTCCACGATACTCCAGACATAACTTAAACCGAGGCCGTACCCCTTGGTATTATGCACATCGCCGGAAGGAACCCTGAAAAATTTCTCGAATACTTTCTTGTGATAGGCTGCCGGAATGCCCATGCCCTGATCTTTCACCGAGAGCGTAATTTCATTGCCGTCATCGTTGAGCTGTATCACAATCTCCGAGCTTTCAGGGCTGTACTTAATGGCGTTGTCGAGCAGGTTGTAGATGACGGTAACCAAATGAGAGCGACTGCCTTTCAGGCGAAAATCACGGCCAGCTTTTTCATAACGCACTTCGATCTTCCGGTTTTCAAAAACCAGTCTCATCGAAGCAAGAACTTCCTTCAATTCGGCGTCAAGGTCCATGACCTCCCCTTTCAACTCCGGCGCTTTGTTTTCAAAAGAAGCCGTCTGCAGGATCTTGTCCGTCATGAGTACCAGACGGTTCAGTTCGCTCTGCGCCATGCGGAGGTATTCGTTTGTTTTTTCCGGGTCTTCAAGCGCCTTAAATTTCTGCATGGCCTCCAATGCGACGCTCACCGTCGAGACAGGCGTCTTCAGTTCATGGCTCATGTTGCTGATAAAATCGTTCTTCATTTTCATCAGCTTCTTCTGCGACCGGATACTGCGGTTCATGAAATAAAAGGATCCTGCAGTGAGCAGGGTAACAAAGATGCTGAAAAGTATCTGTGGAGTAATTGCTTTCAGAAAGAACCGGAAGGTGTCTTTAAAGGACACCGAATAAAAATTCATGGGATTGAAAGGCACCTGTTCCGACATCATCGTTCCGGGAGGATTTTTCAAGGCATGAAATTTACCGGGTCTTTCTGACCTGATATGATGGATGGTAAAGGGGACAGGGATCCCGGAACCCGATAGCGATTGAGCAAATTCGATCCTGATGCTATCCTTGCTCAATGAATCAGGGCCCATGCGAATGAGAAATTTCCTGTGAAGCTTTTCTGTCCGCATTTTGCGCGCCAGCGGCTTCAGCATGTGACGGAGGGAATCGCTGCCGGGCGGAGCAATAAAAACTTCTACGACTGAGGAAGCATCTCTACCGTCTGGCACCCCCGTGGTATCTTCATCGAAAAAGGCCTTCAGCGAATCCCCGACAAAGAAGCGCTTTACGCGGAACATGGAATCACCCCGAATAGGCTCTATGTTGCGCATCACCATGGAATCGCGCATAGCAAAGATCGTTTGACGAAACAGATCGTTCGTCTGCTTTTGAAAACTCTCCCGCGTTTCCCGCCAGGCTCCTGTGAGCCAAAGAAATTGCAACACCATCAAAAGGACGATGCTCAATACCATCAGTAGCGTGGGCATTGAATCCTTAAAAGATCGCCTCTTTAAGCGCGTTGACACATCATTCATCATGCAAAGGTAGTCTCCTTTATTAAACCAATCTCCCATTTTAACCTTAATTAACATTCCTTTCAGAACCATTAACGCGGGGGAGCCATCCTTACCGGTACATTAGCAAAAGCAAAAACCAAACGAAAATGTCGACCACCGTGAAAGGAATCCTTTTAATTCTGGGTATACTGGCCTGCATTGCAGCCACTCAGATGATGGCACAAAACGCTCAGGGTGTCATTACATACGAAATCAAGATCAACATGCACCGGAACCTTCCTGAAGACCGGCAGGAGAGGAAATCCATGATCCCGGAATACCGGACGAGCCTGGATCAACTCTTCTTCAATGAGGAGGAGTCTTTGTATAGGCCGGTGCAGGAGGAACCTGAAGAGGCCCTGGACAGCGGTCAAGGCGTCCGCATGATGTTAAGGCGCCCAAAATATGAAATTTACACCAGGCACGGTGAATCCAAACGCGTCATGGTGCAGGAATTCATGGGCAAAAAATATCTGATCGAAGACTCCATAAAGGTGCGTCCCTGGAAATTGGGTTCCGAAATGAAGGAGATAAACGGGTACGCCTGCAGGCAGGCAACCTTATTCGACCATGAGCGGAAGATGAATGTGGTGGCGTGGTACTCTGACCAGTTCCGCCCTTTCCTGGGGCCGGAAAATTACAACACCCTGCCAGGTGCCGTACTCCTGGTGGATATTAACGACGGCGAACGGATCATTGCGGCAAAGAACATCGAGATGCGACCGCTGGAAAAAAACGAAATGAAGATCCCAACGGCTAAAGTGAGAGTGACCGAGCTGGAGTACCATACGATGGTGCGGGAACAAATGGAGCGTATGCGCGCAAATGGCGGCAACATGATCATCAGAAATTAAGGTCTCTTTTTCACTGGAAGCTGAAACGATACGTGCCCATGAGAAAAATCCTGCTTACCCTTTTGATCATCAACGCCTCTATTGCAACGGCGCAAAAGTTCTCCGTCACCGGCGAACTCGCCGATTCGCTGGGGAACTCCCTGCCAGGCGCAACGGTATTGCTGCTGAGTCCCAGAGATTCCTCGCTTGTGAATTTTTCTGTTGCCGATAACCACGGCAGGTTTGTCCTGAAAAACATCGGCGATGGTCAGTATCTTCTCAAGGTGACGTTCCTGGGGTATCGGCCTTTCGCGAAATTGATCGCACCCGCTGAAAACTCACCCGTCGTTGATCTGGGTAAGATACAGTTGGAGCCTGTGTCAAATGACCTCGAAGCCATAGAGATTGCCGCCGAACGACCTCCCGTGACGGTGAAAAAAGATACCATAGAATTCAATGCGAGATCTTTCAAAACAAAAGAGAACGCCATGGTGGAGGACCTGTTGAAAAAACTGCCGGGCTTGGAAGTGGATAACGACGGGAACGTCACGGCGCAGGGGGAACAGGTCAAGAACGTTACCGTGGATGGCAAGAAATTCTTTGGAAACGATCCAACGCTCGCAACACGAAATCTTCCGGCGGAAGCCGTAGATAAGGTACAGGTATTCGATAAGCAATCGGACCAGGCTACCTTCACAGGCATTGATGATGGCGAACGCGAGAAAACCATCAACCTGGAATTGAAGGCGGAAAAGCGAAATGCCATCTTTGGAAACATGATGGCAGGCGCCGGACCCGATGATCGCCTGCAGGCGAGGTTCAGCCTGAATAAATTCACCAGGGGCAGGCAGCTTTCATTGCTCGGGATGGGCAACAATGTAAACCAATCCGGCTTCGGCATGGCGGAGTACATGAATTTTACGGGAGGCGCGGCGAAGCAGATGATGAGCGGCGGCGCCCGCATTCAGATAAATTCGGACAATGCCAACGGCGTACCGCTCAATTTTGGCAACAGGGCAAATGGAATGATGACTACCTATGCAGGAGGGATCAACCTCAACCAGGAACTGAGTAAAAGAACCGAGGTGAACGGAAGTTACTTTTACAACTACCTCAACCACGACCGTGATCAGACGACGCTAAGAGAGAATTTCCTGGAAAGCGGGAATTTTACTTTCAATCAAAACAGCATTGAGAACAATTCGAATTCAAATCACCGGGCAAATGTTACCCTGGATCATAAAATTGACTCCGCAAATACCCTGCGGGTCACTTCCAACTTCAGCCTGAATGAAACAGACTCCGAACAACACAGCACTAGCGAAAACAAACGACCCGATGGATCTTTCGCCAGTGAAAATGAACGCGGCTATTCCTCGGGGGAAATCAACACGACATTGAATTCGAACCTATTGTACCGGCACAGGTTCGGGAAAAAAGGAAGATCGTTCTCAACAAATATTCAGCTTCGCTTCAACAGGAACGAGACCCGCGGAATACTCGAAGCCATCAATACTTTTTACGGAGAAAATCCGATGGAACAGGTCTTAAAACAAAACAACAAGCAGTCAACGGACTACCTGAGTTATGGGGCCACCGTTTCCTATACAGAACCGCTGGGCAAAGGAAAGTACCTGGAGGCGAACTATAATTTCCGTCAAAACACGAACGAGGTTATCCGCGATGTTTTTAACATCAACAACGGAGAGGGGATCTTCGACCCTGTCCTTTCCAACAGATACAACAGCGACTATCAATACCACCGGGGCGGTATCAACTTACGGATCTCAAAAGGCGATTACAACCTCGTTGCAGGGACGAGTCTTCAAAAGACCTATCTGGCCGGGGAGCTGGAACTTTCCGGCTCCGCGACAAACCGCAGTTTCACCAACCTGCTGCCGTCAGCGAGATTCAATTATAACTTTTCAAACTCCAGGCACTTGCGGTTCGATTACGAAACGTCTGTTCGCGAGCCGGATATTCGTGAACTCCAACCGGTGGTAGACAACAGTGATCCGCTGAATATCTACACCGGAAATCCAAACCTCAGACCCTCATACTCCCAAAGCTGGCGTTTGAATTTCACTTCATTTAATCCCGTCACCTTTATCAGCTTTTTCGCTTTCTCCGATGTTGACTATACATCAAATGCGATCGTTAACGCGCAGTCTGTCGATGGTCGTTTTGTGAGAACAATTACGCCGATCAATATCAGCAACAGCCTTAGTTTCAACAACAATGTCAACGTTGGCGTTCCTATCAGAAAGATCGGGAGCCGTCTGCATTTAGGTGGTAATTTCAGGAAAGTAAACAGCATTGCCGTACTGAACGGCGAGGAAAATGATATCAACCAGCAGACCCTGGGCGGGAATTTCCAGTACAATTACGAGTACAAGGAAATATTCGATCTGACCCTGAGTACCCGCGTCGACCATCGCCAGACCAGTTATGAATTCGATCAACCCGATCAAAAGTTTTTCAACCAGACCTATGGGCTTGAGTCGAATGTCGGCTTTCTGAAAAAATATTCTCTTAACGTCAACTTTGATTACCTGATATACGTGAGCAGGAGCATGGATTTTGATCAACGGATCCCGCTTCTCAACCTTTCCGTATCAAGGTTCTTATTGAAGAACAGGAGTGGAGAACTGAAGCTTGGCGTAATTAATTTACTTGACAAGGCGCTTAATGTGGAGCAAACTGCGAACATCAATTATCTGGAGCTTGTCACGACCGATTCCCTCGGGCGTTATTTTATGCTCAGTTTTACGTATGCGCTCAACAAACAGCTCAATCCCATGGCTATGCGAAGGGGTGGACCGATGATGAAGATCATCAAATAATGATCTTCATCATTATTATCAGGGGCAATGGCATATTTTTTTGAGGGGTAAATTTGTGACGCTAAACCTTCATCTGCGCGACATTTCCGACTCTCGACGGATAACAAATAATTTGAGCTGATAATTCAGTTTGCTACCAAGGTGATTTAACTACTCTCCCTTGAGCAATACGTTCCATCTAATTACACGAGAGGCGCCTGCAGCCTTTGATGATTGAAAACGGAGATGATCTCGCTTAAGATCGAAATACTGATCTCCTCAGGTGTTGTTGCTCCGATGCTTAATCCGACCGGTCCGTGAAGGTTTTCTAATTTGTCTTGCCATGTGAGGAAAAGACTTTCATTGTAATTGAACAGATCAGCAAGGATCATTTCCCGGCGGCTGGGCGGACCCAGAATACCCATGTATTTTGATTTTACTTTAAGCATTTCGATGAGAAAGGTCAGATCCCTGGATAAAGAATGTGTCATGAGGACAATCGCCGTATGCTCATCAAATTTGACGGTATTGACCAATGCCTCTGGCGTGAGATAAGCAACCTTCACAGTTTTCGGGAGGGCATGGGTAAACGTTTCCTTTACAACTAAAAATGTTTCAATACCAATCTGGTCGGCAATTCGCGCCAGTATGACGCTGTCGAATTCACCGCCGATGATCACCAGCTGATAGTGCGGATGTATTTCCAGGTCCTCCGTTTCATCATATACCTCTGGCCGGGGCCGGGAGATAAAACAATTTTCCGTACCAAAGGAAAAATGCACGCATGCCTTTGTCATGTCGTGATCCTTGTTTATGCCCAGCCGAAAGATTTTCCTACTGCGCTGATATTCAGCGATCTTGTTGGAGATCAAATGAAGGACGGATTTATCAAAGTATTCAATGAGGATATGGATCACGCCCTTGCATCCCAGCTTGTAGCGGCCATCATATTCGAAAATGACACTTTCCTTCGTCCTAAAAACCTTCATTGACTGACGCAACACTTCATTCTCCACACACCCTCCGCTAAGGGCGCCCTCATATGTCTGATCTTCCGCCACGACCATCTGCGTCCCTTTTTTGCGATACGAAGAACCGGTCGTTTTTATAATGGTGGCAAGCGTCAGTTGCTTTCCCTCCCCGGTCTTTTGACTGGCAAAATCAATGAGCCTGATTAATTCGTACAGCATTTCTTAAAATGAAAAGGGAATAATTTTTGAGACCCCCGAAAATAGCCGGGATCCGGTTCAGCGAACTATGACTTTAATCATAATCTCCGGAGATTTTGGTGACATTCGATCAGAATTTACAGAATGTCTGCGCTCCCATGTCTGTCATAGGAATACTCTGGAGAACTATGATGAAGATCCCTTGCAATTCACATGAAGAGCGAAAGCGCTACACGTAACGATCAATTGTCACGGCCAGGGCGCGCGCGCCACCAGGCAGGGTGGAGGCAATTGATGCTCTGACTCCTTATCGCCTGCCCCACGCGTATGCTTGCGTGCGCCTGCCACAGTAAAATCCTATTGGGATTAAATACCTCTAAACATATTGATTGGGAGCATAACACTCCATCCAGTATTCAACGATCTTGCGGATGGTGCTTTCAAGATGTTCAAAACGGCTGGGCTTAATGAAAAAACCCTGGGCGGACATGGAGTAGGCATCCGTCACCGCCTTGCGATCGGCGCCACTGGTGAAGAACAGGTACGGAATACACCTGACCCGGAGTTCTTCGTTATTGTGGATCTTCCGCCGTAATTCAAAGCCATTTAATTTTGGCATGTTGATATCGGACAATATCAGAAAAGGCTGGACCTTGGTGTCGTTGATAAAGTCCAGCGCTTTATAACCATCCGCAAAGAATTTAATTTCATTGGGGTAATGTAGCTTCTTGAAAATCTCACCTAGTATCTCCTGGTCATCCAGGTCGTCCTCAATAACCACTATCGGTCCGGATTTTTGCATCAGTTTTTATGAGTCTTTAATTTACAAGTGTTTCCATCTTCAAAAAGGAACCGGGTTATTGAATGACAGCCAATAATCCAGATTAGCTTTAGAGGTTCGTCCCCCTCCACAAGTTGCTCCGTTTCCATTCATAACGGGATACAATCGGTTTATTAATGCAGAGAAGCATAAGGATAGAATTCAAGGGATGGGCTAGAGAGGGCAGGACTCTATTCTTAATCAAAGCAATAAATGGGTAAATAATTGTGCCCGGTTATACTTGTAGCATGGCAGATTGGCCATGCGGTACGTTCAAATGTCCGTTTGAAACCAGGGAAAGGGGCTTTTGTATTCTTAAAAGAAAATTACTCCCCGCGGGAAATCATCGTTACTTTGCCCGGGTAAAGTGTAGAAAAGGGGCGACAGCTTCGTGAATTATCACCCTGTTTACCCGGAGGGTACAGCATCCCGCTGCCCTCGCGCAATTCTGTGCCATGGACTGGCCATGCCAGAATTTGGCAATTCTCCTACTTTTCGAGTACACCTGGGGAATTCTTAAAGAGAAAGGTTGTCAAGAGAAAGGTTGTCGTCTGTATCGAATAAACGGAATTGAGGATCACATCCATATTGCAACACACATTCACCCAACAGTTGCTCTGGCCTCACTGATCAAGGACATTAAACTGGCAACCTCATCCTATGTTAAAGCTAACAACATCTTCAGAAGCTTTACTGGTTGGCAGGACGGATACGCGGCATGAACGCTTAAAACTTACCCGCGAGGCTTATACTCAGACTCCTCCCATACGCATCCACACCGGATGCGTAGACGCGGTAGGCTTCATCAAATAGATTCTGACCGGATACTGTTAAAGTGAGAAACTTATACGAAAATCCGGTGTACACATTAAGAATATTCCACGATGGCATGATCCCATCCTTCAACCGAACGGAAATGCGCGCGTCACTCAGATCCCCGGGTGCCAGCCTCCGTTGCGCACCCGCAGCAATATAATCGGCCCTGAACCAAAATCCTTTTGCGTGCTGATACCGAATACCAACCTTTCCAAACAGCGGTGGTATCCTGCGCATAGGTTCGTCTTTGGAAACATTCTTCCCATAAGTATAGGTGACATTTCCATAAACACTAACCTGTGAAAACAAGTTAAAGGTTCCTTCTGCTTCAAACCCTTTGAGCAAAGATTCGCTGACGTTTTGCTTTTGATAAACCCTCCTGCTTTCAATAGTATCCATTCCCTGGTAGGTAGCCGGCATCCTGTCGATCAGGTCAGATAAAGCAGTTCGGTATGCGGTTAATGACCCTGAAAATTCTTTGGCGTTCAGTTTAATCCCTGCTTCTATACTTCGCGACTTCTCCGGGGAAAGATTTTCACTGGGGATCTCGAAGACGGTACTCTCCACGGCTCCAAACTTGCTGACATCATCCACGTTTGGAGCGCGGAAACCTGTGTTTCCACCGACAAAAGCTCTGTAACGGTGATCGATAGGCCAGGCAAAACGCACGTTCGCCACGAGTGCGGCGGGTTTGATTCTCTGATCGCCGAAAGTCTGATCTTTCACGGAAAGTGAAACGGTATTGAATCGCGCGCCGGCGGATATGTTCAGCTTCTTTACATTAAAAGAATGACTGGAGAAAATGGCCATACTGCTCGCAGTGGCGTCATCCGCATAAGAGCCCCTTACTGCGGTTTCCTCCTGATCCGCGATATTGTAGATCTTCGCTTCGCTGTCGACGAGGTCGTAATACCATTCAACACCCGACTGCGCTTCCCAGGACTTACTGAGCCGGGAGTGTACCTCCGCTACAGCATTAAAAGTACTCACCACGTCCTTCTGATCTTTTATTTCCGTTGATCCGATTTTCTGTGACTGGATGCCCTCCACTGACCGGTTGATACCTCCTGTTATTTCAATACTATTAACAAGGGGGTTATCCGTGAATGTTTCCCACCTTAAATATCCAAGCTGTCGGAGCTGCGGGTCAAAATTGTAGAGGGCATATCCACCCTGGATGACCTGGTCGTAACGCGGTACTGCATTCTGTTGATGCTGTTGCCACGCAGCTGTCAGCACCCCCGTTGTCCCTGTTTTGACCAGTACCTTGGCATCGCCGGCAACCTCATCATAGCCCGTGGGATCGAGTGTGCCAAAAGATCCGCCCGCGACAATATCGCCAAACTGTCTTTTCGAGAACGCTGCGAGGGCTGCAATCTTTTCGCCGCTGAACTGCAGTTCGGACCTCAGGCTTCTTTCCATCCCTTCACTCATCCACTTGCCAGAAACAAGTCCGTGCATCTCATTTCCTTCAGATTGAAAATGCGGCGTACGGGATAATACCTGAACCACACCACCCAGAGCATCGCTGCCATAGAGGACGGAGCCATTGCCCCTGATTGCTTCGATCCTTTCAATCAAGCCCGGATCGATCGTGGACAAATACTGGTTCGGCCCATACCGGTAAGTAGCGTTGTTCATCCGGATACCATCGACCATCAGCAAAACCTGATTTCCCATTAACCCCCTAATGATGGGTGACCCGCTGCCGTGATTTGTCTTTTGCACCCAGATCCCCGTTGTACCCATAAGAGCTTCGGGCGTGGACCTCGCTGATGTTTCCTGAAGCTCCCGGCTGTCGGCCATGGTCACTCCTTCCGAAATGTCATCGCGTTTGGCTTCATACCGCCTGGCAGTAATGGTAATATCCGTGTTGAGGTAAACCGAAGACCTTTGCATCCTGATGTCGGCAAGGGAATCTGAAAACACCCTTCCGGTACTCTCATAACCTACGGCCGAAAACAGCAGGCTGGCCGTTGAAGGCAGATCAGAAAAAATGAAGCCTCCCTCGTCGTCGGTGATCGTTGCCAGGTTTGAGCTGAGGACTTTTACCGTGACACCTGGTATTGGCAGGCCTGTTTGCAAATCGGTTACCGTCGCCCTGACTGACTGACCCAGCACGTTTCCTGAGACAACAAGAAAAAATAGGCAGATCTTATTCATCACCCTCTTCTTCCCATTCCTCCTGTGGTAATATAAATGCACTCCTGACGGGAGCGGGCATCTCGGAATCGAGTCCTTTTACAGCCTTCCAGATAACCTCACTGAAGGCAAGATCAGGCGCGGCATCCATTACGTCAAAGTTGAAACCCTCTGACAGATCAGAAATTGAAGTCCTGGCCTTGTTCAACTCGTTGAGATTCCAGGATGCGGGTAGCGCAGTGAAAGGGGTGGCGTCTGGTTGGGAAGTAAAACATTTCCACATAGGTGTGGCGGCAGCATCGTACTGACTCATGGGAGGCAAACCAAGGATCAGTTCCATGGTCCGAAGCATGGAGGCAGTGGAATACATTTCGCTTACCGTTACCTTCCTCCTCGTGTACGGACTGATGACCAGCGCATTCGACCGATGGGCGTCAACATGGTCAGGGCCATTTTGTGCATCGTCTTCCAGAATAAAAATTGCCGATTCCTTCCAGACAGGGCTCTTGCTGATGTGATCGACCAGCCGGCCGACTGCAAGGTCATTTTCTGCAACCATAGCCCTGGGGGTTGGCATACCAATTCTCGCTCCTGCCGTATGATCATAAGGAAGGCGGATGGTGCTGAACTGCGGCACAGCACTCTTCTCAATAAGGGAATCAAAATCATACTGCCATTTCTTAAAGCGCACCATATCCGGTATGTTCATATTAAACCCGGGAAAATCCGGATCGTAATGACCCTCAAGTGATTTAAGCGCAGGCTTGCCGTTGTTAATGAACTCACCGTAGCTCCGGTAACTCACACCTGACCGCGCACAATAATCCCAGATGAAACCATCTTTTGGAAAGGCTATTTCACGCGTACCCTCGTAATCATATGTTCCCCCTCTTTGTCCGTAATTGGTGGGCCATGTTTTTTCAACGTAGTCGTTGGCATACGCAGCCATAGACCAGTTATGTCCGTCAGCACTCACTTCAGCATTAACATAAAAATTATCGAGCAGGACAAATTCCCGCGCCAGCGCGTGTTGGTTCGGCGTAACCTTTTCGGGAAACAGGCAAAGGGACGTATCGCCATTCCCTGTTTCAATATCGCCAAAGACCTGGTCA
Source organism: Cyclobacteriaceae bacterium (assembly GCA_040882305.1). Lineage (GTDB taxonomy): Bacteria > Bacteroidota > Bacteroidia > Cytophagales > Cyclobacteriaceae > Chryseosolibacter. The sequence goes on from JBBEBN010000239.1 coordinate 23,966, forward strand.
TAAGTGCGGTTCTCTTTTACGACATAGAAGACATACTTGATCGGACTTTTATCGCCTTTCTTTCTCGGAATCGGATTCCCTTCTTCGCCATCGGCAAACCCTTCTATTTCCTTTGTGTAAGGAGTATTTTTGAACACCGCTTGTGTATAGGCTTTTAAAGTCTCTTCATCTGGTTCCGGAACGATCGTCAGGGAGCCCTTGAACAATCCCGCGATATATTGTGTGGAATCCGTGCGAGCGTTGTAGGGATTCGGGCCGTTCGGATTGGCCATCGATTGCCCGCCTTTTCCATTTGTTATCCAGAGCTTGCCATCCCATACTTTCAAAGAAGTCGGATACCAATCTGTGGGAATGAAACCCAGGCTTTTTCCATCTCCGGGTTCGCTTACATCAAAAACGGCGATACAATTATTGTCAGCATTGGCGATGTAGAGTTTCTTTTCATCCTCAGAAAGCGCAACGGCATTGGGCGTGCTGCCAGTCAATGATTCAGGAATAACCGAAGACGTAAAAACCTCAATGACTTTCTGCGACCCTGCCTGCTTCCCACCAACAGGCAGGCCGGTTTCAATCACCGAAACCGAATTGTCATTGGCATGTGCAACGAAAAGGTACTTTCCATCGCTCGTGATTGTCATATCGTTGGGATTACTGCCAACCGCGACTGTTGAAGTAACTTTCATTGCTGCCGGATCAAAAACCGCGATCTTATCACCGCCCCACAAGGTAACGTACAAGGTCTTCCGATCAGGGCTCAACAGGCAGGCGTAGGCTTCGTGCCCCAATGCTATTTTCTCAAAAGATTTATCATTCAGATCTACCGCGTACAGCGCGCTGTCTTCTTTTGTGGCAATGAACAATTTATTCGCCTCATCGTCGATAGCCAGGCCGGTGGGAGAAATTTTCACAGGCCATGGTTTACCCAGTATAATAGAGTCCGATTTTACGAGCGTCCGGTCAGAAGTGTTGTAGATCACGATCATGTTGTCATTCCCCCCCGAAGCATACAGCCTGGTACCATCCTTGTTGAAAACAAGTCCGTACCATGATTTACGGATCTCCACTTCATCGACAACGCTTTCGGTTTGGGGATCGATCAGCATAATGGATTGTGTGCTCTGTCCATTATTCGTGACTGCCATCAGTGTACCGGAAGGTGACACCACAACATTCAGGGGAAAATCTCCCAGGGGAATGCGCTTGCCTGCCGGGCTTAAAGACCATCCGTTGGGAAGCGTGACCCTGTGATCATCCAGTTCGGAAACCAAGTCATCGAGATTGGCAAAGTGCTGTTCGCGCTGGAAGCAGGAGACCAGGCAGGTGACCAAAAAAATAATGGCTACCGGACGGGTAAATGTTTTTGGACGCATATCAGGCTGATTAGGGTTTAAAATTAAGCGTACTGACCACACGCAAATCCGACGTACACAATAATAACTGTTTGAAGCCGCAAACGCAAAACAGCACTGGCTGGCGCAGGCGGGAGAAAAGATCGTCTATAGAAAGCTATTTCAGTTATAATCCACCTTTACAATTTCCCTGACACCATCCTGATACGAAGTTGGTTTTATTCCAAAGTTCTTCTCAAATTTTGCACTGCTGAAAACATAGTCTTTATCAAACTGGTAAAGCATTTCATATGATTCCTTCATCACAGGAATAAACAGGCCCATTATCCACACAAGATTTTTGCTGACTACGCGATGTTTCGGGGCGACCCCAAGCTCCGAAGCAATCAGGCTGACCCACTGTTTTCCGTTAGGAGGATTGTCCGCGGTGGGAAGATGCCATACTTCTCCGAAGGCGGAGGGTGTGTTACCAAGCAACGCTGTGGCCTTGCCGGCATCAACGGTATAAGTAAAGGAGTGCTTGTAGTTGTCGTTTACCAGCCAGTTGGCAGTTTTGCCTTGGCTTAGAGGTTTGATAACAGTTTCGGCCAGGACGCTCTTCTGCTTTACCGATGGACCATAAAAATCTGCAGACCTTGCTATCAGGGCCTGCAATCCCCGTTGGCTACCAGCATCAAAGATCATCGCCGCGATTTTTGCCCGTACTTTTCCTTTGTTGCTCGACGGATCTATCGCAGTATTCTCCGTAATGGGATCGGGGAGCCCTGCGGTGTACATGTAAATATTATCAAAAAATACCAGCCGGCATTTATGCTCAAGGCAGGCGTCGATAACATTCCGCATGATAAGGGGCCAGTCCTTTTCCCATACCTTCGTGTTGTACAACAGCCCCGCAGTAAGATATGAGACCTGCGAATCCTTAACGGCTTTTTTTACAGCGGAATAATCCGTGAGATCCGCTGAAAAAAGAAGATCGCCGTCATTGACTTTCTGCGGCTTACGTCCAACAAGCCTGATATCATCTGTATAGGTTTTGAGGCTTTTCGCAAGCTGAATTCCGATGGCTCCGCCGGCTCCCAATACTGTTTGCATGTTGATTTTTCTTTATCGAGAATCCTAAATAGCTCTCTATCATCAATATATATAAATAGAGTCGTATTTCACCGATAAATATTTCAAGAGTGCCAAAAGATGGTCAGTGGTATTCAACGTCCAATCAGTTGAAAGCCAACATGCGGCCGAGACTGAAAAAGAAGCGGTAACCAGTCCGATGTCCATCACCGATTGATCTTCAGCTTCCGGATCATCGGCTCACTCAAACTTTCCGCATAAACACCATAGGCATCAACCAATACGCCTTTCACACCATCCCTGGACGAAATGGCAAAGACAATGCTGTTGTCATCAGTATTCGACATTCCTTCAAAGCGATAGAATTCATCAATAGAAAATTCCTCCGGATGCAATTGTAATTTCAAGGAAGGACACTCAATACAAGTTGGTTGCAGGTTGAAATCCTCCGTATAGCCTCTTGCTTTCAGGTCGTTGGTTGCCTCAGACAAACTATTGTAGTTTCTCATACGCGAATTAGTTGGATGACGTCATAACGATAAAAGGATCTGTAATACAGCTTCAATATAATCGTTTTCTGTCAGGATGCTTGAAATTCTGAGCAATAGATCAGCGGCATTCAGGACAACCCGCGTCGGCGCCTGTTTAAGAGACTGGTTTAATGATTATTTTAGTGTTGAAATATGACAATGACTGCTTCAAATGGTATAATAAATCTCTTTAACTTCTGAACTATGCAAGTAATGATCTATAGCACCCGTAAGTTTGAAAAGGAATACCTTGAGAAAGCTTTGGGCCACCATTCACTTCACTTATCAGATACGCGCCTCACACCTGAAACGGCAGCGTTGGCGCGAGGGAGCAATGCCGTGTGCATTTTCGTGAATGACGATGCTTCAGCGCCTGTCCTGCAGAAGCTAAAGCAGGCCGGCGTTAAATATCTCGCGCTGAGGTCAGCGGGGTTTAATCATGTAGACCTCGGCGAGGCCCGGCGACTGGGCATTAAAGTTGCCCGCGTACCTGAATACTCGCCGGAAGCAATTGCAGAACATACCATCGCGCTCATGCTCGGACTGAACCGGAAGATCATCCGTGCGCATAGCCGTATCCGTGATATGAATTTCTCACTGGAAGGGTTGACAGGGTTTGACATGGCAGGTAAAACCGCCGGCATCATCGGCACGGGGAAGATCGGTCAGGTAGTTTCGCGGATCCTTAACGGATTCAACTGCAAAATTCTCGCTTTCGACCCCGTTGAAAATGAGGAGATAAAAAAACAATTTGCGGTGCAATACACCGATCTGAATAAACTCTTCAGCCAGGCGGATATTATTACGCTGCACCTTCCCCTTAAAAATGAATCACGCTATATCATCCGGCAGGAAAGTATAGACAAAATGAAACACGGCGTGATGCTCATCAACACGAGCAGAGGGGGATTGGTGAATACGAGAGACGTGATCAACGGATTGAAAAACGGGAAGATCGGCTTCTTAGGTCTTGATGTCTACGAAGAAGAAGAGGGATTGTTCTTCGAAGATCATTCCGATGACATCGTTCAGGACGACGTCATC
>JBBEBN010000240.1:0-27432 GCA_040882305.1 Cyclobacteriaceae bacterium
GACAGGTTGGTTTCATAATAACCGGAGATCGTCAACCTCCTGAAGCGCGGCGGGTTTTGAAAAAAATGAACAATGACTTCGTCGCCGACATCTTTCTTTAATTTTGCGGCAATAGTCCTGCTAAGCACCACTTCGCTCGAATACCCGGAATCCTGAAAATGGATAAACTCACCCTCGATCATGTTTTCTTTAAAGGATTCGAGGTCGAAACTTTTTCCCACGCCTTTGATCTGTACTCCAAGCGCTTCGTCATCGGTTTTTACAACACCTATTTTGTGGGCAAATTCCTGTATGTGGCGGATAAAAGGATATTGTTCCTGTTCATTGTAGAGGTCGATCTCATAATCCATCGGTTGTTCTTCCATGGAGTTGTTCATGGAAAACTTGGTGATCAGGATATGACCGCTGAAACCGTATATCTTGTCCTTCACGGTTTCCTGAAACCCCTTCATGATTAGAAAGGATACAACGGAAGCGGCAAGTCCAATGGCAATACTGACAATGGCTATCTTGTGGATGGTAGAGGAGAATCCTTCCTTGTACCCGTGGCTTATTCTTTTGGATATGAAGTAGGAGAGATTCAAATTTTATTTACTTTTCAGTCAGAAAGTATTTTGCAAAATAGCGATAACTCTTCAACTACCTCCGGCATCCCTGAAAAATATGAAAAATATAAGAATCACCGTTTGGATACTCCTCCTGGTCATCGGCATTCAGTGCAACCATAAACCGCTATCCACAGATGCTCCTGAAAATGCGGGCGGTCCTCCTGACAAGCCCACCGTGCAGGTGGGCGCGGACCAGATGGATGTCCTTTTACCCAAACTGAAGAATAAGAACATCGCGCTAGTCGTCAACCACACTTCCCTGGTAGGACAAACGCACATTACCGATACTTTGATATCCTCCGGCATAAGTATTAAGAAGGTTTTTGCTCCGGAGCACGGATTCCGCGGCGCAGCAGCAGACGGAGAAAAGATCAGCGATGGGTTTGACAGCCGAACCGGGCTGCCAATAGTCTCGCTCTATGGCACCAACCGCAAACCCACCCCTGAGCAATTGGCTGATGTCGACATAGTCATTTTTGATATTCAGGACGTAGGTACCCGTTTCTACACCTACATCAGCACGATGCATTTGGTCATGGAAGCCTGTGCGAAACAGGGAAAGAAAATGATCATTCTCGACAGGCCCAATCCGAACGGACATTATGTCGATGGGCCCATGCGCGTGCCAGCGCTGAAGTCTTTTGTAGGAATGCATCCGATTCCCATAGTGCATGGGTTGACGGTGGGTGAGCTTGCGCAGATGATCAACGGAGAGGGCTGGCTTGAGAACGGCGTCAAATGCGACGTGGAGATCATCCCCCTTAAGAAATGGAATCACAAGGATTTTTATTCACTCCCCGTCAGGCCGTCGCCGAATTTACCGAATGACCAGGCGGTGAGACTATATCCATCCCTTTGTCTCTTTGAGGGAACGGTGATCAGCGTAGGTCGCGGCACACAAACACCTTTTTTGATCATCGGCAATCCCGAATTTAAGGATCTGCCATTCAGTTTTACGCCTGTGCCCATTCCCGGAATGTCCAATGATCCGCCGCACAAAGGGAAAACGTGTTATGGACTGGATCTCGGTGACGTGGAGGTAGAACCCAGGATTGACCTGAAGTACCTGCTGGACTTTTACAGGAAATACGCAGACAAAGAAAATTTTTTCACCGGCTCGTTTGACCGGCTGGCAGGCACACCGATGTTACAACAGCAGATCAGAGATGGTTTAACGGAAGAAGACATTAAGGCAACATGGCAGGCAGACCTTGAAGTATTCAAAGAGAAGAGAATGAAATATTTACTTTACGATTAATATCTGGAACAAAAGCACTAAAATTCATGCGGACCTTCCTTTACTTACCTGCGATAAAGGATTCGCTCAAATTAATACGCTTGATATTGTATTACTTGAGCCTTAAATTTATTGAAGGTTCCCGACAATGACTAAATCCGAAAAAGTAAAGGACATTCTTTCCATCCTGGATAAATATTTTCCCAATCCGGAAATTCCGCTGGACCACAAAGATGCTTTTACCCTGCTGATCTCCGTCGTTCTCTCCGCTCAGTGCACCGACGAACGGGTGAACAAGACCACGCCCGAACTGTTCAGCCTTGCAGACAACCCGTTCGACATGGCAAAAATCCCCGTGGATGAGATCAGGAAGATCATCAAGCCCTGCGGACTGTCGCCGGCGAAGTCGAAGGCCATCAGTAAGCTTTCACAGATCCTCGTGGAAAAATACAACGGCAAAGTTCCCGATAATTTCGAAGAACTTGAAGAACTCCCTGGTGTCGGCCATAAAACGGCTTCTGTCGTGATGACGCAAATTTTCGGGCTGCCTGCATTTCCCGTGGATACGCACATCCACAGGCTTGCGTATCGCTGGGGGTTGTCAAACGGAAAGAGCGTTGAGCAAACGGAGCGCGATCTAAAGCGGCTGATCCCGCAGGATAGATGGGGCAACGCCCATTTGCAGATCATTTACTTTGGAAGGAAGCACTGTCCCGCACGGGGCCATTTATGGGACAAGTGCCCCATTTGCTCCAAACACCTGCGCAGAAACTTGCGTACGCCCACAACTGCCTCCAAAGATAGTCTCTAGTCCGCTCCGCGTACTTAAGTCCCCTTCAGGAGATTCAGGGGCAGAACCGGTTTCGGAAAATTTTCGTTATATTTATGAAAATTTTCCAACATGAAAGAAACCCGGATCAAAAGTCTTCTGGGAGGACCAAAGGTCCTGGGCCCTGAAAAAGACCTGGCGAGCCTCGCAGAGCAGGGCTTACCGAAGCAGGCGCTGATGATCTTCATGCAAAAGGTTCAGCTGGACGAACGCCGGTTATTCTCCTACCTGGATGTAACGCGGCGCACAATCGATAACTACAAACCACACGAAAAGCTTCGGCTTTATATTTCCGACAGGCTCATTCATCTCGCCGAACTTTATGTTAAAGGAAAAGAGATCTTTGATTCTTTTGAGAATTTCCACGCCTGGCTCACCCGGCCATCTGTTGACCTCGGGGGTGACAAACCCATTGACCGCATCCAAACACGCCAGGGCATTGATGAGCTGTTGCATATATTGGGCAGGATCGAACACGGAATTCTCGCATGATCGTTTTCCGCTGTTCGTTGTTGAAGTGGGCAAAGGACCTTTCCGGTACCGGCTCGTATTTGCACGGCGGACGCTGGAACAATCCCGGAACACGGTTGATATACACGGCGGAAAATAATGTGCTGGCCGCTTTTGAAGTTGCGTTGAGAATCCCCCTGGATCAGATCAGCAAGAATTATGTGATGATCCCTATTGAAATTCCTGACGAGGCAGAGGTATACACTCCAAAATTGCCCAGGAACTGGCACAGCGACCTAAAACTTTCGCGCCAGATCGGGGACGCATTTTCCAAAGAAGGCCGCCATCTTTTGATGAAGGTCCCTTCTGCCCTGATCTCGGATTCGTTTAACTACTTGATCAGTCCCGGTCATGCACTCATCAAAAAGGTCAGGTTAAAAGAGCCCAGAACAATTTTGTTCGATAAGAGATTGATGGAAATGATACGGATAAAAAAGTGAGTTAGGTCTTACTCACGAAGACACAGAAATTGAATATTCAAGGGTGTTTTCTTCTGTTGGTACCGGTTCATTGTGCTCGCGCAAACTTTCAAGATAAAGTTCAACCGCCTCTCTGACATTCACAATGGCTTCATCCAAAGTTTCCCCGTAAGTAATGCACCCAGGAAGCGTAGGCACAAGGGCTGTGTAACCGCCCGGGTTGCTTGTCGCCTTAAGTCAAAATCCCTCGCAGGTGAGTTCGTGTTGCGAAAATCGCCCAGCCAACAACCAAAAGCTAATTCAAATAGCTCAAAATCACTTCCATTTTAGCACCTGACTTCCGAAAAACCCATATTTGCACCGTTATAAAGCCTGATGGATCCTTTAAAAATCATCTTTATGGGCACTCCGGAGTTTGCGGTGCCAAGCCTTGAAATTCTCATTCAGAATAATCTGAACGTCGTAGCCGTCATTACGGCACCCGATAAACCACAGGGACGCGGACAAAAAATTGTGTTCTCCCCTGTTAAATCCTGTGCCCTGGAGCACAATGTCCCGGTATTGCAACCCACGAACCTGAAATCTCCTCAGTTTTTGAAGGAGCTGAAAAGTTTTCAGGCCGAGCTTCAGGTTGTGGTAGCATTTCGCATGCTTCCCGAAGTCGTTTGGTCCATGCCGCGATCAGGCACGTTCAATCTGCATGCCTCGCTCCTGCCCCAATACCGGGGTGCAGCACCCATCAACTGGGCGATTATCAACGGCGAAAAGGAAACAGGCGTCACAACATTTTTTCTCAGTCACGACATTGATACGGGCCGCATCATTTTTCAGGAAAAAGAAACCATTCACGACGACGACAATGCCGGAACGCTGTACGAGCGGCTGATGAAAAAAGGCGCGGCGCTTGTTTTGAAAACGGTCCGGGCTGTTGAAGCCGGAAAATACCACGCCATTCCCCAACCGGAAGGCATTGAGATCAAACACGCCCCCAAGATCTTCAAGGAGACCTGTGAGATCAGGTGGGATCAGACCAGTGAGCAGGTGAGAAATTTCGTCCGCGGATTGAGTCCTTATCCCGCTGCATGGACGGTCATCGGCGAAAAAAATTTCAAGGTTTATAAAACCTCTGTCATTGATAGAAGCGACACCGCGAAAAATGCGGGAGAATTTGTGACGGACAATAAAAATTATCTTTATTTTAAAACCCAGGATGGCTGGATCTCCGTTGATGAACTGCAACCGGAGGGCAAAAAAAAGATGACCACCGGGGATTTTTTCAGGGGAAACAAATTATGATCGTCTCAGCAATAGCCGCGCTTTCGAAGAACAAGGTTATCGGAAAAGATAACGACCTGCCCTGGCGTCTGCCCGACGACACGAAATTCTTTATGGAAACAACGAAGGGACATCACGTCATTATGGGTCGAAAGAACTACGATTCCCTTCACGAAAAATTCAAACCTCTCCCCCAGAGGACCAATATCGTCATCACGAGGCAGCAGAATTTTCAGGCGCCGGGATGTATTGTCCTCCACGCGCTGGAACCCGCGATTGAGATCGCAAAAAAGAATTCGGAGACAGAATGCTTTATTATCGGCGGCGCCGAGATATACCGACTCGCGATGCCGTATACCACGCGGATGTACCTGACTGAAATAGACGCTACCGTTTCGGGAGACACGTTTTTTCCGGAGATCGACAAAAAAGACTGGGTTGAGATCAACCGCAAACACCACCCTGCCGACCCGCGGCATCGATATGCATTTGATATCGTCGTGTATGACAGGGTATAACTTATCCATATGCCCCGTTTGAACGACCAGGTGATCTGGATCACCGGAGCCTCCTCCGGCATTGGCGAAGCCCTTGTATACGCGCTCTCCGCAAAAGGCGCGCGTCTTATCCTTTCGTCGCGTCGCAAGGAGGAATTGGAACGTGTAAAAGGCAACTGCCCTTCCGCCGCACAGGCCCACATAAAGATCCTTCCCCTCGACCTTGAAAAATCCGATACGCTCCAACTTTCAACGGAGGCCGCTGTACAGATCTTTGGCCACGTCGACATCCTCATCAACAATGGTGGCATCACGCAGCGAAGCCTCGTGGCAGAAGCTTCGATGGCGGTGTACAGGAGGCTGATGGAAGTGAATTTCTTTGGTACGGTTGCCCTGACGAAATTTCTGCTTCCGCATTTCCTGACGCGCAAGAAAGGACATTTTGTGAACGTCACGAGCCTCACCGGCAAGTTCGGTACCCCATACCGCTCTGGCTATGCGGCGTCGAAACATGCCCTTCACGGTTTTTTCGATTCGCTCCGCGCGGAGCATTACAAAGATCACATCCGTGTGACGATGGTCTGTCCCGGATTTATCCGCACCAACATCACCCTGTCGGCGCTGACGGCAGACGGATCCCCGCTGAATAAAATGGATGAAGCGCAGTACAAGGGCAGACCGGCAAAATGGTGCGCCCGGAAAATTGTTAAAGCAATAGAAAATGAAAAGGAAGAAGTTTATATCGGAGGGCGGGAAGTTCTTGGCGTCTACCTGAAAAGATTCCTTCCCGGGATCTTTTCAAAGATCATTCGAAAAGTAGCGGTACGATAGGCGCCCGTCAGTCCTGAATAAGAAGGCCCACGGAAAACCCCGGCCAGTGCTGGACTTTTTCCTCGCCCGACGTCTCTTTCAGCAAAGTCGTAATAGTTTTGTCAGCCTCCGAACGATATATATTGTAGGCAAGCGAAGCGAAGAAATAATACCTTTTGTTTTTCGGATGAAGTCTGGAGCCGAAAGACACATGTGGACGCGAAAGAATATTAAACTCCTTCGTAAATTTCTTTCGTTCGTGGTTGATGTGAAGGAAATCCACGCCGGAAAAGAAATTGGTGAATCCTCCCGGGTGCACACCGTTGGTGCTGATGCCTGGTGCAAGTGAAAACTGAAAAAGGCGGATGAATTTTTTTTGCTGTGCCTGAAGGATCTCAACAGACATCAAACACAAGATAAAAAGGGTCCATTTCATGCTGTCGCGTTTTTTAGGTAAGGCTCATCTGCCAACAGCACTTCCGGAAGGATAACGCTCCTCCGCCAAATTCATTGGGTTCATACGGAAAAATTTCTTTCACTTTTCCGATCAGAACGTTACAAGAGATGTATTCAATAATACTATATTCATCCCTTAAACCTTCTTCCGTGGAATACTTCGAGATCCCATTGATCATTCTCACCGGTTTCGTTGCAGCATTCTTAAACACTGTTGGAGGAGGAGGGTCCTTGTTCACGGTGCCGATGCTGACTTTTTTCGGTCTGCCGATCACTTCGGCAAATGCAACCAACCGGGTCGCGCTTCTGGTTCAGAATCTTTTCGCGGTCGGAGGTTTCCGCAGCAAAAACGTCGCATTGCCCTGGCCTTACAGTTTATATCTCGGGATCTCGACGTTGGGAGGTGGCATTATTGGCTCGCTGCTGGCCTCCAGAATAAATGATGAGCTGTTCAGCAAGATCTTCGCCGCCGTCATGATCATGGCGGTTTTCCTCATTGTATTCAATCCCAAAAAATCCAAAGGTGAGGAGCGGCTTACTTTCAAAAGCCAGGTGATCGGCACCATTTGCTTTTTCTTTCTTGGCATCTATGGAGGCTTTGTGCAGGCCGGCATTGGTTTCCTCGTCCTGGCTGTATTGAACCTGGTCAACAATCTGAGCCTTATCACAAGCAATTACGTAAAAGTCTTCTCGGCCATTGTTTACACAGGCGTCTCCATTATCGTTTTTGCCGTAGAAGGCAAGATCCACTGGGCAACGGGCGGGATACTGGCGATAGGGATGGCATGGGGCGGATGGTTCGCCAGCCGCTGGAGCGTGGATAAGGGAGAGGTATGGATAAAAAGGGTCATGGTCGTCTCCATTATCGCCATGGCGATAAAGTTGTGGTTTTTTTAACCCCTAAATCCCCTGAAGGGGACTTAACAATTCTTCGAATTGTTGAGTACAGCTAGTGGCAAAGACTTTTCATACTTCTCAAACTACGGGCTCACGATGTCCTACCCAGGTGAATCGCCTCGTCACGTACTCCGGGTTCGTAAAAGATGCATTCCCCGCAGGGTTTCCGCCTGTAACATGGAAGTCGGAGAAGGCAGCGTTCTGATTCATGTAAATTCCTCCGGTGAGATTGAATGACACCGGCGTCGCTGCCAGGGCCATCTCGTCGGCGATCTTTTCTTTTACAACGGGATCGGTGACATACGCACCACAGGAAATGGCACCGTGCTTCATCGCCATGTTCCGGGCAATGTCAATCGATTCGTCGGTATTTCTGGTTTTGATCAGCAGTGCGATCGGTCCGAATAATTCTTTTGCAAACACATCCTGTTTTGAGGCATCCACCTCCACCACTACGGGTGTGAACACCCGTGCATTTTTGAACATGGGATTCTCCAGGCCGCGCGACTTCAACCATACCTTTCCGGGAAGCCTCTCCGCCTCCGCGATACGGTCGCACGTCTTTTTATTCTGGATAGCCCCCAGGACAAACGGACCTGCCTTGGGATTGTCGACCAGGCTGTTGATGTTGTCTGTCAGCTTTTTTGCAAATTCGTCAAATGACAAGGAACCGCTGGCCGTCCTGATCCCTGATTCCGGCATCAAAATATTCTGAGGAGCGGTGCACATTTGTCCACTGTATAAACTTATCGAAAATGCAATGTTTGCCGCCACCTTATCAGGATCCTCCACAGAGTCCAGGATCACTGAGTTTACCCCGGTTTTCTCCGTGAACACCGTTTTCCCAGGGAGTGTTTCGAGATAATCTCCAAACGCAGAATTTCCCGTATAGTCGATCAGTTTCACATCCGGATGTTCTGCCAGTTCCTTCGTGATCATTTTCTCAAATGTGTCTGCAGCGAGTTGACATGTATTCGGATCAAGATTATTCTGCTGCAGCACTTTTTGGATCTCTGCTACAACGATAGCGATGGGAAGGATCGCCCCCGGGTGAGGTTTCACGAGCACCGTATTTCCGGTCATCAGGCTGCCGTAAATGCCAGTGACGGAATTCCACGTTGGAAATGTTGAACATCCGATGACAAGGGATATCCCCTTTGGTACGGCACGCCATTCCTTGTTGAGTCGAATGTTGAACTTCCCCATGGGCTTATCCCATAAAGCTTTCGAGGGGAGTCGATGCAATTCCTCATACCCTGCGGCGATCGCCTCCAACGCCCGGTCTGCTGCATGAGGACCAGACGCCTGGAACGCCATCATGTAGCCCTGACCGGTGCTGTGCATCGTTGCATAGGCGATTTCAAAGAAACGCGATTTTACCCCTTCCAGTGATTCAAACAAAATTCCCGCGCGGTCCTCATGGCTAATCTTGCGCCACTGATGAAAAGCTTTTTTTGAACGTTCCACCAGGGTGGCAGCGGAAAACAATGGGTATTGAATATTCAATGCTTCCTGTAGATAAGGAGATTCCTCCTGACCTGCCCATCCTTCCGGATTCGCCTGCAACAAATCCTCAAATTTTTTTCCCAGTTGGTCTTTAAACTTTTTCTGCCCATCTGCGTCAGCGGTTTCACCGTAGACCGCAGGAGCAGGATGTTCGGGGAACGCTGCAAAAAAAGTGCGGTTGTGCAACGCCTCAATTGCTTTTTTGAGAGAGGCTTCGTGCTTTTTGAAAAGATCCATAGGAATTGTTTCAAGGTGAACGTTCGCTGGATTACCTGCAAAAAATCATTCGGTCAGACAATGGGTGCGCCGTAAGAACAGACAATGGTGGCCCTGTAGAGACAAGGCAGGCCTTGTCTCTACAGGGATCCAAAAACCTTTTTCAAAATCTCTGTGGTTCTGGCAACCGGGTTTTGACGGATATTTTTTTCTTCTTTCGCGATCATCAGAAACAAACCCTCGATCGCCTTGTCTGTTGCATAGTCATCCAGATCAGGATTTACTTTTTGAACAAAAGGAATTTGGTTATATCGCGTCACGATCTCGCCGTAATATTTGGTGGCATTGACCTTGTTTAAAGAATTCTGAATTACGGGCTTAAACTTTTCCTTTAACAAGCCCGAGGTAGTGCGTTTTAAATATTGGGTTGCCGCATCAGGTTCCCCTTTTAGAATAGCCCACGCATCCTCGATGGTCATGGATCTGATCGCCTCGATAAAAATGGGGGCCGCTTGCTTTGCAGCATCTTCCGCTCCCCTGTTCAAGGTCGTCACAAACTTGTCGACCTCGTTTCCGAGTCCTATCTGGCGCAGGCGATCCTCCACTTTCTTGACCTCAGGAGGAAAGGGTATCTTTATTTCCGGGTTCTTGAAATAGCCATCGACCTGTGAGACGAGGTCGCTTCCTTTTGAAATGCCTTTTATCAGCGCTTCCTTTAGGCCCTGTATCACTTCTGCGGTCGTAAGCGGCGCAGGCCCACTGAGGGATTTGTTGACGTCTCCCAGCGTTTGGTTGAGCTGGGCGGAGGTGCAGGCTGTCAGGACAACAGCCAGGATCAAATAGGTTTTACGCATAATTTCCAACAATTGATGAAAGTCAAAATTATGCTAACACAGGTGAAAATCCTATCTAATTTTGTTGACGCCAAACAGATTCAGCCATCAGAACTTTGTTGGAACACTCCCGATTTACCGGAAATTATAGGTGCAGCCCAAATTTAACCCAAGTCCGTAGGGTTTGACATAAAACGGTGCGTTCAGGTTTTCATTGATGTAAAAGGAATAATTAAAAGTTGGTTGAAAGATCGCCCTTAATTTTCCGGCACTTGGATACTGCATCCGATAGTACACATTGAAAAAAACGTAAGTAGAGGGGTCGGTGAAGTTCTCGGCCCGTTCCAATGCCTGCGTCTTATTGAGCGCTTTGTGAAATTCTATTCCAGAACCCAGCACGTGCGACAATTTCCTGCTAGTGGAAAGTGGCCGCCGGCCTGTTGAGTTTTTGCTCGCCATCCACAAGCGATAAGTAAGTCCGACCTGCAAGCCTGCATTTTTCAATTCGTATTCGATAGACTTTGAGACATAGCTGTATTCGCTCCTGGGGCCGTTGCCCTCACCCCACACCAGTTCTCTTTCTATGTAATCAATAGTTTGTTTCCGTTGAAAGTATAAAAAGCCACCGAAAACAGTCCACTGTTTCGAAAGTGGAACTTCAGCACCTGCTTCGAGACGCACTCCCAACCGGTCAGCGGAGAATGCGGGGACGCTTTTAATGCCATGAATTTTGATATCATCTTCCTTATTCGACTGAATACGTTGATATCCAAACGTCGGCATCGCTGTAAAATACAATGAGAACGGTTTTCTCGCACGTTGCTTTTCGGGCAACTCCGGCGACGCCTCGTCTTGTGGAGAAGTCCTGCCTGAACTCTTTCGTGAATTGTTTACCACGCCGGGTTTGCCGGATGGTCTTATTGACGTTGCAGGTTCCCACAAGTCGGTACCTGAAGGAAGGATATCATGTTGATTTTCCAACAACGAAAGATCACCTTTGGCTGCTATAGAATGCACTTGATCGGGCGGTTGTTCTTCAGGCACTAACCGGCTGAATTGAGTCGGATGCACTTCGACTTCTAAGCCCTCGCCTGCCGACCTGGTGATTTGCCTCCGGACACTATTACCTGAGATTGACTCTTCGTCCTTATCCAAAAAAGGCGCGACTTGCATCGTATCAACAACTGTATAGGAAGGAGAAACCTGGGCGAGCGTTTCGTTGGGTGAAGTCTCCCCTTCAGCGGTGAAAAAGAACACTGCTGACAGGGCAATCACAAGAACTGACAATCGGTTTGTCCAGACCGTCCAGCCAGGCGCAGCGTCCAAAGAAACGATGCGCGAGACGATACCGGACCAAAGATCCTTGTCAGGCTCCTCCGCATATTCCAGAAGCCTCCCCTTCAAATCTCTGTCAAATGGCTCATGCGTACTTTTCATATCTCAACACGCCAAAGGCTTTTAGTTTGTTCTTCAAGGTTTGTTTGGCCCTGTTCAACTGCGAACGGGATGTTGCTTCGGATATATTCAGCATCCCGGCAATCTCCGCATGACTATATCCCTCTACTTCATATAAATTGAAAACCAGGCGATATCCGTCTGGCAGATTGTTGATCAGAGTGATCAGTTGCTCATCGGAAAAATGCGATAGGATAAGCGCATAATCATCATTGGTGTAGTGGGTCCCATTATCTTCCATCGCGTGGTGGTGCCGCTTATTCTTATGGTAATAGTTTACGGCGGTGTTCACTGCAATTCTTTTTATCCATTGTTCCAGATGTCCAGCATCTCGGACCTGATAAATATTCTGAAAGATCCGGATGAACGTTTCCTGAAAAACATCTTCTGCTTCCTCCCGGCTTTGCGTGTACCTTCGGCACAACCCAAATACTTTTGGTTTGAAAAGATCGTACAACTCCCGTTGCGATTTCGAATCGTTTGCCTGGCAGCGGGCGAGTTGGGTTTTTGAAAATAACACGTCGGGGTTCTGAAATTTCTAATATTTTTTAGCCGGACTCCTCCCGGACCACATAAATGATCACCTGCCTGCATTGCCCATTTACACAAACCTCAAATTTAGCAGTATCATTTTTTGGTGTCTTATCAGGATCAGGGTAATAGGCAAAGCCTCCATCTCCACCGGAACAAATACTGCCACTTTCGTTTGACTGACTGATCTGTTTACTGTAATAGCCATACTGGTCGCATGGGGGGATGGCAATTTCCCAAACAGGTATGTCATACCCACCAGCGCATTCACCTGCATTCAGAATATCATCTATGGCATCGGTCAAGTCTAACACAACGGAGTCAAAAATCATGAACGGACACTCCTCACTCGTGACGCTTATCCTGACTAGTCCAAGCGACACCAGCAAACCATCAGCCGCGACAGTTTGCTGGCTGTTTCCCGCACTGATCCTATAAACAATTTCATCGATACCTTGAAAATCGCCTTCAGGTGTATATAGGATGGACCCATTATCTATCACGGCCTGCCCATGTTCAGGATTGATGGAAATAGAGGCTGTAACATCCGTCTTCTTAATTCCACAAACACGGTCGTTGTCCAGAAAATCTATTGCAATGGGTTTTCCCGGCCCTCCGTGAGAATAGTCTTCCACTGCATACAATGAACATGGAAAACCTGAAGTACTTTCTGTCATATGCACCGTGATCGTTGTGGTCTGAATTACCTCCTCACCTGTGAACGCTATTTCGAACTGATCCTCACCTGTAATAAAAGATGGGGACGGCGTATACTTAAAGATATAATCATTCAAAAAAATCAGGCTCCCCCGGGTCGGATCGATCGATACCTTCATTGTAACGCTCAATAACGACGTCACAATGGTCCTCAGATCAATGACGGCCGGAGTATTGGCCAGAATATAATACTCGGTGGCATTCTGGTTTATGACTATCTGCTTCTCTTTTGGAATGAAGTCTTCCTCAAACGGATCGCACGATGTCAGGCAGGTTGCAAGGTATAATGCATGCCAACCGGTCAATCGTACGATCTTGTTTCTCATGCTGAGGGTACACTATTATATGACAGGAGACGGCGCCCAAACGTTGCGCAGGCACTGAATTTACATATATTCAAGTTTATTTCCTCATACTCACACAACCATTGTCTCATCCCCAAAAACGGCCCCGGAAGGACGACCAGACCTTTTTCAACACATTCTTCAGATGTTCATGATTTGAATCGATTTTGGAACCTTCCAATATTAATTCCATTGCCAACGAGAATGCCATTCTTATTTCACCAGGTAATCCGCGATAACCCCAGCGCTCGTTCTTAGTCCGGCCCCTTGAGCTTGCTGCGGGTGCTTACCCAGAGGTCCAGATTCCCAACACCACCGGGACGATCCGAGATGATGTAGAGGGTCGTGCCGTCAAACGAGAGCGCCCCACGCGACTCACCAGCCGCGCTGTTGACGACTGGCCCCAGGTTCACCGGGGTTGACCACGGGTCCGAAGTGCTGGCCCGCGTCGCAACCCAGAGGTCGAACGTACCGGTACCGCCGATCGACCCCGGTCGATCGGAGGCCAGAAACATCTCCAGGCCATCTCGTCGGATCGCGAAGACGGCATCCCTGAAGGCGCTGCTGAGCGTCTCCAGCAGGACTGCCGGACCAAAGGTTTCATCCGGCTGAAGGGTGCTGGCGTAGATGTCCGTACCGCCCATGCCCGGCCGGTTCGAGCCAAAGTAAAGAGTGACTGTCCCGGTCGCTTCATCCTCTAAGTAAACCGACAGGTTCTCGTTGAAGGTCCCGTTGACCCCGCTGCCGAGATTCTCCGGTGGCTGCCACCCGAAGTCGTCGCGCTGGTCGCGCCGTCGGGAAACATAGATGTCGAGGCCGCCCAACCCTGGCTGACCGTCGCTGAAGAAATAGAGCCGGTGTCCGTCGAGCGTGAGAAACATCCCTTGGTCGCGAGCCGACGTGTTGATCGTGGGGCCGAGGTTTTGCAGCGGCCCCCAGGGGTCGCTTACGCTTGCGCGCAGGGAGACCCAGATGTCAAAGGCGCCGAAGCCCTTCGGGACGGTTCGAGGCGAGGTACAGGCTGAGCCCGTCCCTGGAGATCGACACTTCGATGTCGACAGAACCCGAATTCACGATCGGGCCCAGGTTGACCGGTTCGGACCAGTGTGATTATCAATCTTAGCCAAAGCAGTTTGACGAAGACCAATGGCGATCCGCTCATGGTTATGGTTGTGGCAGCCCGGAGCATAGTCACCGGTAAGGTTCATGACATTCCAATATCCCTAATCGGCTTCGATATTGAGATCAGGCCATGCAAGGTGTTTTGCTTCCCATTGAAGGCAACTTTGCCGGTGTTACTTCTAACCTTTTCGTTGTTGTATTACTTAATTAATCTAATCCGCTATACACGTCTAACTTAAGTGTCCTGTAATAGGAAGCCTTTCCGCGATTGATCGTAGCCTCATAAACAACCTGATTGTTTGTATTCACCTCGACAATTTTTGGAGTGTTTTCGCTCGCAAACATATAAGCCGCCAGCCGGGTATCCTCGAGGTCCTGCGTATATCCCGTAAATTTGGTGAACACATCTCTGTTGTGGTCGAAGTGCCAAACCAGTTCAACGGTCATTTGTTGTTCGTTTATTTTGTACTCCGCAATACGGGTGTAACTATTCTGCGGCACATTGGGGTTGTCGTAAAATCCCCTGTAATCGCCGTTATCATATAGCAAAAGATTTGCGTTTGGCAGGCGGTGTATGGCGTGCTGGCCATAGCTCCAGAAATCGATATCGCTGATGTCCATTTCATTTCCCTGGCTATTAACCGGTTTTAAGAGAAATGAAGTAAACGGCGGATCCCAATAGTTGTGATTGCTCAGGATCCATTTGATGGCACTGGTTGCATAATCAATTTTCACTACTGCGCACTGGCTTCGGCCGGAAATGACAATACTGTTGTCAGACTCGTCATAGTAAAGTGCGTTGATGTGGAGCCAGTCCCCCGATTGCGTGTTTGGCAACGTTCGACGCGATGGATCAAGAATGGTGTTGAAGTCCCATGATTTGATCACCTGCCCGCTGACACGGGAAATTTCTACGACAACATCCTCAAAAGGAGCGCCCGGTGGCGAATGCGATGCCACCAGGAAATTACCTGCGGGCATTTCAAAAATCTCGTGGTGCAGAGCATTCGGCACCTCGTATCGCTTAACAAGCTGACCAAGCATGGTCACTTCAGAAAAACTTTGACTTGACGGGTCCCCCACAATGAAATTCCCATTGGTGAGTTTGTCAAAGAACATACCCCGTAAATTGTAATACCACCTTGTTTCACCCGTCTGGTCAAATCCAACCCTTAAATTGGAAATGACATACAGACCCGTGTATGCTTCTGATAATTGGTTATTGAAGACCTCTATTTCAAGTGGTGGCTTATTTTCAACAGGAGCTGTTCTCAGAACAACAATTTTTGAACATCGCACCTTGTTGTCGATGTTCATAAATACAAATTCAACCTGATTCGCGTAATCTTCATACAAACCAAGGACGGGCAATTCGTGCTCATCCCCGAAATAATCAAAACTCTTTTCGACAGTCACGCCTTTCGGCGACTTGCCTTTGATAAAAACTTTAAACTTGCCGTTTACAGGAGTCTCAATGTCAGCAAGAGCGGTTAAAGGTGAAGTCAAATAAGGGTTAAGCACAATATCATCCTCATCGAAATCAAGTTCTCCAACAAAATTTGCCCATTGATCGGATCCATCGCGCAATTGAAATGTAGCCAGCCAGTTTGCCGAGTCATAAACTGTCGCCTGGATCCAATGCGTTTGCATCACAATCGGAGCGCCCGTTTCAAAATGGATCGTAGTAATTTGATTGTCTGAATCAATTTTAGTGATCAGGTTATTATCATTCTTGCTGGTGGCCAGGGCAAGTTTGATCTCCGCAAGGGTCAGTTCCGTCCGAAGCGCGTGGAGGTCATCACCGTTCTCACACCCGAATAGAATCAGGCCAGTAAATAAAAATAATAATCCGGTTGATTTCATCAGAGGCCCGTTAATCATCATCATCAGCAATAGTAAGTTTGTAAGTATTGTCCTGAATTCTCGCGCATACATCCGCGGATATACTTATATAAAAGGTCTCTGTAACGTCACCCTGTGCGACGTGATCATTTATTGGTACCACTTTAAACTTAACACTCCGGTCATCCTTTCTAAAATGCAATTCAAGATAAGAGTCATAGCCGGAAGAAAAATTCATAGCAGGTAAAGTTGTGTACCTTCCATTATAATCATAATAATTATAATAATAATCTAAAGAGACCGTGATGAAGCCATCCACAACAGAAGGCTTTGAAAAGTTCAATACGATTTCTTTTCCGGCGATGTCATTTTCATCCAGTGTACCATTTAATTCTGCAAGGGTTACCCGCATCTGATTCTCATCATCATTTATCGTGAGATCAAACGCTGGCGGCTCCTCCTTTCTGATGGACCCACTAACGTCGGTTATTGTAAAGGTAGTGACATCACTTGCATTGCAATGACTGTCGTTGATAGGCATAATCTTAAAGCTCGCTCCTGTTGCGTGGACCGGAACATCAAGTGCGATCTGGTAGGTATAATAACCCGGATAACTGTCATCATGCCATACCTCTACCAACGCAGGATCGGAGGTGAAATTTCCCGTGTACCCTGCAGCATCGACTATAATTCGCCCGGGAGCCAGTGCAGGATCAGAAAACACAATTTCCACTTCTGTGCCGTCACTGCTTGTTTCATCAATTACAGCGGAGGTCAAGGCAAAGGTTGCAACGGATGGTTTTTCATCATCGATAAAAGTCAGTTCGTGGGTCACCGTGTCATCACCTCTCCCCACAATTCCGGTCGAT
The DNA here is from genome assembly GCA_040882305.1 of Cyclobacteriaceae bacterium. GTDB lineage: Bacteria > Bacteroidota > Bacteroidia > Cytophagales > Cyclobacteriaceae > Chryseosolibacter. The sequence goes on from JBBEBN010000240.1 coordinate 16,974, forward strand.
TGAATAATTAAAAATAAAAGGGTCCGGTTACCATTAAGGAGGTCGTCATTCCTGGGAAAGACTTTGAAACTACCGCTGGATTGGTTATGAGAGAAATCCAATGTTATTCTGTTTCCGTTTGCTTCCGGAAGGGTCGTAAAATCGATACCATAAAAAAGATTGCGTGATGAAAATGAAATGGCCATCGTGCCCTCGCCCTTTGCCGGGGAAGACAACAAAATATCAACAACAATTCCTTCTTCACTGGTTTCATCTGCAGTCCCGGAGGGCGCGGCAAACCTGGCCAGAGAGCGGGTTTCATCATCGGCAAGTTTAAGAGTATATTTCAGGTTATTGCCCTTTTGCACAACACCGCTTATCTCGGAAATGGTAAACGCAAGGGTAAAATCGCCTGTGAAGAGGTCATTATTTATGGGAAAGACTTTAAAGCTGACCCCGGTGGTATTTTTCACGACATTGAACGAAAACGAGTTATTGGTCAGCTCCTGATCAATGGTAAAATTTGTTCCCGGAATAGCCATTCCCGCATACAGCGAAACGGTAAGGCTCCCCTCACCTTTGGCGGCTGCGGAGAAGGGGATCTCCACGAGGATGCCGTTTTCGGAAGTCTCATTCAGTATGGCAGAACTTGCTGCAAAGTAAGCCATCGAAGGGCCTTCGTCGTCACCGATGGTAAGCGTGAGGGCGGTAATGTCGCCGACCCTGAGACCTTCGGACTTTGACTTAAGCTGAAAAATAATGAACCTCGTACCCTCATACTTGTCGTTGTCGATGGTAGTTATTTTAAACTCCGCAGATTTTTGTCCCTTTGCAATCTGAAGTTCAATAGTATTATTGCTAACTGAGGGGTCCGTTCCAAAGTGCTGATCATAAACTGCATTTGTTTCAAGTGTTAGTTCAACTGAAGCATTGCCCGGTGCTGGTTTATCCAAAGTCAACAAAATGCTGGCCTCATTCCCCTCCGATACATTTTGAATATTAACGCTGAACTGGATCACCGAAGGCGCAAGCTTCTGTTTGTGATCGTCCTCGCAAGACACAAGCACCAACATGCTGTACAATGCGTTGAAGAGAACGCGCGGGAAAGGATCCAATAATTTCTTTTTCATACGGATGAGAGCTCAAAACGTTGCGTTGATTAATGAATTCAGAGATACCCATTTCACCAGAAGGGCACTGGATGGTTATTTCAGACAGGCCATCATGGTCCTTCATCGTCGACGATCGTCAATTCGTACGTCGCGCTGTCGCTGCCTTTCCACACCACTCCGCTGGCCTCATCAATCGAAAATAAAAGGATTTGTTCTCCTGTAAGGAGATCGTCGTTTACAGGAAAAACAGTAAAGCTGGCACTGTGCTGGTTGTGGGATAAGTTTAAAATAATACTGTTGTCTTTCAGCTCGGGCACGGTCGTAAAATCCGTGCCATAGATTGAATTTTGCGCGGCCAGCGCAATTCCGATTGTTCCCTCGCCCTTTACAGGGGATGAGAGAAGTATCTCAACAGAAATTCCATCGGCGTTCGACTCATCTATCGCACCGGATGATTGGCCAAACTTGGCAACCGATGGAGCTTCATCATCCGCCACGGTAAGGGTATAACTCTGGTTGTCACCTTTTTGAACTACGCCACTGATGTCAGTAATGGCAAACTGCAGAATAAAATTACCTGTGAACAGGTCATTGTCGACTGGAAAAACTTTAAAGCTTACGCCGGCGGAATTTTTCCCGACATTGAATGAAAACGAGTTGTTGGTCTGCTCCTGATCAATGGTAAAATTTCTTCCGAGAACGGCTTGTCCCTGCTGCAGTGTAACGGTGAGGCTACCCTCGCCTTTTGCGGGCGCGGAGAAAGGGATGTCCACAACGATGCCGTTTTCATTCTGCTCATTGACGGTACCCGAAGGCACCGCAAAGCCGGCCAGCGACGGCCCTTCGTCATCGGCCATGACCACAGTGAGCGCTGTGATTTCGCCCAACCGAAGTCCGCCCGCAGGATTGCTCAGTTGCAAAATGAGGAACTTGGAACCCTCAAACTTTGCGTTGTCGACAGGTTCTATTTTCACCGCCGTAGACGTATGTCCCTTGTAAACTCTCAGAACAATAGCACCAGCGCTTGGGGCAGGAGCCGTTACATAGTGCTGGTTATAAACAGCATTTCCTTCAAGACTTAGCTCGACGGAACCACTGCCTGGCGCTGGTTTATCCAATGTCAGCGTGATGATCACCTCGTCTCCCTCCGATACCTTTTGCACATTTACGCTAAACTGAATGATGGATGGTGAAATTTCGTTGCCATCTTCCCTGCAGGAGGAAAACATCAACAGGCAACCCGTGGCGAGGTTGGTCAGCAACCGCAGAATGAAGCGCGTTGATGTATTCCTCATATTAAGTGGAGTATAACAAATTACCGTTATTCAATTTCGATAAATTCTGTCGGAAAAAATAATACTCATCTGGCCCTGAATGGAAGGTTACACAATACACCCCGCTCCTCGACTTGTGGGTGTGCTGAGCGCGAGAGGCTAACTCCCCAATGGTCAATCCAGGCAGTCGTTCGCCGGGATCTTCACTGTTCTCACACCCCATCAAGATCCTTGCAGACAATAACAGGCTGCCCGTCGCAATCATCAGAAGCCGCGTGATCCGATTTCTAGATATTTTTTTCATATATGATCTAGAGATTTATGTTACATCGCGATGATGTTTTCATACCACTTAATAAACCCGAGCACGGATTCCGATCATCGCAGCTTGCCGCGGGTGGTTACAAGGGTCGTATTGAACGGCAGCACCGGGGTTGACCGGTGCGGACCAGTCGGAGTAGCGTGGCGCCTCACCGTCGTCCGCATCACCGCTCGGCATTCGCTCGGACGCGGTAAATGCGTCCGGACCTGCCGCGGAAGACATACGTCGAGCAAAGGGCAATTCTTCCGTCCCACATCCAAGTATTGCCACAACGAGGACACCACTCATCACCGAAAATCTAGCGAGGTTATATCTTTCCCCGCGACAGGCGGGAGTAACCTCACTAAACTTCTCCTGGCGACACGCAACAAGTCAAAGAACCAAAAGAACAACGGCCACTACTATGGTGAAAAGTCTATTTTCATCTTAAGATTAATCTAATGGGTTAATGGAGGGCACTGAGTCGAACTACTTGCCACTTCCTCTTTCCCCGCGCTGGGCCCGCGCGTTGACATCCACATGTCCTGAAGCCCGAGACCACCAGGCCGAGCCGAGGTAAAAAACAGCATTCTTCCATCGTGCGACAACGTGGCCGAGAGTTCCGCAAATGGTGAATTCACCGGCATGCCGAGGTTGCGCGGCGCAGACCAGGGATCATTCACGCTCTGACGCGTTGACACCCACAGATCGGCAAGGCCGACACCGCCGGGCCGGGATCCTGCTGCACCTCCCGACCAGAAGATCAGCTCGCGACCGTCAGCGCGCACAGTCGGAGCGTGATCGCCGATCGGCACGGGCTCATTCAATTCCGTTACAAACACTGCAGGACCGCTCGTTCGGCCGTCCCGGCTCATCGACACTTTGTAAATATCACCAGTTGGCGGGCTTCCTTCTGCGCTACGCGAAAAATAGAGCGTGCCGCCACTCTCAGCTGCCACGTAACAGGGATTCGATTCGTGCTCAGCGGTGTTCACATGCGGACCGAGGTTGACAGGCTCATCCCATGCGAGATCGTCATTCGGGTCTGTCTGGCGTGATAAGAAAAGATCACCAATTCCTTCACTATCGGGCGCGCCATCCCGTGAGAAAAACATCACGCGGCCATCAGGCGTAAACTCTGGATCGCCTTCATGATATTCGCTGGTGCTCACCGGCGGACCCATCTTAACAGGAGGCTGCCACGGGCAGTTAGGCCCTTCACGCCGCGACATCCAAATGTCAAATCCGCCGTCTCTGTCGGAGTGAAAGTATAGTCGCAGTCCGTCGGTCGAGAGAAGGGGCCGCCAATCTCTCGCAGTTGAGTTGACGACGGGCCCTAACCAAACAGGATCGGACCATGTCAATGCATCCAATCCCGAAAAATTCTGAGCGGCGTTCAGTTCCTGGCTCTCAATGCCAAATTCAAGTTTAGCTAAACGTTGATCCAGGATCAATTGCTCGTCGTCAACACCGCATCCGAGCATAGCCACAAGCCCCAGTTTCAAGGCAAGTGACCCGATAGAATTGATTCGCATAATTTTAGAGTTTTGTTGTTGACTATCTATCAGCAGTTAGCTGAAATACCACACTTTGTATGATCTCAATACCCTGCAAGAATTTCAATACCGTTGTCCGCAACACCCTCGTTTGAATAATCCTGGCCCTTACGTCGGTGCGGCTTACAGGTATGACCGGAGACAAGTTCAAAACGTTGCGTGAGAAGCGAATTTAGGTGTATGCAGTTTTAATTGGATATCGGTGACCACGCCGGAAATCTATCCTCCCTGGGATCGTTGGTGAGCCGTTTCAGCCCGTTGCCATCAATGTTAATTACATAGATTTCACTGTTGCCATCGTGGTCGGACTCAAACGCTAGCCTGGTTCCATCTGGTGACCATGTTGGAGAGTGTCCAAAGTTATGGGTGACCTGAAAGAGGTCGCTACCATCTGCGTTCATTACATAAAGGCTCGAGCTATTGTTTCCATTGCCCCATCCGGAGAAAGCGATTTTTTTCCATCTGGTGACCATACGGGTTGTCCCTCGTGAAAAGACCATTTGGTCAATCGGGTGACTTCTGTCCCATCCAGGTTCATGATGTAGATATCAGAATTTGTTTCTGTATAATCCCATGCGCAGCGCCTGACACTGGAAAAGGCGATCTTTTTGCCATTCGGGGACCATGCCGGATCAAAGTCAATCCGCAGAAGACTATCGATTACCGGATTGGTAATACCAGGACTATTCAGGCTTGCGATGAAGATACGGGGAGAATCATAGCAGTCACCAGCGGGAATACAAAAACTACCACCCGTAGCAACAAATGCCAAGTAGCCACCATCTGGTGACCATGATGGCTGCTTTGGAGGCTCCGATGAGGGATCTCCTACAGCGAGACGGTCAACCACTTTTCTGACTTTGAAATCATCCAGATTCAAGGTATGGATTCCTCCCTCGTCTGAGAACGCAATCATCCGCCCATCCGGTGACCATGCGATACTCCAACCAGCAACAATATTCTGCCACACTGCGACGTCCCCAAGACTTACTACCCACCTCCGAGGAGCCTGACGTTTGAACCGTCTGGATGCATTACGTGAATTTTGGGGCTTTCATCATCGTGGCTCGCTGGTCGCGTGAAGGCGATCAGCTCAGTTGGTTCTGTCAACTCAGTCGGTTCCGTGGTCTTAAATTCTTCCTTGCTGCACGCTGCCGTGCACATGAGCAAAGCAAAGCTGGCTATATTTTTCATCTTCTAGCATTGGTCATTATTCTTAAACTTGCGAGAAAAATTCTGCCGCCGCTTCGATGTTGTGGGTTCTTATTAAGTATGACCAGAGGCGGCTTCAAAACGCTGCGTGTATAGTGAATTTAGGGACTTCAAGTTAATTCCCCAAAATATTCATTACGCACCGAAAATCTAGCGAGGTTATATCTTTCCCCGCGACAGGCGGGAGTAATCCTCACTAAACTTCCCCTGGCGACAGTCAACAAAGTCAAAAAACCAAAAGAAAAACAGCCACTGTAATGGTAATGAATATATTTTTCTTGTCAGTTTATTTAAGGCCTAAGGGTTAAGGGGGGCACTGAGTCGAATTAACTGCCTCCTTTTTGGCGCTCGGCCCGCGCGTTGACATCCAGAGGTCCTGGAAGCCGAGGCCACCGGGACGCGCACCAATGCAGATCAACAGGGTTTGGCCGTCTAGCGACAGACGAGCATCCAGCTCCGGACGACCTGAATTCACCGGCGGCCCGAGGTTGCGTGGTGCGGACCAGGGATCATTGACGCTGCGCCGATTGGAAACCCACAGGTCGGCCAAGCCCATTGCACCGGGGTGCGGCGCAGAGGAAAAGAAAATGAGTTCTCTGCCGTCGGCGCGTACCGTCAGTGCTCGATTCACGCCCCCAGGCTCGCTCAGCTCGGAAATGTGGACTGCCGGGCCGCGCGTCTGACCGTCGCGCGATAGCTCGATCGTGAAGAATTGACCCTCGCGGGTGAAATACAATTGCCCGCCGCCGCCTTCGCTCTGGACATACGCGGGACTTGATTCATGCTCCAACGTGTTCACGTCGGAACCCAGATTCACCGGGGCTTCCCACCCGAAATCGTCATTAGGATCCACTCTGTGCGAAACGAAAATATCGGCGCTACCACGACTGTCGTGTCCGTGACTGGCAAAGAACGCGACACGCCCGTCAGGGGTAAAATTGGGCACGCCTTCGTTAAGGGCCGTGTTCAGGGGCGCTCCCAGATTCACGGGCGACTGCCAGGGACAGCCAGGTCCGGCCCGTCGGGAAACCCAGATATCCAACGAGCCACCTCGATCAGAGTTGAAGTACAGACTAAGTCCGTTGCTTGAAAGATTTGCACCGAACTCCCGCCCGGTCGAGTTGATCAACGGTCCTAACCACACGGGTTCCGACCACGCAAACGGGTCGCGACCAACCAGATCTGGCGATGAAACCCCTGAGGATGAAACCTCTGACGATGAAACCACACGCTGGGCAGGGCGTAGTTCTTCACCCTCCATTCCACATCCAAGTGCCACAACCAGGATTCCCCAGGCAAGTGACCCGATAGAGTTGATTCGCATAACTTAGAATTTTGTTGTTAACTATTTATCGGCAGTTAGTTGAGATACTACACTTTGTATGATCCCAATTACCCTGCAAGAATATTCAATAGCGTGTCCGCAACACCCTGGGTTGAATTGTCCCTTTATAGGTATGACCGAAGACAGCCTCCAAACGTTGCGCCCGCTTGAATTTTACATTTTTTGGAAGTCACTGGAAATGATCCATTCCAGCTTAGTTCAGTATTGACAGAGATCCCCGATATCTGGTATTCTTATCATATAATATCAGTTCATAGAAATAAATGCCCGAAGTCAGATCACGCCCTTCCCACGTATTATTGAAACCAATGATTTCGTATACCACATTACCCCACCGGTTGTAGATGATAAATTTGTTCTTAGGATACAGGTTGATGTTTGAAATCGTCAAATGGTCATTATACCCATCATTGTTCCTGGTTATGACATTGGGTATCCAAACAGGATGATCAAACTTCAGGTTAACTTTATTCGACAACGAGATTTCATTGTTGTATCCAATCGCCTTGACCCAATATTGATGGGTAAGAGCCTGGTTGGAAGGCACAATCACATTTAGGTGCTGTGCCTCAGAGAGCGTCGCTATCAATGAGTCATGGTCCTGCTTGTCGAGTTTTGCCCACAGAATATACGATTTTACACCTGATGGCCAGCCTTTATACTCGTTCCATTGCAGGGTGATAATTTGATTGAGATTGTCCTCAGTTGCGACTATAACTATGTTCTCGTGAACGGAAGATATTATACGATTCCCGCACATGTCAACCGCTGAAACTTGAAAGTCGCGCACTGACGTTAAGAAATCAGTATCTGTAAATTCCGCCTCATGAACTGTGTTCGCAGGCAGCGATAAGCTGTCGGAGAACTTAGACTCAGTGGCATGCTTGTGTCGAAGCCATATCAGATTTTTTTCAAGTCGCTCGGGGTTTCGCATAGTCCACGTAGCCTTAAAGGAACCATTGTCGGCAACGTCATGTGCGGCGGTTACAAATCTGAGATCAAATGATGCAGAATCCCTGAACACTACGATCGGGAGAACTGCTGACTGCCCTGCGCATACGTCAGTATCGGTAACGCTTGCCTCTGTAACCTGAAGCGCATGCTGACTGGTGTCGTTCCAATTTACCACAACGTACGGAGCACCCTGACCGGAAACAATAGTTCCACCCACTACATCCCAGGTGTAAACCGAACCATTAACGTTAGTTGTAGAATATATCTTATCGGACCGATCATTAAAACAAATGGTATCCTCACCGCTTGTAATCTCCGGCTCCAGTCGTCTGTTAATTTTTACGATAAGCCGTGTAACATCTTCCGGGCAGCTGTAATCACTCAGGAGCTTCAACTCCAGGAATGCATTATCTGAAGTTAGTCCCCAATCAACTTTTATTTCTGCAGGATTCGATTGATCAACTATTTGTCCACCCTGTATCGCCCATTGGTAATTCAAAGAATCAAAAAAAATACCCTGATATTCTATTGCCTGAACATTGGGGCACACCGTTGTTGGTCCTCTAATAACAGGTTTCGGAAATGCGGGATAGAATGAAACGTCTATCGTATCGTGAAGCGAACAATTAAGAGTCTCGATGGTAACACTGTACTGACCTGCCTGCTTTGCCTGAATGGAAGGTGTGGTTTCACCTGTGTTCCACCTATAGGAGCCGTCGGGCCAGGATGCATTCAGTGTCAGCTCCTCGCCAGTGCAAACTGAAATATCAGGTCCTAGCTCGAGGTGCGCGCTGTCAGGTTCAGCACGACCAACAACGATTGTGTCTTGAAGGACACAATCAAATTTTTTTGTGGTAACCCAATATATTCCCGGCTCATTGATCTCGATGAGTTGTGTAGTTTGCCCTGTACTCCATTCATAGGAATCCTTTTCAGGTCCCGCGTCCAACCACTCCGTTGCATTGGGACAAATGTTAAAATCATCACCAATAAACAATGTGCTGAACGATGAAAAATAACCATACATGCAGGATGTGTGCGCCTCCCCATTAATTGTTCCGACCTGAAATGAACTCTCTGAATTGGTGATTACGCTGCCAGCGTCAACAGGAACAACGGCATCGTTGAATTCAAACCTGGCGGCATACCAGTCGTCATTCGTTCCGGGAACTGGGGTAAATGCGCCGCCTGGCGTCAAGTCAGACCTCCCATTGAGTCTGAAATTATTAATTCCTGATCTTGGCACAACAATATTTAACCCAAAAAAATCGCTTGTGGAGCGCGTAAAACTAACTTGTGTGGAGCCTCTGCAAGTAAGGGCTGGCAAAACAGCCATTCCCAGTTCACAGCCAAACCCGGTCACATGGTTAACAAACACAGGCCTGCTGGCCTTTAAATAAGTTACGCTATTAGAAATAGGAATACGGAAAAGTTGTCCTTGATGCAAGTGCGCTATTGCTGAAGAACTTCCACTTACAAATAGCTGCGTGCTGTCATAAACTGCTGTTACAAATGCAAATTCGGCAGAATCGAGAAACCCTTTCATGATAACATATTCGTCACCTGTAACTCCAATTGGAACAAGTTGATCACCGGCTAAATCAGCACAAACGCCTAAATGAAGACTGTCTTCTTTCAGCGTGACGGCTATTGGCTTATTTGATTCAACTTTGGATCCGCCCAGGGTAAAAGATACGTCTTGAGAAATACTGGTAGCGGAATATGTCTCGCCTTTGTTTAATGTTACCGTGAAGGAAACGCCCTTCTCGTGGCCAACAACGGCGCTGGAAGGCGTTATAGTTACCACGGTGTGATCGCGGGTCGCCACAATGTCGAAGGAGGAAAAGGCTTCAGGATAGCCGTTATGATTGCTGTAGCGATCTTGACTTGGAATCATAAATTGATTGCCTAATCCGTTTTTTCCTTTTAACACAAAGATTTCCGCGTTGGCGTAGGAACCCTCCTCATAATAAACGGTCACGGGACTGGTAGCCGAAATGAAAAGTCCCGTTTTGCGAACCAGATCGGCTGGTTGCGTTTCCATGGAAACAATGTGACCTGTTAAGTCGATCACGACAGTGGCGTTCGCCACAATGGTACGCAGTATAGGCGCAAAGGATTTATTCGCGGGCTGCGATACCGTAACCGTACTGGCCCGATCGAGCGTTGAGATCCGCAAGTAAATCGGTTTATCTCCATGCGCGGAAGTTACCTCGGGAGGAGCAAACCAAAACTCCTGATCGACCTGTGCGCCGGCTGAACCAGTGATTGCAATCATTGCTACAATCAATATGACCGACTTTCGGGCAGTCTTTCGAGATGATGTCATGCAAGTTGTTATGTTTAAGTATTGCCGAGGGGCTTAAAACGCATAGTGTATACATTCTGCCTGAAGACTCGTAATTTCACTCGTTAACAAATTCTATTCGGAAGATTTGAAATCAATTTGTTTAGAGGCACATTCACATTTTATTCTATTCCACTGTAGACATCAAACTTAAGTGTCCGGTAATAAGAAGCCTTGCACGGTTGATTGTGGCCTCATACACAACCTGATTGGCGGTATTCACTTCAACAATTTTCGGCGTGTTCTCGCTCGCAAACATATAAGCTGCCAACCGCGTATCGCTGAGGTCCTGTGTATATCCGGTAAATTTCGTGAACACCTCTTTGTTGTGGTCGAAGTGCCAAACCAGTTCAACGGTCATTTGTTGTTCGTTTATTTT
>JBBEBN010000241.1:0-27287 GCA_040882305.1 Cyclobacteriaceae bacterium
ATGCAGGATCTTTCCTTCCTCAAACCGGAAGCTTGCATCAATGACATTGTGTACAGGTCGACCCGTACCCGAAAAAGTATACCTGGCTTCCCATCGGCATTGCCCCTGATGGTCATCGGCTTCCGCACCTCTGAAATTTATTTTCAGGTCCCCGGCGGAGCGTGTTAGCATCTCCCACATGGCCCGCACCTCGGAGGCGGACAAATTCTGAAAAACAGGATCCGAAAAACAAGCCTGCGGGTGATACGCATTCTGCATAGTCTTATAATCTTTTTTGTCAAAAGCCTCGTAAAATGCACAGATCAGCCTTTCGTTCGGATGCATGGTGAACAGATTTAACCTATTTCAAATAACAGGGGTTTTTTGTATCTTTTAATACAATATAACCCGTTCAAAACAAACCTCCCGTTATGAAAACGATAAAAGTACTTTTATTGCTTGTCCTGACTGGCCCTGCGTTGTTTGCACAAACTTTAGAGCTGGGATCAGACCTCTTCCTCTCCCGTCCCACAGAAATGATGGCCAGGAATATGAATAACGCCTTTGGCATAACCCTTGCAGCTTCCAAACATTTCAAAAGCCCGTTCTCTGTGGGAATAGAATTGAATATTGCCACTTATGGCCATGAAACATCACGACAGGAATATACTTTCAGTGATGGTTCCGTAACGGAGACGGATGTGAACGTCGGCAACGGTATCACCAATCTCTTCCTCACCGGAAAACATTTTTTGCGCGACGGCAAGAATGTCAATCCTTACCTCAGCGGAAAGCTTGGCTGGAGCTGGTTCACGACTAACCTTACCATTGAGGATCCTACCGATGAATTCAGTTGCCATCCCCTCGAGTCGGAGATGCTTTCACGTGACAATACTTATTCCTTCAGCGGCGGGGCAGGCGTGCGCCTGGATTTTAATACGTTCTTCCACAAAACAGAATCACAACGGCTTTTCTTTGACTTCAGTGTGCACGCCATCCACGGAGGCATTGTGAAATACATGAATGTTGAAATGGATCCCGCACAACCCATGCCCGATCAGGATGTCATGGCGCGTTTCATCAATACGCAGACACAGGTTATCCATGAGCACCACGTGGGATATGTCTACAGCAATGTGCTCAGCATGGTGGAATACCGCGTGGGAGTGATTTATCGATTCGAGTATTAGGCTGTTGATGTAGAGACACAAGATTTTGCGTCTCTACACCCCACATGCTATAAAACTGTTTGAACGCTGCTCACGCGCGTGAAGGCATGAGCGTAAGGGAGCTGTAATGCGCACGCAACTCCTCCAGCAGTTCGTCCATGGTCTCCTTCAGTGCGTCCGGGCTTTCTATTTCCACGGATTTCCCAAACATCATGAGCCACTGGCAGAATGATCTCAGGTTTGCTATCAGGAATGTCAGACGACATTTTTCACCCAGGTCTTCTTCAGAGACAAAACCATAATAGTAGCGCGCATTTTTCATGTAGCGAGTGACGGCTTTATCAAAGATGATCACCACTTTCACCATGTCATCGTGCGCCTTCATGAGGCTGTCGAAATATTCCTGCAGCGTGTAGTGACTGCGCGGGTCGAAAATTTCCCCCGTGTTATGCAGGGACTGGATCATATCGGTCCTGAAATCGCGATAGCCGCTGCGCAGCCTGCACCATGCAATAAGATGCCATTGCCCCGAGTAATACACCACGCCGATCGGCTCGACAAAGCGGGTGGTGTGCTCCCGCTTTTGCGTCGTGTAATAGGAAAGTGAAAGAACATTCCTTTTGGATATGGCCTTCTGGATATCGGCCATAAACTGGTTGGGAAAATCAGGCTGATGGTCCGGCAACCGGAACACTGCTATTGACGATTGAAGATTCTCAAGGTGATCTTTTTCCGAAGTGTTCAATACCGATTTGATCTTAAGCAACGCCGACTCATAAGCTTTTCTTATGGAATCGTCCGTCATTTTCTCCACCAGTTTTCCCGCCGTAAGCAGGGCGCTGGCTTCTTCCTGATTAAACATCACGGGCGGCAGATGGTAACCTTCAACAATAAAATATCCTTTGCCCGCCTCCGAACCAATGGGTACTCCGCCCTCCATCAGCGCTTTCACATCGCGGTAAACAGTGCGCAGACTTATCTCAAACCGATCGGAAAGCTCTTCCGCCTTTACGATCCGTTTTGTCTGAAGATGGATCAGCATCGCGGCAAGCCGGTCAATTCTGTTCATATCCCGAAATTAGGTGTTAAGGGCGGTTAAATTTAGTCAATTTTTTTTAGGGATAAGGGCTCCTTTGTAACATAGCACACTCTATCTGGTGGCTGCTGGCTGCCTGCCGTGAGCCTGTCGAACGGGGCCTGTCGAGGGGCAGCGAAGGGTTCGACAAGCTCACCCACCGGATGTGTCCATATAGTGGGCGACTGAGGTCCCTTCGGGCCCGATGAGAATAGGTGTCGCCAAAGTTTGCACCGATTAACTTCGCACGCGCTCACGAGGCGTTTACCGTGTTATTGACTTATCAAAGCCGAGGCCGCCGTCGGTGGGGTCTCACCACTCACAGATCTACCAGAATGCGAAATACAGAACGGCCAGTATAATGCAGACAACGGCTGCCCCAATGGCGAACACTCCCTGTGGCTTGAACATCTGCGAATCTATTTCCAATCCTTTTGGATTGTTCTTGCTTGCAGGGTCTGCCAGGCTGATCACCACCATCAACGCCACGACAATCAGGAACACAAATCCCATGCGGTCGATAAACGGAATTTCAAAGAGAGCAGATTCGGGATTGCGTGCTGAAAATCCGTATTCTGCCAACAGCGAAAGGTCCACCATGTCTGGCAGGAACTTAAATAACAATGAAAGGGGAAATGTGATAAGCGCTGCCACGAGTGCGGCCTTTGCCGTGGTGCGCTTCCAGAAAAAGCCGAGGATAAAGATCGCGAAGATACCGGGAGATACGAATCCTGTGTATTCCTGGATATATTGAAATCCGCCTTTCTTGTCAATGCCCATGAAAGGCGCGATGAGTCCTGCTAAGAGCATCGAAATGACGATCGCGATCCGTCCTATGATGACCATGTGTTTTTCGGACGCGTCCTGCTTAATAAATTTTTTATAGATATCGAGTGTGAAGATGGTAGAGATACTGTTGGCTTTACCAGCGAGCGATGCAACAATGGCTGCGGTGAGGGCGGCGAATGCCAGGCCTTTCAACCCCATGGGTAGCAGGTTTAACAACACGGGATAAGCGCGGTCAGGGTTTACCGTCCCCTGGTCAATCATATCTTCCTGGAACATTCCCTCCTGATACAGGACATAGGCGGCAATTCCGGGGAGAACCACGATCACCGGCATGAGGAGTTTAAGGAACGCTGCAAAGAGAATTCCATTCCTTGCAGTGGTAAGATCGGCGCCCAGGGCGCGTTGTGTGATGTACTGATTGCATCCCCAATAGTTCAGGTTCACGATCCACATACCTCCGAGCAGGATCGTTAAACCCGGGAGGTCCAGATAATTCGGATTACTCTGATCGAACACCATGTGGAAATGGTCGTCGGCGTGCTCAAGCATCAGCGAAAAGCCATTGAGAACACCTGTGGTATTGTAATGTTCGGATACCAGGTCCATCGCCAGGTACGTGGTCGCCAATCCACCGAGGATGAGAAAGAACACCTGGATCACGTCCGTATATCCGATCACCTTCATGCCTCCAAGGGTAATGACGATGGCAAAAACACCCAGGCTTATCATGCAAAGCCAGATACTCAACCCGGAAATGGTACTGATGGCCAGCGCCCCGAGGAAAAGGATAGAGGTCAGGTTGACGATCACATACAACAACAGCCAGAAGATGGCCATGATCGTGCTCACCGTCGTGTTATACCGCTGCGTCAGAAACTGCGGCATGGTATAGATGCGGTTCTTCAGGTAGATCGGCATAAAGAAGATCGCGACCACCAGCAAGGTGGCGGCTGCCATCCATTCATAGGTGGCGATGGCAAGGCCCATTTTGAACCCGGAACCTGACATCCCGATAAATTGCTCGGCTGAAATATTGGAGGCGATCAGCGAGGCTCCTATTGCCCACCAGGTGAGGGCACCTTCTGCTAAAAAGAAATCCTTCGAGTCAGTTTGAACTTTTTTCTTGCGATTGTAGATCCAATAACCATAAAAAGCCACGATAATGAAGTAAATGAGAAAAACGATGTAGTCCCAACTCTGTAGTTTTTGCATAGGTACTGTGGTGGTTTAATGAGGGAATTGCCAATTGAAGGCCTGATCCCGCGTTTCTTATCCCAGGCGCTCAAGAACGCTCATCACCTCTTTCACAGCTTTGCGGCTCGCTTCAAAAGATGCTTTTTCTTCACTGTTCAGATCAAGTTCGATGATCTTTTCAATTCCATTCTTTCCCAGAATGACAGGCACACCGAGATAACAATCTTCAACTCCATACTCACCCTCAAGCTTCGCACATACGGGGAATATCCGGCGCTGATCACGAACGATTGCCTCCACCATTTGGGCCGCAGCGGAACCCGGCGCGTACCATGCCGAGGTGCCCATGAGTTTCACAAGCTCCCCTCCTCCAACTTTCGTTCGCTCCAGGATAGCGTTCAATTTATCTTTATCCATCAGCTCAGTAACGGGGATGCCGGCGACTGTAGTGTACCGGGGGAGTGGAACCATCGTGTCTCCGTGACCACCCAGCAACATTGCCTGAATATCCTTCGGTGAAATATTCAACGCTTCGGCAAGAAACGCCCTGTAGCGCGCTGTATCCAATATACCCGCCATACCCATCACTTTTGTTCTGGGAAACTTTGACGTGAGGTGTGCCTGATAGGTCATCACATCCAGTGGGTTTGAAACGACGATAATAATGGCCCCGGGAGAATAACGCACAATGTTTTCGGTAACGGTTTTCACAATACCGGCGTTAGTGCCAATGAGGTCGTCGCGGCTCATGCCCGGTTTTCGGGGCAGACCCGAAGTGATCACCACAACTTCTGATCCCGCCGTTTTAGAATAATCATTCGTCGAACCGATTGTCCGGCTGTCATACAGGTCAACGGGGGCCTTCTGCCATATATCCAGTGATTTTCCTTCTGCTAATCCTTCCTTAATGTCTATTAATACAATTTGATTGGCGATCTCCCGGTATGCCAGAACATCGGCGCACGTTGCACCAACATTTCCGGCGCCAACTACAGTAACTTTCATATTTTTTTGGATTTAGGTTTAGATATGTAAGAAGGCAAACCAACTGCCATCTCGGGGTAATTTTTGATATTTCGGAGCGAATCCCTCATGAACACCTAATAAGGCCTGGATAACGGGTGCCAATTTATTAATTAGCCCCGACTTAAGAAATTTTTTTTTAGGGGCGCAGCGCGGGCGCACGCAGGGTCTAAAGATTTTTTCGCCCCTACCTGCGTTCCCGATGCGACTCCTCTGCAATGACAAGAATGCGTTTGGTGTCTTTTGTGACTTTATATCGCTCGTTTATTCGGTAACCCACTACCCAAACAATTTCACCCGCTGATTCCAGCACCGTGATGTCAGCTTTTGTATTAAAGGGAATTTTCAGATCAATGAGAAAATCGCTGAGCTTTTTCTCCTGCCGCATGCCGAGGGGTATGAAATAGTCACCTGCCTGCCATTTCCTCCAGATCAGGGGGAATTGCAGACGATCCGCATCCAGCTGGGCAACCGACGGATCCTTTACCAGCTGAAAATCATTGTTTGTCTGTTCCTTCATTACAAGTGCGAATGGAATCTCTCCTATTCTTTGCTGACCCCTTGAAAGGGTCATGGTGGTGAATTGCGAAGGTTGTGTTTTTTCAATGATAAAGTGCGTGCGGTCAACAAGCAGTTGATGTGAGGTTGAATAGAAAAGTTTGCCCGGCTGATGATCGTTCACCATTTGCCTGCATTGGTCAAAGTTGAAACCGAGTTCTTTGATCAGTTCCCACAGCAAGACGGCAGGCGAAGGGGAATGCAGTATCTCGCGGATGTCCACATTCGTTTTTTTGTCGCGTTTTTCCACGGCCAACGTGCGGAATTCTTTGATAAAACTTTGCACAAAAAGGCTGGCACCCAAAAGACGCTCGTGGGTGTCCCTGAATGTTTGTTCAAAACCGGGATTCACATCCTCAAGTCGTGGAATCACCTGATGCCGGATGAAATTTCGCTGATAATCATCCGACAGATTGGTTGCATCTTCTCTCCATGGAATTTTTTCCTGGAGCGCATAATCCATGATCATTGCCCGGTTAGCAAAAAGTAGGGGCCTGATGATCTTTTCTTTCTTTGGCGCAATACCGACAAGCCCGTCCATACCTGTTCCCCGGACCAGGTTGAGCAACGTGCTTTCTATCGTGTCATTAAAATGATGCGCCGTCGCCACAAGGTCGTAGCCCTCTGTTTCCAGCAAGCCCCGGAAATAGGCGTATCGGAGGTCTCTTGCGGCCATTTGTATTGAAACCTTATGGGTAGCGGCATGGGTAGTCGTGTCGAATCTTGTCACAAAGAAAGGAACGTTCAGGCCAACGCAGGTTTTCCTGACAAGCTCTTCATCGGCCGAAGACTCCGCTCCCCTCAGTTGAAAATTACAGTGCGCCACACCGACCTTAAGGCCGGCGTCCTTCAATAAATGTAACATCACCATCGAATCCACCCCGCCGCTTACCGCCAAAAGGATTTTATCCGTAGTTTTGCAGAGTGCGTAGCGCCTGATATGGTTTAATAATTGCTCTACCACATTCAAATTTACCATTTACGATGAACGTTTCGAGGATATCATCCACAATTCAAAGATTTTTGATCGTTGCCTTCCTGCTGGCTACCGTGGCCACCGCTTACGGACAGAAAAAGGTGAGGTTGAGAGAATCCGATGAGCTCAGGGTGGGTAAAAAGGGAGATCAGCGTTTTCAAAGGCTCATTGGCAACGTAGTATTTGTTCAGAATCAAACCACCATTTACTGTGACTCCGCCCACTTTTACAGAAAAGAAAATTCCGTTGAGGCGTTCGGCAAGGTCAGGATCATCGAGGGTGATTCAATAACGATCACCGGATCCCGACTGATCTATGACGGCGACCAAAAGACGGCGAAGTTTCGGAGAAACGTCGTCTTTACAAAGCTCAAGACCGCGACCCTTTATACCAATAATCTCGATTATGCGCGGCCCGCCAACATGGCTTATTATTTCAATGGCGGCAAACTTGTCGATAGCGTCAACGTCCTCACCAGCAAAAAGGGTTACTACAATGCAAATACAAACATGGCTTCCTTTAAACAGGATGTAACCGTCACGAATCCTGATTACACGATGTACGCCGACAGCATGCAATATAATTCCCGCACAAAAGACATCTACTTCGTTTCGAAAACTACCGTTGTCAATAAGGACAGCAGCACGATGGTGTATCAGCACGGGGTTTATAATACCGTTACCAGGGTGTCGGACCTCCATCACGGTGTGGGTGAGTCAAAAGAATACACAATTGAAGGTGACGAATACGATGTCGACGCCGTCCGCAATATTGCCAGAGTAAGGGGCAATGTCGTGATGACTTCGAAGAAAGAAAATCTGATCATCTATGGTCAGGCATCTGATTATTTCCAGGATCTGGGAATCACTAAGGTCTACAACAAGGCCTTCGTTGCCAAGGTTACGGATGATAATGACACATTGTTTATGACGGCGGATACGCTCGTTTCCATTGACAGCGAGGATGAAGCAAAGAAAAGGATCCTGGCTTATCACAATGTGAAGATCTATAAAAAGGATCTTCAGGGGATCGCAGATTCGCTGGAATACCGGGCGACTGATTCGACTATCTATTTTTACGAGAATCCGGTGTTATGGACGCAGGGAAATCAGCTCACTGCCGACTCCATCAGCATGTTAATTGAAAATAATACCATCAGCAAAATGTTCCTGGTAGATCACGCTTTTGTGATCTCACAGGACACTTTAAAAAATTTCAATCAAATAAAAGGCCGTGAAATGACGGCGGACTTTGCAGGCCGCCACATCAACCGTGTGATCGTGCAGGGCAACGGGGAAAGTTTATTCTTTGCCCTCGATGATGAAGACCAGTCCTTCATGGGAATGAATAAGATCATCTGCAGCAACATCACCATTCGGTTCAAGCAAGGAAAAGTCAATAACCTGAGTTTTTACATAAGGCCTGAAGCGCAGTTCATTCCGCCCCATGAGTTGAAGAAAGAAGAAAAAACGCTGAAGGGTTTTGTATGGAGAGAGGGGGATAAGCCTGCACGAACGGACGTAGTGAAGGCTGAGATTGCGCCTGGTGAGTTGTGACGTGTATGGGAAGATGTAGAGACGCAAGATTTTGCGTCTCTACATCTATCTTTCAAAATCGAGCTGGAAAAGATCAAAAGGAATAACGGTAGAAGGACGCACTACCCACAACTCACAAAAAAAGCTGTTCCATGGAGCAGCTTTTTTGTGAGCGTTTTGTGGAGCTTATTTTTTTCCACCGCCAAAGAAACCGCCAATCCTGATACCCAGGTAGCTGTTCTTGATTCCGGCAGTTTCAGGAACAATGTTATAGTCAAGGTTAACAGTGAAGTGACCTGCGTCGAAACCGACACGGGGATAGAAACCGATCTTATTAGCGGCAGCAACGACCTCCTGAGAACCACCGCCTGCGGTTACGTCTACGCTGGCAGCAGCCAAGGAAAACATACCAAAACCAACTCCGACATAAGGACGGAAATTGTTGTTGTTGAAATAGTACTGTCCGTTTAAAGTGTAAGAACCTAAGGCTGCTATATCAAGGGAGATTTCTGTTTCCGTTGCAGAACCTCTTGCTATTACAGCACCTTCAATGCGAAGATTCGCGAGGATTTGGTCATTTACACGGTAACCAGGCTCTAAGGCCCAAAGAACGCCACCTTTGGCTCCCTTACCACTATAGCATTTGCGTAACCGAGTCCGACACCAACACGAAATGCCTTGTACTCCTGGGCAACCGCGGTGGCCGCAGTTAACACAATTAACAATAACACAGTTGAAATTCTTTTCATGGTTAGATTAGTTTTTGTTTAATGTAAAAGTGAGGTTACTTCGGTAAAGAAAAAAATCAAACTGGCGGCCAATCTTACGTGGCCGATTGCACCTGCAACTCATGCCCATAAGTAGCCCAATATCGAAAAAACCGGAAAAAAGCGAACTTTTCCTAAAACTGCCGGTTAATTCTTACAGCCGCCCATTCTTACCGCCTACATAAAGAAGCTTCCGCAACGGGTTTTGCCCCATTATATTGTTTACTTTATTAAAAATGTCTCAAAAAGCTATGAGAAATGCCTCAAAAGCTTAAATTTTGTAAAAACCGTCATAAGGCGACCTAATGAGGCTAATTCTATGGTTGGTATGTTTTGTTCTTATCACGATCGGTGTGTCCGGCCAGTCTTTTGAAGTAGGGCCGCTACAGGAAGTTTATAAAGGATATATCGGGGAAACCGTAGAAGTGCCTTTGAAATTTACCAACAACACAGATAAGCCACTGACCCTGATTATCAGAAAAGTAAGCTCCTCCCTGGGTGGCACCCAAAAAAACTATTTTTGCCCTGACAATGATTGCCTTGACCAGCAGGTGGAGGATGTTGCCGTCCGCGTAGAACCGCGGCAGACGCTTTCCAATTTTCAGATTGTACTGGAAGCCGGCCTGGCCAATCTCATTAGTTCGGCCCGGTATCTGGTATTCAATCGCTACAATTCATCCGAAACCTTTGAATTTGACCTCCATTATGCCGTTGAGGAGCGATCCGCCAAAGAGGATATTTACGCCAGCCCCCATATTATTCTGCATGACGTCTACCCCAACCCGGTAGTGGATTACGCCTATGTCAACTACGATATGCTCAATGGAGAGATTGATGCCAAGATCATTATCCATAACATCCTGGGCAATCCCATCGACGAGTACAGCCTGCCCTCCTCGGAAAACCGGGTGAAGCTTCGGGCCGAATCCATGAGTGCCGGCATTTACTTCTATACGCTTTACCTCGACAATGAGGGCGTAATGACCCGTAAACTCATCGTAAAGAAATAATATCCTGAATTTTGACAGTTTAATCATAATACCGCCGTGAACCCGTTTTACTCTTAATGGTGTTGTATTATATTTGCGGGCTTATGCGGAAACTATCAGTACCTGTCCTCTTTGTTGCCATTCTGCTTATTTCCTTTTCCTGCACCAATTTCAGGAAAATCGAAAAAAGCCAGGATTGGAGGGTAAAGTATGAGGCTGGATTAAACTATTACAATAAAAAGGACTACTACCGGGCTTCAGTCCTCTTTGATGCGATCCTCCCCATAGTCCGCGGTCTTCCGGAAGGGGAAAAAGTACAGTTTTACCTGGCCTACTGCCAGTTCTACGACCGACTGTACCTTCTGGCATCAGAGCAGTTTAAAACATTTTACGAGACCTACGGCCGCAGCGCGCTGGCGGAAGAAGCGCGTTTTATGAATGCATTCTCCCTTTATCAGTCCTCGCCGAATCCGAGCCTCGACCAGACCAGCAGCATAGACGCTATGGCCGCCATGCAGCAGTTCATCAACCGCTACCCCAGCAGCGAATTCCGCGACAGGGCCGTGGAAGTGATCCTCACCACCCAGCAAAAACTGGAGAAGAAGGGATTTGAAAATGCCCGTCAATATCACCGGATGAAAATGTATACCGCCGCTATTGTGTCGCTGAATAATTTCAAGGCGAACTTTCCCGACTCAAAATACATTGAGGAAGCTTACTATCTGGTCATCCTTTCTGAATACAAACTGGCCGAACAAAGCATTCTTTCAAAACAACCGGAGCGCTACAAGGCAGTGGTGGATCACTACAAGGAATTTGTTGACCGTTATCCGGACAGCGGATTCCTGAAAGAAGCAGAAAAGTTATACGCGGAAAGCCTTGATAAAGTCAATTCATTAAAGAGCACAAATTCTTAACACTATGGCAGTACAATCATCTGTAATCACACGCGACCTTGATAAAATTGCAGCCCAAACGGGTAATGTATACGAGTCCGTTGTGATTATTTCCAAGCGCGCACGACAAATAGCGGTGAACCTGAAGGAAGAACTCAACAACAAACTGGCAGAGTTTGCCACTACAGTTGATAATCTTGAGGAAGTTTTTGAAAACCGCGAGCAAATTGAGATCTCCAAGTTTTATGAGCGATTACCCAAGCCCACCACCACGGCCACTGAGGAATTCCTGGAGGGGAAACTCAACCATCGCATGCGCAACGAACTGGAAGAAAAACTTGATTAGGCATTAGGCATTGCTTCGCCAGCCATAGCTTGCCAAGGGCATGTGTGTTGGCCGCGAAGGCGGGGGCATTGGGCATTTGTAGATTATAATCAGCGGAGACCGTTCCCTATTGTCAACCGTCAACTGCCTATTGTCAACTGATTCATTGTTGAATAACACAAGGGTGCTAAAGGATAAAAAGATCATACTGGGCGTTTGTGGCAGTATAGCAGCCTACAAGATTGCCGTACTGACCAGGCTCCTTACAAAATCGGGGGCGCAGGTGAAAGTCATCATGACACCTTCCGCCCGGGATTTTATCACCCCGCTTACCTTATCCACCCTGTCAAAAAATCCTGTCTTAACAGATTTTTTCAAAGACAAAACAGGACAATGGCATAACCACGTGGAACTTGGCCTGTGGGCAGATGCCTTTGTCATCGCTCCTGCCAGTGCCCATACCCTTGCGAAGATGGCCCACGGCCTCTGCGACAACCTCTTGCTGGCAGTTTACCTTTCGGCGCGCTGTCCTGTCTTTTTTGCACCTGCCATGGACCTGGATATGTTGCAACATCCATCGACAAAAAAGAATATTGAAACCCTTCACGCACTTGGAAACCACCTGATCAAGCCAGCCTTTGGAGAACTCGCAAGCGGACATACCGGGCTGGGCCGCATGGCCGAACCGGAAGAGATCATGCAGGCACTCAATGTTTTTTTTTCAACGGGACAGAAACTAAAGGGAAAAAAAGTGCTGGTGACCGCGGGCCCCACACATGAGGCCATTGATCCGGTACGTTTCATCGGCAACCATTCCAGCGGAAAAATGGGTTTCGCCCTCGCAGAGGCGCTCGCCACCCTGGGAGCCGAAGTAAATTTAGTGTCCGGCCCTACGCAGCAACATACGCAACACCCCCGCATTCACGTTAAGAAAGTAACGAC
This sequence comes from Cyclobacteriaceae bacterium, assembly GCA_040882305.1. Lineage (GTDB taxonomy): Bacteria > Bacteroidota > Bacteroidia > Cytophagales > Cyclobacteriaceae > Chryseosolibacter. The sequence goes on from JBBEBN010000241.1 coordinate 12,218, forward strand.
AGCCCGACAAATGCTGGAAGCTTGTTCCGCTGTTTTTGACACGTCGGACATTACTGTGCTCTCCGCAGCCGTAGCGGATTACAGGCCTGCAGAAGAGGCCAAACAAAAGATCAAAAAGAAAGCCGATAACTTAACCCTTGCGCTTACAAAAACAGATGACATCGCCGAGGCGCTGGGCAAGCGAAAACACAACGGCCAGATCATAGTGGGATTCGCCCTGGAAACGGAAGAAGAGGAAGCGCATGCACTGAAAAAGCTGGAGGCAAAGAATTTTGACCTGATCGTGTTGAATTCACTCAATGACAAAGGCGCAGGTTTCGGTCATGATACCAACAAGGTGACCATCATGGATGGGAAAAAGAAAAAAACCTTCGAATTGAAAAGCAAAAGAGAAGTGGCTGAGGATATTGTGGAAGCTATTTTAGAAAAAATCCATGCGTAATATTTTTTTGATCCTTATCGTATTGATCCTGCCCTCCACCGGCATCGCCCAGGAGTTGAAATGTTCCGTGTCCATCAATGCATCGCAGATCCAGACCTCTGATGCGGGCATCTTCAAGGATATGGACAATGCGATTGAACAATTCATGAACGGACGCAAGTGGACGAGTGACACCTATAAAAGTCATGAAAAGATCATTTGTAACTTTCTGATCACCATTACCAAAATGCCTGCGATTGGAAGTTTTTCCGCTTCCGTTCAGGTACAATCCGCCCGGCCGGTTTTCAACAGTAGCTACAACAGCCTGCTCTTCAATTTCGCCGATCGCGAATGGGACTTCGAATACATTGAGTCCATGCCCCTGGAATATAATGACAACACGTTTACCAGCAACCTCACTTCCATGCTGGCGTTTTATGCTTACCTGATCATCGGTCTGGATTACGACTCCTTCAGCGAACTCGGGGGAACACCTTACTTTCAGCGCGCTCTTGCCGTGGTGAACAACGCACAGCAATCCGGCCTGCCCGGCTGGCAGGCTCTTGGGAGCAATAGAAACCGCTACTGGATCATCGAAAATCTGAACAATCCCCAAATGGTCGATCTCCGCAAAGCGATATACAATTACCACCGCAACGGACTGGATACATTCGAGGCGGATCCGGAAAAAAGCAGAGAAGTGATCCTCAACGGGCTGAAGGAGATCAAAAAGGCCAGGGATGTCAACCCGAACGCTATTCTGATCGTCAGCTTTTTTGACGCGAAAGGCAAAGAGCTGGCCAACATCTTCTCCGATGGAAATATCCAGATCAGGCGTCAGGCCTACGATATCATTACCGCCATCGATCCCTCCAACCGCAGCAACTACGAAAAAATCCTGCAGAATTAGTTTCTGTCACAATTTGTCCCTTATTCTTTTTATTTTCGGAAATGGATATTTTGTTTCCAATGAATCGACAGATCCGGTTAAGTACTATTGATCAGCTGCAGAAAAGGTTAAAAGACTTTACGGGTAAAAAAATTAATATTGTAATGCGTAACCGGAAGGTGTTATTCGGTGAATTGAAAAATGCCGATGAGACGCAACTGACGTTTATGAATATGCGGAATGAACGATTTACGCTTCTATTGAAAGAGATAAGCGAAATTTACATGGATTCAAAACAGTAATGCTCAAGCATTTAACCATTCGCAATTACGCCCTCATCAGGTTTCTGGAAATGAAACCATCCGCTCACCTCAATGTGATCACGGGAGAGACGGGAGCGGGGAAATCCATCATGCTGGGTGCGATCGGCTTACTCATGGGCAACCGCGCGGATACAAAAGTGATTTGGGATGAAAATGAAAAGTGCGTTATTGAAGGGGTATTCAACATCAAACCGTACAAGTTGCGATCCCTCTTCCGCGAAGAAGCGCTCGATTACGAAGATGAGACCATCTTCAGGCGCGAGATCAGCCCCGGGGGAAAATCAAGAGCTTTTATCAACGATACCCCGGTGACACTGGACACCATGCGCAGGGTGGGCAATCTCCTGATGGATATCCACTCGCAACATGAAACGCTGGAACTAGGAAATCAGTCGTTCCAGTTGCAGCTGATCGACTCCTATGCCGAGAACCAGAACTTCGTTGAGGCGTATGATCAGTCCTGGAAGAACTTTCAGTCCGCCAGAAAAAAATTTGAAGAGCTCACATCGGAGGCCACCACCCTGCGGGAGGAAGCTGATTACATCAACTTTCAACTCGATGAACTGACGAAAGTGGATCTAAAGGAGAATGAACAGGAGGAGATGGAAAAGGAGTTAAAGATCATGGAGCACGCCGAGGAGATTAAAACGCGGCTTCACGCGACGCTTCAGTTGCTCAACGAAGCCGAGTTCTCCGCCCACAGCGTGCTGGGAGAAGTCCGCAATCATTTGTTGGCCATCGCTTCCTTTTCCCCCCGGTATGAGACTCTTTATCAGCGGCTGGAAAGCCTTCGGCTTGAACTGGATGATATCGCTGGCGAAATAGAGAAAGAAGAAACACACGTCGACTTTGATCCTGAACGGGCGGAATTCGTTAAAGAAAGGCTGAGTGCAATCTACCGCCTCCTGAAAAAGCACCGGTTGAACAATGCAAAAGAACTGTTGGAATTGCGGGCCAGCCTGGAGAAAAAAGCCATCGTGACAAGCCATCTCGATGAAGCCCTTGCACAGGCGAAACAGACGATGGATGACGCTGAAGCGGATGTGATCAAACTTGCCCAGACCCTGCGGGAAACCAGAAAGAAGGCTTTTACTCCCCTTCGAAAGCAGATCGTAAAATTATTGCAGGACCTCGGTATCCCTGACGCCAATCTCGTCATCGGATCGGACGAAACAGATCCTGGGCCAACAGGGGCGGATAAAATTGATATACTGTTCAGCGCCAATAAGGGCATTGCGCCGCGACCGCTTGCGCAGGTGGCCTCGGGCGGAGAATTCTCAAGGCTCATGTTTTGTATCAAATATGTGATGGCGGAAAAATCTGCGATGCCAACCCTGGTCCTGGACGAAATCGATAACGGCGTTTCAGGGGAAATAGCCCTCAAGTTAGGGAAGCTGATGGTGACGATGGCAGAGGGCCATCAACTCATTACCATCAGCCACCTTCCACAGATCGCGGCGCGTGGACAGGCACATTATTTTGTTTACAAGGATAACTCCGCCGCAAAAACCGTCAGCAACATCAAGCTCCTCACAGATGGCGAACGCGTGGAAGAAATTGCAAAAATGATCGGAGGGAATAAACCTTCAAAGGTCGCGCTGGAAAATGCACAGGAGCTTCTTACAGGCATTATTAGTCATTAGTCATTAGTCATTGGGAGATTGTACTCAAATGAGAGATTTACCTATTGAACGCTCACCGTTGAGTGCATGTCGAATGTCGAATTACAGAATTGAGCGCAGGCACGTGGGGTGGTAGGGCATTAGGCGCCCGCCTGCTTGTGCGGAATGTCAAGTCGTCAACTTCAGTCTCCATACATTATCATAAGCAAGCATGCCTTCGTCCAGGAGCTCACGAACGACATCGACAAAAAGTTCACGGTCTGCAGGTGCGATCTGTTTTTCGAGCTGCTCTATGGTGAAGATATTTTTCTTCATCACGGTCAGGACCTCAGATCTTAACCCCTCAAAAGCAAGGGTATTGTCTTTCCGACGCTTTTCTATGCATACATCACAAATGCCACAGGTCTCCTCCGTGTGCTCATCAAAATAACCCTGGATCAGTTGCATGCGGCATCGGAAAGTCGACTCCACAAAGGAGGTCATGGCTTTCACTTTATCCAGGACGAGCGCGCGGCGGGCTTCCAGACGCCTGTGGTCTAACGGCAGATTCTCCGCATCCTGACGCGATAAAATGTAAGTCACCTGGGGCTTGTCGCGCTTTTGGGTGTACAACAAAATACGAAGCTCATTCAGATGAACAAGCTGATCTACCACCTCCTGTGCTGAAACCTTTAAGCCTTTTGCCAGGAGTGATTCGTCAATCCTCACAAACGACGAGAAAATTTCCCCACCGTAAAGTCGCAACAACATCTTGATGAGGCTATCAAAACCCTCGTTTGCCACCTGAAGTTCATAAAGTTTCTGGTGGCCCACGGAGAAGTGAAGGGTGGATGGGCTATAAAAACTTTCATTGAACTGGAGCAGGCCTTCCTCCTCAAGTTTCCTCAATCCGTTAAATACCTCCACCGGGTTCATCCGGAAGCGTTCGCCGAAATCGTGCAGATCAAACTCAAAACTCTCCCCTTCCGCGCTGCCCACAGCGAGCTGATAATAATTGGCCAGGCTTTGATACAGGACCTGAAGGTAAGCCAAAGGCGGTTGGGCCTGCTCGACTTTTAATTCAAGATTGCTGATATCCGCATCCTGATAGAGGATCACGGCATAAGCTCGATTGCCATCGCGGCCCGCCCGTCCGGCTTCCTGGTAATACGATTCCAGGTTTTCGGGAAGATCGAGATGAATGACCAGGCGCACATCGGCTTTGTCAATACCCATTCCGAAAGCATTGGTGGCTACCATGACGCGGCTGTGATTCTGGATCCACTCATCATGGCGTTTCGCGCGCTCTTCAAACACCAGGCCGGCGTGGTAAAAAGAAGCTTTAATATTTTTTTTGCTTAGCCAGCGGGCAATCTCCTGCGTGGCTTTGCGCGACCTGACATAAACGATCGCGGCACCATTCACCTTCTGCAAGATCTCCAGAAGCTTCTGATCTTTGTTTTCCGTTTTCCTCACCACGAAAGAAAGATTGGGCCGCGCGAAAGACTTTCTAAAAACAGCGTGATCCTTTCTGAACTGTAATTTTTCTGTGATGTCATCCTGCACCTGCGCAGTCGCGGAAGCGGTTAAGGCAATAATGGGAACACGCGGATAGATCTGGCGGAGAGACGCTATTTTCAAATAAGGCGGTCTGAAATCATAACCCCACTGTGAAATACAGTGCGCTTCATCCACGGCAATGAGCCCCACCTTCATTTGGCGGAAGCGCGCGATAAATATCTCTGTCTGAAGCCGCTCAGGCGAGACGTATAAAAACTTTAGGTCGCCATAGATAGCATTGTTCAACAGGATATCGATCTCATCGCGCCGCATACCGGAGTGAACGGCGACAGCATGAATACCGCGTTTCCGAAGTTGTTCCACCTGATCTTTCATCAGCGCGATCAGCGGTGAGATGACAAGGCATAAACCTTCCCTCATCAGGCCGGGGATCTGAAAACATACTGATTTTCCGCCGCCAGTAGGCAACAGGGCTAATGTATCTTTTTCTTCCAGTGCCGCCTTGATGATGTCCTCCTGCATTGGCCTGAAAGAATCATGGTGCCAGTATTTCTGAAGAATGGATAAGGGTGCTTCCAACGGCGATTGCTCTACGTATAAATATAGTTCTTTCGGATTTCAGCCGCAGACGCCCGGAACAAATCACCAAACAATTCCCACTGCGCACTGCGGTGGGCCGTGGACGATGGACCAGCGGCTTTACTCACCCACCAATACCGCGTTCGTGAGGATGAAGTTGATGTGATCAAGGTCGTCAGCATTGAGTTTCAATTTACCCCTGACGGTGATCAGGTCGTCGACCTTAAAAGTACCCGGGTCTTTTGCGAAGTTGACCTCCGCCACCGACTCGGGGCCACCGCCTCCACAAAAGAAACACTGGCTCATGGGATATTTCGAGAGGATGATATAATTATCGCCTTCCGGGGCAAAAGGAACATAAAATCCCTCCAGCGTCACCTCCCTGCCTTGCAATTTCTTTACCTCTTCACTGAACTTCGGATAAAAAAGATACTCTCCCAGCTTTTCATCGAATTTCGGTTCGAATTTCGTTTTGGCGAAAGTATTCCAGGTGTCCACCGCCTGACAAAATCCGGGATGGAACATGAGCATCAAAAAAGTAAAGAATAATAACCTTTTCATGTGAATAAATTCTAAAAGCAACGCTCACCACAAAAAATAATTCCATCTCAGTTGCCGGCCAGCACCTTTGAAATATCCGTGCGGTATGCCTGCAGCGCCGGCAGCGTGGCACACAATATCCCCAATAACAAACTGCCCGCCAAAATTATTCCTTCCTCCGGATAGAAAATCAATCCGGTAATACCGGATTTTTGGGCTTCATCCAGAAAGTAGGGAAGGGAGAAAAGAGCAATATGCGCCAGCGCCAGTCCGAACAGCGTGCCGAAAAACGTCAATGCCGAGCCTTCCAGTAAAACAGAAAAGAAGATCTTTGATTTCGAAGCCCCCATAGATCGCATGATCGCCAGGTCATATTTCCGTTCCTTCAGTGAATTATACAAGGCTATGAAGATGCTGAGACCGGATATGAAGATCAGCACGGTGGCAAAACCTCTGATGATATCGACGCCCACCCCCAAGATGGAAAACAACCTCGCCGTTTCAAAAGCAGGAGAAGCAGCCTGCAAACTGCTCTGGCTGTTCACCCAACGCGGCAGCTGCACTGCCCCCATGGCGGAACGGTAGCGTATCAGAAGAGACGTTATTTCTTTGGTGGAATCGCCCGCAGCCACCGAAGGGACCAACGGTGAGGCTATTGTTGAATCGGCGCGAATACCCTGCAATCCCTCCCCGGGATGGTAGAGGTCATGTACCTGCCAGATACTCTCTATGCTGGTAAGAATGAGATTATCCAAAACACTGTTGGTTTCGGCCAGAATGCCCTTTACAACGAACTGTTGTTCCTCATGGGTGTGACCTTTCGGCGTAAGGCCATGGCTGCTGGTAAAATGTGCACCCAATGGCAATCGCAACGTCTGAGATACTGCTGAGCCCAGCGCAACTTCCATGGGTTTATTCCACCACGCGCCTTCTGCAGGGTTGGCATCATATAGCGCACTATATGCCCGGGTAGTGCCGACGATGCGATATCCCATGTAACTGTCACCCAAAGCCATGGGTATCGACTCCCTGACAAGCCGGTTTTTCGAGATGCGTTCGGCTTCGTTCAGCCTGATATTTCCCGTGGGGAAATCCACATGAAAAATATTGCATAGGATCAACTGCAGGGGGCTGCCCTTCGCTCCTACCACGAGGTCGATTCCCCGGGAGTTGGAAGTGATCTTTTCCTGAAGTTGGCGGTTACTGATCAGCAGAATGGTGGCCACCGCGACTCCAAGACCGAGAAGAAAAATATTCAGGGCGGTATTGAGCGGCCTTGACCTCAAATAATTCCAAACCAGCACCCACAAACTCATAGGATGGATTTTATCGAAATGAAACAAATCATAGTCATCATTGATTCTGGATTTGCACTTGCCGGGGAAAAATTGATTTCAAACGCTGGTCATGCGTTGCCACCACAAGTGTGCATTGGTTTTGCTCCGAAACACTGAGCAATAAATGGATGACACGGTCGCAGTTATAATCGTCCAGCGCAGAGGTGGGTTCATCTGCAAAAAGCACAGCAGGTTTATTTAATACAGCACGCGCAATCGCCACGCGCTGGACCTGACCCTGGCTGAGATCGCTTACCCGGGAGTGTTTTTTTTTCCAGAGCCCGAGCTCCCACAGGACTTCATCCACCCGGATTTCATCTTGCTTCATATTCGCCAGGAAGGGGGCCATTAACAGGTTCTTCTTCACAGAAAGCGCCAAGATGAGATGGTTCCTTTGAAAAATGAAACCCATATATTTTCCGCGGAACCTGTCGGCCTGCGGCTCCGTCAACTGAGAAAGATCCTGGTCGGATATCTCCACCTTTCCTTGCTGGATCTTCAACAATCCTCCCATCAAATGCAACAGAGTAGTCTTTCCGCTTCCGGAGTTTCCAAGTAACAAACAGGTTTTTCCTTTCTCCACGGAAAAATCGGGAAAAGACAGGGCCTTATCTGATCCATACTGATATCTTAAAGAGGAGACAACAACCATGAATGATGATAAATAAGAAAGGCAATTTAGTGTACCGGTCTGACCGCTCAAAGCCGCACAAGGGGCGCACGCCATGTTATCGGTTGAAAAACTCAATTTCCACCCTCCTGTTCTTTTCGCGCGCTACCTCTGTGGTGAGTTCAACCAAAGGTTTGCTTTCACCGTATCCCAAAGAAAATATGCGGTTTTCAGCAATACCCTTTGACACGAGGTGGGCTGCAGCGCTTTTGGCCCGCCAATCTGAAAGCCGAAAATTGTATTCGTAGTTTCCCAGATCATCCGTATGACCCTCTAAGCGCACAGAAACTTCAGGATGGGCACGCATATACATCACCACTTTGTCAAGATCCTGAAAGGAAACCGGCAGCAGTGCATAGCTGTTGAATTCAAACTGGATATTCTCCAGTACATAAAGCGTGTTCAGTTCCGGATCTCCTTCCGGCAAGACACGCGGTTCGCTTTCAGATGGAAGAGGAGAATACCTGGGGACCACTTTTACGTCATCGATATAATAGTAAGCGCTGCGGGCCAGCATGGGTTCCGATGCGGGCCGAAACTGAATATGATAAAAGTGCGTGCTCTCGTTATCAGCAAAATTGCCGAGGGTGAGATATTCTTCGGTTCCCTTTGCGCGGTATTCGGCAGCGGCCAGCTCCCAGGCGCCGGTCTCCAGCGTTAAGGCGGAATCCTTGACAAAGGCAAAAGTGGGAGCGATTTTCAGCGGACGGTCATCGTTGATTCTCTTGAGACTGTCTGATAACAACAACCCTATGCGATCAGTAGAGAATTTTGAATACGAGGATAGCTTGTAGCGGAATGACACCAGGTACACCGAGTCCTTTGCCAGAGGCGCATTTAGTTTGCAATGAAGATATTCCCTGTATTCTTTGTCCAGGTGCATCCATGTGTAGATTCCGGCGTATCCGGAACCATCAAACGGATCGGAAACGCCTGCCCAGTTGTAGGGCACTGCGGCTTCTCCGTCGCTGCAGGTGTTGAAGTAGTCGGGGGTTCCCGCAGTGAGAACGCGCCAGGAAGCGACCCTGAACTCCGCAGGATTTCGCGAGTAACTTCCGGGACAAACGGAATATTCCTCAAAGCTGCCATTCGGTGTCAGATTTTGTGCGGGCATTCGCGGCGAAAGAATCATCAATGCTCCGATGAAAAAAATGAATCGGCGGAAATTCATTCGCAATGATGCTTACTTGTAATACGTCACCTCTACCCGGAAACGCGGGTCGATGGCGCCCAGCCTGTCGTAGGCCGATTTCGAAATTCTTATGATGAGCCTATCGGTCAGGGCGGTGTCAGGAAGTTTGCCCATGACGCGAACAAATACTTCGCGGTTGTTCATTTCATTTCTCACCTTCAGGATCGTTCCCATCGGTGCGGTGCGGTGCAGCGCGAGATATTTCCGGTTTGCTTCCGTTCCTTCGATTAACTCCGCAAGGCCGTCTTCGATTATCTCATCCCCACTCTTAAGCGATTCGGAGATGCGGATGGATTCAGCTGATTGCCCGCGTGATTCGGGAGTAGTCGCGGGCGCGGTATTCTTCAACACCGGTGTTTTTTTCACGGGCGCTGAAGGAGTTTCTTTTGGTTCTGAGCGTGTTTCATCAGGTGGCCTTACCGTGACAGCGGGTTGCGTCACAGTTACTTCCTGAGGTTTGGTGTCACCCGCTTCCGGACGGGAGACATAAAGGTTTTCGCCAATGTCGAGCGCGCTGCCTTCCAGGTGATTCCACTCTTTCAACTGATCGATGGTTACACCGTACTGTCTTGCGATGGAAAACAGAGTTTCTTTTGGCTGTACGGTGTGATAACCTTTTTTCGAAACGATTACCGGTTTCTCCTGTTGCGGTGGCAGTGTGGTCCGGGCGGCCGTGGTATTCGACTTTCTTATGATCAGCTCCTGACCGATGCTGAGCGCATTGTCCGTCATGTTGTTCCATGCCTTGATGTCTTCCATAGAAACCTGGTACGTTCTTGAAATGGAATAGAGCGTTTCTTTTGGCGCCACTTTGTGAACGGTCCCATCGACAGGTCTTTTCTCCTGGCGGGGGGTATAGGGTACTTTGAGGATCTGACCGATTTCAAGGCCACTGCTGGCGACAACATTGTATTGCAGGATGGCATCCACTGTTGATCTGTATCGCCTGCTGATACCGAATAAAGTTTCTTTTTCCTCAACCTTATGGATGACAAATGTCTGCCCATTGATGGTCTCAATGCCGAGTGAGTCTTTCGGCAATTCGGCATTCCATGAAAAAGCAATGAGGAACAATAATTTTATCATAATATCTTATAGGTTATCAGCTCGCTTTTATTTTTTACAAAGATGAGGTGATCTGAATAGATAAAAAAAGTATCCAATCCGACTCCCTTCAGGTTTTCTCCCAACTTCTCATTAAACACCACTTCGCCGCCGGAATCCAATACAATCAAATAATTGGCCAAATTGTTTTCCTGCACAAAAACTGACACCATGATCAGACGTTGAAATTCCAGGTAGTCAATGGTGGCCACCGGCGCGATTCCCAGCCTTGCCTGCAAAAAATCCCTTACAGTATCAAAATGGCCCGTTCCCTCTTCATATTGAAACGGTCGAATTACAGGAAAATTTTGCGAATCCTCCAAATGAAAATCGACCTGCTGAAGGGCCTTTCCACTAAATAGATCCAAAATGATCTCTTTTGCGGGAAATCTGGCATCTATTCCTTTAACATACAGGGCATTGGCACCGGAAAAGGAAAATCCATTATACCACCATGACATCTTATTGTCAGACAGATCATACGCCATGAGGCTCTTTCTGTCAGGATTATCCGTATCAGTATACATCGTGAACAACAGAATATCCCCGCTCATAGCGGCAAGGCTGACCCACCAGGGTTCTTCCAACATCACCTCGTTCCACAACCACTCATATTTTTGTAAATTAAGTGCCGAAAAGGACACTTTTTTTTCCTGAACGTCTCTTACCTCCAGAAACAGCCTGGGCCGATTTCCATCAGCCAGGGTATTCCAGATAATGCCGTGAAAGGAGTGTGAAAACTTTAATTCCAGCGTATTTGGCAAATTTCAGACGGGTCAGTTATTGAAAACGGTCCTGATTGTATAGTTTAGCTATAATCTAAAGGTATGAAAAATTCAATGCTGTTGTTTACTGCCTTCCTTTCCATGGCTTCACTGCTGGCTCAGGAAAAAAAAGTGCTGGTCATGGAGGTAAAGGATGTCATTGATCCGCGCATGCACCGGTATGTTGACCTGGCACTGAAGGAGGCGAACAACATAAAGGCGGACATTGTGATCATTGAGATGGACACTTACGGCGGAGTACTCACGGATGCAAAGGAAATCGTTGATAAGTTGATGGGTCACAAAACACCCGTCTGGGTATTCATCAACAGCGATGCTGCGTCTGCTGGCGCCCTCATCTCCATTGCATGCGACAGCATCTACATCTCGCCCGGCGCCAGCATCGGAGCAGCCACTGTCGTGGATGGCCAGATGCAGAAGGCTCCTGATAAATATCAGTCGTATATGCGGTCGATCATGCGCTCCACTGCAGAAGAAAACGGGCGCGATCCCAGGATCGCGGAGGGAATGGTGGATGAAGATCTGGAAATTCAAGATATAAAGAAGGCAGGTGAGGTCATTACCTTTTCCACTTCTGAAGCAATTCAGCACGGCTTCTGTGAAGCGAGGGTGGAATCCATTGAAGAGATCCTGGAGCGCAACCACATCGAAAAGTACACCCTGCACCGCTTTGAACTTGGACTGGCGGAAAAGATCATCAGCATCGTCTTAAATCCGTTTATCAGCAGCATACTCATCCTGGTGATCGTGGCGGGAATTTATTTCGAAATGCAAACGCCGGGGCTGGGCTTCGCGGGCCTTGCCTCGCTGGTTGCACTCATCTTGTACCTGGTGCCGTATTACTTAAACGGCCTCGCTGCCAATTGGGAGATCATCGCCTTTTTTATCGGACTGGCGCTCATCGGAGTGGAAATTTTTGTTCTCCCTGGGTTTGGGGTGGCGGGCATTTCGGGAATTGTTCTCATGGTCGGATCATTGTTCCTGATCATGGTCAACAATGATGCTTTCGATTTTGAATTTGTTCCCACAAGCGACATCCTGTATGCTCTCGCTGCGGCAATGGGCGGTACGCTGGGAGGCATGATACTATTGCTGGTGGGCGGATCAAAGCTGCCGGAGACCCGCTTTTTCAAACATATTGCGCTCACCGACACACAAAACAGATCAGCGGGCTATGTTTCCCTTGAGTATAAAGAGCCGCTCATTGGTAAAACGGGCACGGCTGAAACGGTCTTACGCCCTAGCGGCAAGGTGCTGATCGATGGAAAGATGTACGACGCTTACACGAGGGGCGATTACATCGAAAAAGGGCAGACGGTAGAGGTCATCAGCGAAGAGGGCCCTTCCCTAAAAGTCAAAATTGCCTCGTAATTTGACGATCGGTTCTTACCTTTGTGCTATTCGGACCACCGGACCTGCCTGCAGAAGCTACAGCTCGCGCACCGGCAGGCAGGCCTGAAGACTTGTTACCTGAAGATCAGCGGAGACGGCCCGAGTTGGGCAATGCGTCATCCATTTTCCACTATTCTAAAACTTAACTATTTTTTCTTATGGAAATCACCAAAAACAAAGTGGCCTCTATCCATTATACTCTTCGCGATGATGAAGGAACCGTTATCGATTCGAGTGAAGGTCGCGATCCTTTGCTTTATCTGCATGGAGCGGGCAACCTCATTCCCGGAATGGAAGAAAGCCTGGAAGGAAAATCAAAAGGCGAAAAATTCAATATAAAGATCGACCCTGAAAAAGGTTACGGCGAAAAGGACGAGAACCTCGTCCAAAAAGTGCCGCGCTCTGCTTTTGGCGATCAGGAAGTAAAATCCGGAATGCGTTTCTCCACTAACCAGGGCGGCGTGGTCACGGTCACCGATGTGGGTCTTGAATCCGTTACTGTCGATGGCAACCATCCGCTGGCAGGTGTTCCGTTAAACTTCGACGTCGTGGTAGTAGAAGTTCGCCATGCCACTCAAGAAGAGATCTCCCACGGGCATGTTCACGGCGCCGGCGGTCATCACCATTAATTTTCAGATGTAGAGACGCAAGATTTTGCGTCTCTACATATCCCTATATCCTTGTATGCCTTTTATGCGCTGATATCCCCTAACGCAGCAACACCAATTTACCATAGTATATCTGCTCTTCAACATTGCTTCTAATGTACAGCCGGTACAAATATATCCCATCCGGTAAACTTTTACCCGTCGCATCGGTGCCATTCCATTTGATGCTGTTGCTTCCAACGTGAAAGCGCGTCTCGTTATCCGAATATGCAGCCAACAACATTCCGTTCAGCGCGGTGACCTCGAGGCGGTAGAAATAAGAAGAAGCTACGTCGCCGGTCACCATGACGTCAAAACTGGTTTCCAGGTAAAATGGATTCGGATAAGGTGAGGCCGCTGCAACGGAGGGTGTATGCTGCACCTGAAAACGTATCTCATATGGTTCCGGCCCGCCGGGATTTCCGCTTGCATCGCGCGCCTCAACCCGCAAGGTGTAATTTCCGTCAGGCAGATTGTCCGGCGAAAACAGGATGATGAAATCGGAGATCTCGCTGGCGGGCTCCCATGTGATGTCCTGTCGCGAAAAATTGATCCGCTGAAAAGCACAATCATCGGACCCGCAGGGAAAGGCAAGGAAGATGTTCACCCCAAGTGTATCCTTCTTCAGCATAAAAGGGTTTTCATCCCATAACCTGATACGGACCTCCGGATCGGGAGCAACAAATTCATTGTCCTCCAGGTGTCTGCCATCAAAGGTTATTTCCAGAACAGGATTCATTTCATCTGTAAGCACTTTGAGGTGTTCCCTTAAAACCATCACGTTGTTGTCATACGATTTCTCTTTTTGCAGGCGCGGATTCACAAAAACTTCCACATCGTTGAGGCCTTCTTTTGAAACGGTGCTAAAAATCAGCGTAAACAGCGTTGTGTCACCGGGCAAAGGAGGTATGATCCTTACGACGGAAGGCGATGCTCCCGGGTTGGAGTAATTCAGTAAATCATATTGGACGGCTAAGGAATCCGTAAACACCTTATCGCTGACGTTTATAAAACCAAAATCGCCCAACATGGGCTGGCCTTCCTGCAGCACCTGCTGGCTTGCGGGTCCGCGATAAAAAACGAGACCGTCTGCCACGGGCTCATAAACCACCAACCATTTTGCCAGTTGCACGGAAGTGAGATTGATATCATCTGATGTCCGGAAGACAACTTTGAGGTGTGGATACGCCTCTGCGTCAATAAAGGCAAGATCTTCGTTGGACCGTATGTTGCTTTTTAACGTATCGGCTATCCCATCCGGCGTGATACCCAGAATGGAAAAACTGAAATCATCCACCGCTTCAACCTCTTCATATTTCACAACCAGTTCATCCCATCGCTCCGCAGGACCGATCATGACGGAAGACATTGTAGCCGATGTGAACCCGCCGGCAATGGTCCGATTTATTTCCAAAGATATTTGGGGAGAAGGCCCGTGAAAAACAGCGGCTGATCCCGCAGGAGATCCTTTGCGGCCAAAAATGATCACAGGATCTCCATTTTGAAGAACATCGAGTTGTGCGACGGAAATTCCAAACGCGGCCAACTCCTGTCTGGCCTCCGCCGGCCACTGCGAGAAACCGGCGTCACCCATGCTGAATAAGACTACCGAGTCTCCGTTGGCAATATTGTCGACATACTGGCTGAGATCGTCCTGATTTCCGGTGATCAGTTCATCCGGTTTAAAGCTGTTGATCACATAAGGTTCGCGTCCGCACAACAACCTCCTTCCTCCATATTCATACAGCAGTTCATACCATTTAAAATAAAGCCCCGCATAAGGTTGCGTTGATTTTCGATCAAAGGCAATTAAGTTGATGGTGTTGTTCCGGCAAGCGCCCCCCTGGTTCAACAGGTTAAATTCAACGCCGTTTATTTTTATACTTACCGAATCGAGTGGTTTTGCCGCGGCAGCGGAAAAAGTTGTGATGGCCACATCACTGATGGTCTCCTCATAATGCATTCTTCTGAGCACCGGGTCCCTGACAAGGCCGTAAGTGGTATTCGCTTCGTACTGCGGGAAATGTACCTGCGCCCATCCTTCCGGTCCATTATCAATATAAGTGAAG
>JBBEBN010000242.1:0-26741 GCA_040882305.1 Cyclobacteriaceae bacterium
AACGATGCCACCGCGGACTGCAAATTGTCCGGCCTCATAAACGAAGTCCGTTTTTTCAAAATCGTACGTGTGTAGAAAGTCTTCCAGAAACCGCATGTCGAGCTTTTCACCCAGCTTGACCGTGAAGGTGTTGCTGGCCAGTGATCGCTTATTGATCACCTTTTCGCTGAGCGCATCCGGATAAGTGATAATTATTTCACTGCCGGTCTTGTTCGCCAGCCTGTTTAGCACCTCGGCCCGCATGAGAATGTTGGCATTCTCGATTTCATGAAATTCGTAAGGCCGCTTATACGACATAGGGAAGAGCAGTATCTCCCGGTTTAGAAGGTTTTGAAGATCATTCAGAAAATAGGATGCTTCTTCTCTGTCTTGCAAGACAACTAAATAATCCTGTGGATGAAGTTTGAAGGCAGCGGCCAGAACTACCGCGTCAAGGCTGCCGGATAGTCCTCTGAGGCGGATCGAGGAAGGTGCCGACATTTTGATCCCCGCGGCAACGGTCTTGATATAACCATCCGCTTTATAAATACTCAAAAAGTCACTCGCCCTCACTATGCCCGTTAATCGGTTTTGCTGCCTTCAAAACGAAGAGGTCGCAAATATAGTTTTACAATGCCCGTTTATCCAATAAGCGTGCTGATTTTGTCTTAATTTTGGGAAACGTGGACTTTATTCAGCGCCTTTTCCTTTATATGACGGTAACCGCCGTGCTTTGCGTCGTCCTCGGGCTTTTCAATCCATGGATGATGCTGTGGTGGGAGGATGTCCAAAACAGGAAAAAAGTAATAAAAGTCTACGGTACCGCTGTCATTATCTGTTATGCTTTATATTGGGGACTGAATTTAATTCAGATCGTATGATGAACATTGTTGGTGGTTTTCTGGTTTTGAACCTCATCGCATTCGGCTGTTCATCGAAAAAACAGGAGAAGGCAAGCACCTCATGGGAACAAGTAAACGAATATCCCCCGCTGTTGCTCCAGTTTGAGAACGGCGAACAGCTATCCGCGAAAGATCTGAAGGGAAAAAATGTATTCGTCCTGTTCCAGCCCGACTGCAGCCATTGCCAGGAAGAAGCCATCCACATCGAACAGCGTTTGCCTGAGTTCAAAGATTATACGCTCTATTTTATTTCCTCCAGCCCGATTGACCAGATCATGGCTTTTGCCAGAGGCTTTAACCTGGACGACAAGGAGGAGGTCAGGTTTGCATGGACAGCGTCCGAAGGTGTGCTCACTTATTACGGACCCATCCAGACGCCTTCCATTTATATATATTCCAACGGCAAGCTCAGACAAAAATTCAACGGACAGACGGAGATTGAGAGTATCCTCGGGGCGTTGTGATATGGAAGAGGCAAGGCATTGGTGATTTATTAGAGACAAGGCATGCCTTGTCTCTAATAAATTCTTCTGGCAACTGCCAGAAATTTCTTCTTTTCTCCCGAAAATCCGATGAGGAATTTTTCGCCGCCGTCTTTTAACCTTGTCTTTTTCTTTAAGGCTTCAGGTGATAGAGGATAATTCCTCGTGGTGACATTGGCTTTGCCGGCAGGGAAGAATTTCTTAAGGACGCCCGCGTCAGGCTTCGCGAGCGCTTCGATAAAGAATTTTCTCCCCGGAAATGTTTCAAGTAACCGCTCGCTCGTGTACAGATGGGTGTTGATAGCAATTTTTTTTAAGTTAAATTTCGCAGCAACTGATTTAAATGCCCCTGCCTTGAGAATGGAGGCATTGGGCTCATAAAGGTAGGCGAGGGGATTGCTGAAACTGATGATGTGCTCGCGCTCTTCCGGAAGTGAAAACTCAAATGACTCGCCTGCAGGTCCATTGGCGATATTTACGGCCTCAATGACGCTGATGCCGCTAAAACCTTTCTCGCAGAAAAAAAGAAGCTCCTTGCATTCATTAGATACCGAGATGACAAACACTCTTTTCACACAGGATAGTTGCGCCATCCCCGCCTGAATATCCAGCAACGGGGAAGCCTTGACTACCAGGACAGTGGTTTTGTTTAAGATTTCCGTTTTCAGTTTGATGATGTCAGGTTGAGCGTCTTCAAGAGCGTGGACCTTCTTCTTCCCCGCGGTTCTCCTTGAAGGATCCGCATAGATAAAATCAAAAGATTCATTCGTTGCCTTCAGGAATTCCTCCGCTGTTGCGGAATGGTATTCCAAATTGCTTGCGCCAAGCAGCTGATGGTTGTAGCGCGCAATTTCCAGCAGCGATGTTTGCGGCTCGACACAGAAGATCTTTTTGAATTTTCTGCTGAGAAAAAATGCGTCCACTCCAAATCCCCCGGTGAGGTCTGCTCCTTTTCCTTTTTCGCCGTGGGTTAACCGCGAGATGATTTCGCCTTTGTAAAGAGCTGTGGCCTCTGACGAGCTTTGCTCAAAATTTAAAGCGGGAGGGAAAATTACACCGGGGGTGGTGTAGTAGAGCGGTAACTTTTCCTTTGCTTTTCTGCGCGTGGCTATTTGTTCTATAAGCTGGGCAGTGGGAATTCCCAGGATCACCTTATGTCTTAGCACAAGGGCTCTTAAATCGTTGTTTTCATGATCGAGGATGTATCGCTGTACCGGTCCGTGCGACAAGGCTGTAAGAATATCTTTTGTTTTTTTTTTCAATTCTGTATTCCTGATTGGTATTGAGGTTATTTTGTGCCAGGTTTCCAAATGTAACAATAAAGGAGTGTTGACGCCTTTGAATTTCTATGGTTGTAAGCGCGTGTAAAACATGAGGGCTGATTATGATTTGATCGTCGCAGGCGGGGGCGCGGCTGGTTTTTATGGTGCGATACAGGCGGCGGAAATGCACCCGGGTCTGAAGGTTCTGATCCTCGAAAAATCCACCAAGCTTCTATCAAAAGTGCGCATATCCGGAGGTGGGCGCTGCAATGTTACACACCGCTGTTTTGATCCGGTTAAGTTTTCGCGTCATTACCCCCGGGGGGAAAAACCGTTGCGCCTGATCTTCAAAAAATATGATGCCTCAAAAACGGTGGCCTGGCTTGCCTCAAAAGGCGTGGAACTCAAAACAGAAGATGACGGGAGAATGTTTCCGAAGTCGGATACTTCCGAAACTATCATTGATTGTTTTCTTCAGCAGGCGAAGAAGTTAAACATCAAAATTCAAACAGGCGAGGGAGTTGAGGGCATAAAACGGTCAGAAGATGTTCTTAAGATTATTACCTCTCCCGGAAAAGTGTATACCGCTTGGGGAGTGCTCATCGCAACAGGAGGCAGTCCAAAGGAAGAACCTTACAGTTTTATCAGGAATCTCGGTCACACGATCAGGCCACCCGTTCCCTCCCTTTTTACTTTCAATGATTCCGGAAAGAGATTTACAGACCTCATGGGGATCTCCGTACCTAATGCCGAAGTGAGAATAGCGACCACAAAGCTTAAGAATCAAGGCCCCCTGTTGATCACTCATTGGGGACTTAGTGGACCTGCCGTGATCAGGCTTTCCGCCTGGGCGGCCGAATACCTGCATTCGGTGTACTACAATTTTACAGCATTAGTCAGCTGGATCGGGCCAGCGCGGGAAGAAACGATCCGTGACTTTTTACAATCACAGAAAATCTCAAGGAGCAAGCAAAAAATTTACAGCAAAACATTATTTGAATTACCCCAGCGGCTCTGGGTCAGGTTATGTGAACTTGCGGAAATCCCTGAAGAAAAGATCTGGGGAGAGATCGCGCAAAAAAGCCTGAACAAGTTGCTGGAGTACCTGATCAAATGCCCTTTTGAAATAAAGGGAAAGACGACCTTCAGGGAGGAATTTGTCACCTGCGGCGGGGTGGACCTGGCGGAGGTGGACATGGAGACCATGGAAAGCAAAAAAGTGAAAGGCGTATTCTTCGCCGGCGAAGTTCTCGATATAGACGGCGAGACGGGTGGGTTTAACTTTCAGGCCGCCTGGAGTACCGCTTTTTTGGCCGCGAAATCAAATATTTCATATAAAATGTAGAACAAACTTAACTTTTTGTTAAGTTTACCGTATATCTCGATGTAAAATAAATTTTACATTTGAAACAAGATTCATAAGGGATAAGTCGTTTCATAAAACTGAAGCCGCATGAAAAACACCATTCGAATTGGGCGAGCGGTTCTTGACATCACGCAGGAGGAGTTAGCGAAGAGGGTGAATGTATCCCGCCAAACAATTAATACCATTGAAGGCGGAAAATATGTTCCCTCTACGGTACTGGCTCTGAAAATTGCAAAGACGTTTAATAAAGCAGTTGAGGAGATATTTTCGTTAGAAGAGTCCGACTGGAGATAGCAACGTGGCGGCGGGTCTCCACTGATGACATTAGAGGAAATTTTATAGGGACGCGATGAATCGCGTCCCTATTTTTATTCGTTTTTGAGATTGTCCACTGGATTCGTGAAGGCGGCTCTTAACGTCTGCGATCCGATGGTGACCACGCCGAGTAGGAGCAGGATCCCAATTCCGGTGAGGATCATGAGGGGGCTGAATGAAGTTCTGTAAGCGATCAACTCCAACCAGAGGTTGTTGATGAACCAGGCCATTGGAACTCCGATGACAATGGCGATCCATATCAGATTCAAAAATCCTTTTGAAAGCAACAGCACCAGTGCCTGATCCGTGGACCCGAGAACCTTGCGTATTGAAATTTCTTTCCTTTTGGTTTCTGTGGCGTAGGTTGCCATTCCCAATAATCCCAGACATGAGATTACGATGGCGAGAACGGAGATGACGCCGAGTATATTGACGAGATCGCCAAAGAGGATCTGATAGAACTCTTTTATTTCTGCCTCAAAATCATTGTAATCCGCTTTCAGTTGAGGGTTGACCGCTGTCCAGGCCTTTTCAATCGTTGTGGCCGCATCCTCATACGTGCCGGAATATTTAACCTGAAGCAAATCGAATCGATCGGGATTGTACATTAACGCCATGGGTGAAATCTCTGCCATCAGGAACTGATGGTTGTAATCCTTCACGACACCGATGATTGTTTTCCAGGTGGAATCGGCTTGATATATCACTTCCTCGCCGATCGCATCTATTGCGGAAGGATAATGGAATGCTTTTATGGCTTCTTCGTTGATGATGATGTGATTCTTATTTGCCGCGCCTGCCTCAGCAGTGAAAAAACTTCCGGCAACGAGGTCCACTTCAATATTTTTCAAGTAGTCTTCATCCACTAAAAAGTAATTGACGTTTGTCCAGGCTTTCTCCTCGAGGCTTTTCTTGAAGCCGTCTCCATAGGTTGTTCCGGAGGCCGGCACATGTGACACCCCGGCGGCATTTCGAATGTTGCCGTATTTGAGCAGTTCTGTCTTAAGCGCATTGACGGAAGTGTTGTTCATCTTTACCGCGATGTTGCTGTTCATGCTGAATCCGTGATCTTTTCCCATAAAAAGGTCAAGCTGGTTATGGAGAACGATGACCGACAGAATGAAAATGAGCGACAATGTGAACTGAACAACGATGATCGCTTTGCGCAATCCGATCTTTGACAACATTTTCACATTCTCCAAACGCTTCAAAACTTTTACAGGCTGTAGCCCGGATAACACGATCGCGGGGAAAAGACCAGCCAGAATGCCCACCGCCAATGCAAACAACACAAAGACGGCATACACGGCGTAATTTGCCTGAAGGTCCCATTGGAAAACGCGCGCGAAGTTCAATTGCAGCATGAGCGGTTTGATCACAAGCAGCAATGCGCACGCAATGATCAGGGACAAAAACGCAACCAGAATGGATTCTGATAAGAACTGCACAAAGATCTGCCACCTGGCTGCTCCTGTTACTTTCCGCACTCCAATTTCACGGGCGCGCGTTAACGAGCGGGCGATGGAGAGATTCGTGAAGTTGAAGCATGAAGTAAGCATGATAACAGCAGCCAATCCGCCGAGGAAATACACAAATACCCAGGGAAGCGAAGGGCCGATGGAATTATTCATGAGTTGTCCCGGCGTAATTTCTGTCAGCGACTGCAGGTGAAATTTCGCCCGATAAGTTTCAGGGTTTTCAAAAGTGGCTATATGCTTCAGGAATACATCGTCAAGATGACCTTTGATATCTTCTTTCGAACGGTCCTTTTCGATGAGGACATACGTCCATCCATTCCAGAAATCACTCCAGTTATCCAGGTTGTTGCGGAATCCTGCCTGCATTTCTGCCTTTGAAGCCATGCTTTTAACGGTTGCCATACTGGCCAGACCTTCAAAAACAATGTGGGACTTGTTTTGCGTTTCCTTCAAGACTCCCGTGACGGTAAAGATACCCAGCTCTCCTACTTTAAGTGTAAGCCCGAGTGGATTTTCTTCTTTAAACAGTTTACGCGCCGCTTTCTTCGTGAGCACCACCGAGTAGGGATGAACGAGCGCGGTTTTAATGTCCCCATACTCGAGCGCAAATTCAAATACTTCCAATACTTCCGGATCGGCAAAGAAACCTGTCAGGGGAATATTCACATTTTGCCCTTCCAGCTCCATCCAGTTGTTCCCAAATCCGCGTTTGAAACGCACCACTTTTTCAATACCGGTGTAGTTTTCCTGGAGCTCTTCCCTCAAAGGCATAGGCGCGGTGGCGTTATCCATGCCACCGCGCTCGACACCCGAATTGGTTACAACCCTGGAAATCACGCGAAAGATCCGGTCGCGTTTTGTATTAGACCGGTCGTACATCATCTGGTCGGCTACCAGCATAATGATGGCCATTCCGATCGACATGCTTACGGCCAGTCCGAAAATGTTTATGGCGGAGAAAAATTTATTTCTGGTAAGGTTGCGAACAGCAACCAGAAAGTAATTTCTGATCATGGGGACTCTTAATTAGAGGATCGCTGCGGTCATTTTACTTATTCAGTTCCTTTTTAACGAGGAAATAATAAATAAGAAAGCCAAGGGACACAAATACGGTGAACAGGCCGTAAGGAAGCGGTGATTGATTATCGTATTGAATGAATTCCATGATCACGAGCGAAAGTCCGGCAAACAGCAGGATCAACCCCCACTTCAAGGACGTGTATCGATTCTCCTCAGTATTCCTTTTAAATATCGCCTGGGTGTCTTCGTTTACATATCCCTTTTCAATCATTTTCTTTTTTAAAATGTAATCTGAGATAGTCCGGGTAAAAAGAATAATCGCTCCTCCGATAGATCCAAGAATTCCGATGGGCATTAAAACATCTCTTAAGGCGTGGTCCATAATTTTATTTTTTTAGTGTGATTTTATCGATTTGGAGTGTATGACACGGGCGTTTTCTGAAATGTTGCAGGATTCCCGCAAAAATTTTCCAAGATCCTAAAATCAAAGTTACCGGCATTGGCGGAAGACCAGGTCTGGTCGATGGACCGTCGATTATGGACCATTTTTCATACCTTCTTGCAACATTTGCCTCTTCCGGGATGTCTAACTCAACAATGACGGATGACAGGACGCTGGTCTCGCGCGTATTAGCGGGTGATATACAGGCGTTTAAGCTGCTGATAAAGCAGCATGAGCGCCTTGTGGGCCACATGGTGGGGCGGGTGGTCAAATGCGAGGAGGACCGTGAAGAGATTTGTCAGGACGTGTTTTTAAAGGTGCACGAAAAACTGTCGGAGTTTTCTTTTCAGTCGAAATTATCCACCTGGATTGCGACAATTGCTTACCGGCAAGCGATCAACCACCTGAGAAAACAAAAGATGTTCTACTCCGACATTCCGGACGAGGAGGCCTTTACTAAGAAGTTTGTGGAGGAGTCAAATCCCGAAACGGTGACAGAAGACAGGGATATGGATGATCTGATACTGAAATTGGTAGAGAACCTTCCCCCGCAATATAAAATGGTTCTTACCCTTTACCACGTGGACGGGATGCACTATCCGGAAATCGCAGAGGTGACAAAGATGCCCGAAGGCACGGTCAAAAGTTATCTTTTCCGCGCACGGAATTTGTTAAAAGAAAAAGTTAAGATGTATCTTGGTAAAGAAGAACTGTTATGAACCCATACGAGGAAGAAATGCAGGAAAAACTGGAGCGGGGCCAAAAGCCTGCCGGTGACGGGTTGGATGTAAAAGCATACCAGGCGGTATTTCAGGCTCTGAAAAAAGATCCGCGTTATGACTTGCGGCCTGATTTTGCAGAGCGTGTCGCAGGCAGGGTTATGAGGCGCGGGAAGAGTGGGTTTTCGAAAGATTATATGTGGTTCGGCGCGGGCATATTTTTTCTCATCATTGCACTTATAGGCACAATCCTGTATACCGGATTCCGGTTTGATCTCGGTTTCTTAAAAGTAATGTCGGACTATAAGGGCCTGGCTGTTTTCGGTATCGCGTTTGTTGTGTTTTTGAACTGGCTTGATAAGAAACTTGTGAAGGAAAAGCAATTTCAGCACAGGATCTGAGTCAGTAGAAAGTCTTTTTAAAGAGTGGCCCAAAGTAAGGCTCGCATAACTCGGGGCCGTTTAGAAAATCCATTATTTCATTATCCTCCAGCGCTTTCTCAATTCGCTTGATATTCCCTGGTGATCCAAGATCATATTCTTTTGAAACCCGCTGCGAGGTAAATTGCCTTTCCCCGGCAATAACTGCCTTCAGATAATTAACCTGGAAACGGGTGAGTTTTTCCGTGGTCTTCAAAAAAAGGCTGTTGTGATCATTAAGAAATTCCATCCAGGATTGTTCGAGGATGTTGGCGCTCGCCACCTTATGTGTGTTGGCCCAGCAAAGACGGCTGATGTATTGCACATAATAAGAATGGGATTGCGCCAGATCGGTAATTCGCTCGCATAGTTCTGGCGTTATCTTTTTGCCCGTGGCCTCAAAGTGTTTCTGAATGAATGCAGCCCACGCGTGCTTTTCTATCTTCGTCAGGAAGATCGTCTCACCAAAGCGGTAAAAAGGTTGAGATGAATCGGCGAATAAGGCCGTCATCAGGTGGCGCTTGCTTCCATAAAGGCAATAACAGACATCATGGTGCTTTTGCCAGTGTGATCTCAATAGTTCCAGAATCTCCTTGCTGTCATCCCAGTCCCGTATCTTTTGGAATTCATCGATACAGATGATGAATTTTACCTTGCGTTCGCGGGCGATCTTTTGTGGCAGGTCCAGAAGCGAAACATCGGGTTTTCTTTTCTGAAGGTTAATGGAGATCTTGATCTCATCCTTTTCACCGGCTGAAAAGGAAATAAAGGGGATAAGGGAAGAGACATATTTCTTAAGAGTATCCGCTGCGTGCTGCATTTTAGTGCTGGAAGCCTTTAATATTGCCTGAAGGTAGGCTTCAAAGAACTGGTCCGAAGACCGCAGGCCAAAACAGTCGAGAGAAACCAACAGGTATTTGCCGCGGTATCGGGAAACTGCCTCCGCCACCAGCGAGCTCTTTCCCCACCTCCTGGGCGAGATCAGCACGATGTTTTGGCCATCTGAGAACCCCTGCTGGATCCTTTTTAGCTCCTTCTGACGATTGCAAAAAGTCTGGTGTCCAACCAGTTCGCCGTATTTAAAGGGATTGTTGTGGGTCATTATACAAAGGTGTATTATACAATACTAGGTATTTTATTTTACACTTTTGTATTATACTGGCTTGTATAATTCGCCAGGCGCATGACGCCGCGCGCGTCGAAGGGGAAATAAGAAAAGGCAGGCTATCGGCCTGCCTTTTTTCGAGGTTCTTCTGAAATTACTGGCCGATCTCTATCACTCCAACGTCGGTAACCGCCCCAATCCCCACATCAACATCTGCTTTCTCTACCACCGGCGCGTCGCCAGGGGCATCGAAAACAAGTTTATAGGTTCCGGCTGTTTTTATACCGCTGAAAAGGAACTTGCCCTCCTCATTACTGGAAGTGGTAGAATTTACGGTGTCTGCTGCCATCAGGGTAATGGCAACAACCCCGGGAGGATTGACGCTTCCTTTGATGGCGCCACTCGCGGCTTCGGTCATGGCCCGGATCGAAGGCTTCAGGATGTACTTTCCGTTGCCGGTTTTTACCACGGATTTACCAGCCTCAAAATCCAGGGTGATCTTGTAGGTGATACCTTCTCCAAGAACTTCATTCACCCTGATCTTTAATCCTGACTGTTGGGCGCTGGGGGTGGTCAGGTCATAAACCTGGTCATCTACCATCACGGTATTTTCGTCGCCGAGTTTTAACCGGACCTGAGAGAGCTTGCCACCAGGAAGTTCAAGACCTCCTAAAAGTGTTTCCTTACCATTGGTGTAATCAAGGAGGTTATACACCTGCGGAGTGATCTCTACAGACTGCCATCCTTGTTCATTATCCGTTTCACTTGTATGGACCTCAACAGCCTGAAGGTCAACATTCACCTCCTGGTAATCGCCTGCCTCATCGGTTAACCATACTTCGATCCTCGCATTTTTAGGCCCGTCTTCGCAGGAGAAGAAAAACACGGACATGAGTGCCACTGAGAATAAAATGAGTTTTTTCATAAGTTCAAAAATCGATATTGATTACAATATAACGCGAAAAGCAAGCCCCAAATTTTGCTGTTTTCACATTCTGCCGGTATCCGTCTTTTAGTTGCTTTAAACTGCCTTTACGGGCGATGACTTTCATAAAAAAACCAACATAAAGGATGGCTTTGTGTCAGGCTTCAATAATGTCAATACACAAGACTCTTCTCCAGCATGAATTCTGCAATCTGAACCGCATTGGTGGCGGCCCCTTTTCGCAGGTTATCGGAAACGATCCACATATTCAGCGTATTGGGCTGTGATTCATCCCGCCGTATCCTTCCTACAAAAACCTCGTCCCTTCCTTTGGAATAGATCGGCATGGGGTAAACATTATTTTTGGGATCATCCTGAACAATGACTCCCGGTGTATTTGCCAGAATGGAACGCACTTCGCTGGTGTTGAAATCTTCAAAGAATTCCACATTCACCGCTTCTGAGTGACCTCCGATGGTCGGGATGCGCACCGTCGTGGAAGTCACGCCGATCGAATCATCGCCCAGGATTTTTCGGGTTTCGTTCACCATCTTCATTTCTTCTTTCGTGTACCCATTATCCAGAAAGGGGTCGATGTGCGGCAAGGCGTTCAAGTCAATAGGGTGAGGATATACTTTCGGTCCATCTATTCCCTGGCGTTCATTCATCATCTGTTGAACCGCGTCCTTCCCTGTTCCCGTCACCGACTGATAGGTGGAAACGACGACCCTCTTCAATCTGTATTTTACGTGCAGCGGCGCCAGTGCCATCACCATTTGAATGGTGGAGCAATTGGGGTTGGCGATGATGCGGTCGTCAATCGTCAATACATGGCCGTTGATTTCCGGAACGATCAGCTTTTTTGCCGGGTCCATTCTCCATGCTGAGGAATTGTCGATGACAATAGTGCCCGCTTCAGCAAATTTTGGTGCCCACTCCAGGGAAGTGGCCCCTCCGGCGGAAAAAATCGCAACATCCGGGGCCAGCTTGCAAGCTTCTTCGATGCTCTTTATCGTATATTCCTTCCCCTTGAACTTAATGGTCTGACCAACGGATTTGGCTGAAGCCACGAGATACAATTCATTAAACGGAAAGCTGCGTTCTTCCAGCACCTTCAAAATTTCCTGGCCAACTAAACCAGTGGCCCCTACAACTGCGAGTTTCATTTTTTTTTAAATTAAGCTTGCAAAAGTAACTAAATACCCTCTCTTATGCACTTTCCTGGTAAAATATCGGTCAAACCCGTGCCAGGGTTAAGACTGAAATCGTTTTCGGTTCTTTTATTTGTCAGCCAACTCGTCATTCAAAAATCTTTCGCCCAGATTTCGGACGATTTTTCTGACGGGAATTTCACGGTGAACCCTTCCTGGTCCGGTACGGACACCGCATTTCAGGTCAACGGATCTTTTCAGCTTCAGCTGAACTCCACTGCCGCGGGTACCTCCTGGCTAGTCACGGATTTTTCCCTCGACCCAATGCAAAATACTGAATGGGAGTTCTTTGTGAAACAATCGTTTTCACCCTCCGGCGCAAATTACGGAAGGTACTATCTCGCGAGCGACCAGGCTGACCTGTCAGGTCCATTGAATGGATATTACCTCCAGTTCGGCGAGGCCGGATCGAATGACGCTGTGGAGTTGTTCCGGCAATCCGGAGGTACGAAGGTCTCCGTTTGCCGCGCCACTGTCGCCGCAATTGCCGCGTCTTTCCAACTCCGCGTAAAAGTGACCCGCGATCCCAATGGATTATGGGAACTGGAGACCGACTATTCAGGGGGAACAAATTTCGTGTTGCAGGCTTCGGCCACCGACATTACACACACCGCTTCGCTGTACGGCGGAATATTGTGTACCTACACCGTCACCAATGCCACGCGGTTTTATTACGACGATATTTTTATCCGGACATTCCGCGTCCCGGATGTCAACCCCCCGCAGGTGGTTTCTCTGGAAGCAACCTCATCACTATCCCTGCGTCTTGTTTTTTCCGAGGATCTTGAAACAGCATCGGCAGAAAATATAAACCACTATTCCGTTTCACCTGCGGTTGGCAATCCTGCATCAGCAATCCTGCGGGAAGATCAAAAAACCGTTGAGCTGTCCTTTTCAGAAGAGTTCGTGAATGGACGTGAGGCAACGCTGAGTGTAGAGAATGTAAAGGACCTCTCAGGGAATATGCTTTCACCCACGGATACCAAATTTTTGTATTTCGTACCGCACCCGGTAAACTTCAAGGACATCATCTTTTCTGAGTTCCTTCCTGATCCCAGCCCGGTCGTTGGGTTGCCGGAAGCGGAATTTGCCGAGGTCTACAACCGCGGTGAGCATGCCATCGACCTTTCCAGGTGGACGCTCGCGGATGAATCTGCGTCAGCCCAGCTTGCATATTGCATACTACTCCCCGGAGAATACCTCATCCTTGCAGCGGCAGCGAACACTGAAAAGTTTTCTTCCTTTGGAAAAGTACTTCCTGTTCCGGGCTTTCCATCATTAAATAATTCAGGAGATAAACTGGTATTGAAACAACCCGATGGAGGAACTATTGATTCAATTAGATATGCCATTTCCTGGTATCAGGATGATGACAAGGCAGATGGCGGGTGGTCTCTGGAACTGATCGATCCGGAAAATATCTGTGCAGATAAAAGCAACTGGGTCGCAGCCGAATCTGACGCAGGTGGTTCGCCTGGCAAACAGAATTCTGTTCTGGCAAATAAACCCGACAATAGGGGACCTGAAATTGTTTCCGTGTTTCCGATAACGGCTACCACCTTGGTGATCGCGTTCAATGAGAAATTGGAAAGCACCATTCCCCCATCTGATGCTTTTACGATCGATCCTCCTCTACCGGTGGACGCTGTTCAGTTTGCGGATGCATCGCTCACCGCCATTCAGTTGTCGCTGGCGGCGCCAATACTGCCCAGCAAGCGTTATACCATCACCATCAGCGAGGTGTATGACTGCCCGGGAAATGAAATTCAGGAAGATCTTTCCCGGACCGATTTTGTTTTGGCGGAAAAAGCCGTTCCCGGTGATATCGTCGTAAATGAAATCCTTTTTAATCCGCGCCCGACCGGTGTGGATTTTGTGGAAGTGTATAACCATTCCGACAAAACCATTGATTTGAAAAACTGGTCCCTGCGCAATTTCACCGGCACAGGTAATAGCGCCGTGATTTCGCCTGAACATCTACTGATCGATTCAAAAGAATACAAGGTTTTTACGGAAGATAAAAATGTTCTGAAAGGTGAATACCTGTCGGGTATTGAGGTTAATTTCTCAGAGATTGGTCTTCCTCCTTTAAATGACGATCATGGTTCGGTGTCGATCATTGACGACCGCGGGATGGTGGTCGACTCGATGCAGTATTCAGACAGAATGCATGCTGCATTTGTGCGGGACGATGAGGGAATTTCTCTGGAGCGAATATCATTTTCCATTCCTGGCGGAGAAGAATCAAACTGGAGGTCAGCGAGTTCTGCCTCCGGTTTTGCCACGCCAGGTTACGTCAACTCGAATGTTCGGAGTGATTTTCCCCCGGATGAAGGGTCCGTGGTGGTGGAGCCTGAAATCATCCAGCCCTACGTCCAGGCACATGACTTTGCACAGATCAAGTATCGTTTCGGCCAGGGAGGATTTATCGCCAACGTCAGGGTACTGGATCAGATGGGTCGGCCCATCCGCGAAATTGCCGGGAATGAACTGTTAGGAACGGAGGGATTTTTCAGGTGGGATGGCGACCTCGACGATGGTTCTCTGGCAAGAACAGGCTACTATATGGTATGGTTTGAAATTTTTGATGATAGCGGAATGGTGATCACTTACAGGAAGAGAGTTGCGGTTTTTTAGTTAAAATTAATTCTAAAAATACTCTGCATGCATAACAAACTTTTAATACCTTCGTTTGCTTCGGGGAGAAACCAACTATGCGAAGAGAAGAAACGGTAGATTACGCCATCAAAGCGGCCTGGCATGCGATTGCCAGGATGTATCATCAACAGGCATCAAAACACGATATCACCATGTCGATGGGATTTGTCTTGTTGAATATTCATTCCGGGGGCACTCCGGCGACAAAAATCGCCCCCCTTATGGGGCTTGAGGCAAGGAGTTTATCGCGGTTGCTGAAAAGCATGGAAGAGAAAAGGTTGATCTGCCGCGAAGCGGATGCTGCCGATAAACGCATGGTGCGCATTGTGCTGACAAAGGAGGGAAAGAAAAAAAAGGAAAAAGCACGGGAAACGGTTTTGCGTTTCAATGAAGCCGTTCGGAATCAGATTGATGCAAACAAGCTCAACCTGTTTTTTCAGGTGCTTGCAGACATTCAGAACGTCATTGAAAAAACCAGCATTTACCATCACGTCACTTCATAACTTCATCACCAACGGTATACCCACACTATGAATCGTACGATCAGAAAAGTTGCAGTTCTTGGTTCCGGGATCATGGGCTCGCGCATTGCCTGTCATTTCGCCAACATCGTCCTCGATGTTTTGTTGCTCGACATCACCCCAAGGGAACTTACTGACGACGAAAAGAAGAAAGGCCTCACCCTGGACAGCCCCGCTGTTAAGAACCGCATTGTACAATCCTCCTTTGACGCCGCCGTCAAATCAAATCCCGCTCCCCTGTTCAGCAAAAAATTTGCATCACGCGTGAAGCTCGGAAATTTCACGGACGACATGGCCCGCATCAAAGATTATGATTGGACGATTGAAGTGGTTGTGGAGAACCTGGACATCAAGAAAAAGATCTATGACGAAGTGGTGAAATACCGTAAACCCGGCGCGCTCACTACATCGAACACGTCCGGCATTCCCATTCACCTGATGGCGGAAGGGCGAGACGACGATTTTCAGAAGCATTTCTGCGGCACCCACTTCTTTAACCCGCCGCGATACCTGAAGTTGCTGGAAATAATCCCCACGCCCAAAACAGATCCTGAAGTGGTGTCTTTTCTCATGCATTACGGCGACCTCTTTCTCGGAAAGACGACAGTGCTTTGCAAGGATACGCCGGCATTCATCGCCAACCGCGTGGGGATATACGCGATCATGAAGGTGGTGGACTCCATGCGGAAATTCGACCTCAATGTGGACGAGATAGACAAGTTAACAGGTCCTGTCATCGGAAGACCGAAATCAGCCACCTTCCGCACGTCAGATCTCGTGGGTCTTGACACGCTGGTCAAAGTCGCCCAAAATCTCCACGCAGGGTTGCCGCAAGATGAAGGGCGTGAAATGTTTAAGCTGCCGGACCTGATCACGAAGTTGGAGCAGAACAAATGGCTCGGCGATAAGACAGGTCAGGGATTTTACAAGAAAACGAAGAACGCAAAAGGTGAGACCGAGATCCTCACCCTTGATCTGAAAACGCTGGAATACAAGCCAAAGGCAAAAGCAAAATTTGCGACACTTGAAACGACAAAGACCATTGACGATCTCCGTCAGCGCTTCAAAGTGTTGCTTGCGGGGAAAGACAAGGCAGGCGATTTCTACCGCGATGCCTTCTACGCGTTGTTCCAGTATGTGAGCAACCGCATTCCGGAAATTTCTGATGAATTGTACAAAATTGATGACGCCCTGTGTGCCGGGTTCGGATGGCAGCTAGGTCCCTTTGACACGTGGGATGCAATAGGTGTTGAAAAGACCGTAGCCGACATGGAGGCTGCCGGTAATAAACCCAATCAATGGGTTTATGAAATGCTGCAGTCGGGAAACAAATCTTTTTACAAGGTTGAATCCGGCAGGCGCATGTATTACGACATTCCTTCCAAATCCTATAAGCACATCCCCGGAAAAGACGCCTTCCTCATTCTGGAAAATCTTTCTGACAAAGTGGTTTGGAAAAACGCTGAATCGAAACTTACGGACCTGGGCGACGGTGTGCTGAACTTCTCCTGGCACAGCAAGAGCTACACGCTGGGTACAGCTGTCATTGAAGGCTTGAACAAGGCCGTTGAACTGGCGGAGAAGGATTTTCGCGGGCTGGTAGTCGGGCACCAGGGTCCGGATTTTTCTCTCGGCGCCAATCTGGGTCTGGTATTCATGTATGCCATCGAACAGGATTATGACGAGATCGATTTCATGGTCCGGATGTTCCAGCGGTCCACGATGAGGTTGCGATATTCCACTGTGCCCGTAGTGGTGTGTCCCCAGGGACGAACGCTTGGGGGTGGATGTGAGATGACGCTGCACGCTGATATTGCTCAGGCCGCCGCAGAGACGTACATAGGCCTGGTTGAAGTCGGTGTGGGTCTCATCCCCGGTGGTGGGGGAACAAAAGAATTTACGAAGAGGGTGAGTGATCGTTTTCAGGAAGGCGATATCGAGGTGAATGCGTTACAGAATGCTTTCATGAACATTGCCACGGCAAAGGTGGCGCTCTCCGCTGAAGAAGCGAGGGAAATGAATATCCTTCGTCCTTCTGACCGCGTTTCGATGAACAGCGACCGCCAGATATCCGACGGAAAGCAGGCGGTCATCGACCTATGGGACGCGGGATATGTGATGCCGCAGGAAGCGAGAAACATCCGGGTGACTGGGCGTACAGGCATGGCGTTGTTTATGGCGGGCGTGCACGGCATGCGTATGGGCAACTACATCTCCGATCACGACGCGAAAATTGCCATGAAGATCGCCAACGTCATGTGCGGCGGTGACCTTACCACCTCGCAGGAAGTGAGCGAACAATACCTTCTCGACCTTGAACGAGAAGCCTTCGTTTCACTCTGCGGGGAGAAGAAGACGCTGGAGAGGATACAGGCGATTTTAACGGGGGGGAAACCGCTCAGAAATTAATGTCGGCAATTGGAGAATTGTAAAATTGGAGAATTGTAAAAATTACACAAATGGATGCATACATAGTAGCTGGCTTCAGAACAGCAGTCGGAAAAGCGAAAAAAGGCGGCTTTCGTTTCGTCAGGCCGGATGATCTTGCTTCGGATGTGATCAAACATCTGGTGAAGTCCGTGCCGGGGTTGGAGAACAACATGGTGGATGACCTGATCGTGGGAAATGCGGTTCAGGAGGCGGAGCAGGGAATGCAGATGGGCAGAATGATCTCGCTCCTGGCCCTAGGAATGGAAGTGCCGGGCATGGTAATTAACCGCTACTGCGGCTCGGGGATTGAAGCCATCCAGATCGCGTGCGCGCGCATTCATGCAGGACAGGCTGACGTGATCATCGCCGGGGGCGTCGAATCCATGTCGCTGGTTCCGGTAATGGGGTGGAAGACTGCTTTGAATTACACCATTGCAAAAGACAATCCCACCTATTACACCAGCATGGGCCTGACTGCCGAGGAGGTTGCAAAGCAATATAAGGTATCCCGTCAGGATCAGGATGAGTTTGCTTACCAGTCACACATGAAAGCTGCTGCAGCCGTGAAGGAGGGAAAGTTTAAGGGTGAGACAGTTCCCATCACTGTGAAAGAGGTGTATGTGGATGACAATAACAAAAAGAAGACACGCGAGTTTGTGGTGGACACTGACGAAGGTATCCGTGCCGATACCACCGTTGAGGCGCTGTCGAAATTGAAGCCTGTTTTCGCTGTGGGCGGCAGCGTGACGGCGGGAAATTCTTCGCAGACGTCAGATGGGGCCGCTTTTGTTGCCGTTATGTCTGAGAGCATGGTAAAGCAATTGAATCTGAAACCCATTGCGCGGATGCTTGGCTATGCCGCCGGGGGAGTTGATCCGCGCATTATGGGGATCGGGCCGGTTGCCGCGGTGCCAAAAGCGCTGAAATGGGCAAACATGAAATTAGGGGATATTGAGATGATAGAACTGAACGAAGCGTTCGCGGCGCAATCACTGGCCGTGATCCGCGAGCTGGGAATCGATCCGTCGAAATTAAATCCGAACGGCGGCGCTATCGCGGTAGGCCACCCGTTGGGATCCTCCGGTGCGCGCTTATCGGTGCAGTTGTTCAACGAGCTTCGAAGACAAAAGAAAAAATATGGACTTGTGACCGCGTGCGTTGGCGGCGGGCAGGGAGTTGCAGGAATTTATGAGTTACTGAATTAGACATTGATAAATTAAAGAGACATGGCGACGACAGTTGAAACCAAAAAAGCAATAAGAGGTGGTGAATTTTTGATTCGTGAAACCCCGTCAGAAGAAGTATTTATTCCGGAACAATTTTCCGAGGAACAGAAGATGATCGAGCAGCAGTGCAAGGATTTTCTGAATAAAGAAGTTTATCCCAGGCTGGATGAAATTGATTCCATGAAAGATCCGAAGCTGATGCCTTTCCTGCTCGACAAGGCGGGTGAACTCGGCTTGCTGGGAACATCTGTTCCTCCGGAGTATGGCGGTTTCGGCATGGACTTTAACACCACCATGCTTGTGGCCGAAGTGATCGGTGCGGGCCATTCCATTGCCGTCGCACTGTCGGCGCACACCGGAATCGGAACACTGCCCATTCTTTATTACGGCAATGACCAGCAAAAGCAGAAATACCTTCCGAAACTTGCCACTGGTGAATGGAAGGCTGCCTACTGCCTCACGGAGCCCGATTCAGGTTCCGATGCGAACAGCGGAAAAACAAAAGCAGTGCCCACTCCTGACGGAAAGAACTATATCATCAACGGCCAGAAAATGTGGATCACCAATGGCGGGTTCGCAGATGTTTTCATTGTGTTTGCCAAAATTGAGAATGACAAAAATCTCAGCGCCTTCATCGTTGAAAAAGCTTTTGGTGGGATCACCATGAATGAAGAGGAGCGCAAAATGGGCATCAAGGGATCCTCCACGCGCCAGATCTTTTTTAACGATTGCAAGGTGCCGGCCGAAAATCTTCTCTCAGAAAGGGAGAACGGCTTTAAGATCGCGGTGAATATTCTGAACATCGGCCGTATCAAGCTCGCGGTTGCTGCCGTGGGCGGCGCGAAGAAAACCATTTCCACCGCGGTGAACTATGCAAAGGAACGAAAGCAATTCGGGACTGTGATCGCCAATTTCGGAGCGATCAAACATAAAATTGCGGAGATGGTTACGCAGGTGTATGCCTCCGAAGCTGCCTGCTACCGCGCGGGCCAGAACATTGATGATGCGTACAACGCACTCGTGGCGTCAGGCGTGGATGCGGCAAAGGCAAAACTGAAATCTCTGGAAGACTTTGCTATTGAATGCGCCATTATGAAAGTTCATGGCTCGGAAGTACTTGATTTTGTAGTGGACGAAGGGGTGCAAATCTATGGAGGTATGGGCTTTTCTGCTGAGGGCCCCATGGACCGCGCTTATCGCGATGCGCGGATCAACCGCATCTTTGAAGGAACAAACGAGATCAACCGTATCCTCACCATTGATATGTTGTTAAAGCGCGCCATGAAAGGACAGCTCGATCTGATGGCTCCGGCTATGGCGGTACAAAAAGAATTAATGGCCATTCCCGATTTTGGCAGCATGGACGAGAGCGGTCTGTTTGCAAAAGAAAAGAAAGCCCTGCAGAATCTGAAGAAAGCGGGCCTCATGGTAGCGGGTGCCGCCGTCCAGAAATTTATGACCAAACTCTCGGAAGAACAGGAGATACTGATGAACCTGGCAGAAATGCTTATCGAAGTTTATGTGGCCGAATCCGTTCTGCTTCGCGTGGAAAAGTTAGCAGGTATAGTCGGCGAGAAAGATTGTGAGATCCAAAAAGAGATGGCCATTATCTATTTGCACCACGCCATTGAGAAGGCGGGTGCGGCCGGCAAGGAGGCTATCGGCGCATTTGCTGAAGGGGATGAGCTGCGATTGATGTTGCTCGGGCTGAAGCGATTTACGAAGATCGATCCGTATAACCTGAAAGTGGCGCGGAGGAAAGTGGCTGACTTCGCCATCCAAAAGGGCGAGTATCCATTCTAAAGAATGAACACCGACGTGTTCAGCTTTGGACACCCCGAAAAAAACAATGCGGGTTTCTTCTTCCTAATGGCGGTTTTTAAAGATGGAATGCAATTTGAGACTGGACACCGAAGGCGTATAATCAGCTTAACACATGGACTCCAAAACAATAGCCACCATCATGGTTGTTTTTATCTGTGTTCTCCTTTTCCCCGTCTTCTTCGGGATCATAGGGGGAATTTTCGGTATTATCGGCGGCGTGATCGGTGGTTTTTTTGGATTTATTGGCTGGCTGTTCGGTGCCATTTTCGGGGCGATGGGCGCCGTCTTTGGTGCTTTCTTCGGAGTCTTCGGATGGATGTTCGAAGACCACTGGCACTGGCCGGGGCATTGGTTTAACCGCGACGTGTTCACCCTCCTGGCCCTGGTGTTGATCGTCGTGCTGATATCGCGCTCAAGAACGCGACGCCATAGAGGATAATAGTTGTGTCTTCTAAGCGGTTGGATGGCGGTTGTAAAGAACCGGATTCAGGAAATATTTACTGTAAACAGGGTACCTCCTGATCTCCTGGATTTTTGGACTCTTCCCTTTTTCAAAGACCATGCGATAAAAGAATTCATAGCCTTTTTCCACACGGATATCTTTTCTTACCACATAATAGATGTTGTCATATGGGTTCAGGACCTTCACCTTAACATGGAACAGGCCGGGTTTGCTTTTGATCCGGACGAAATTCCCGGGCTGCTTGTTAAACAATTTGCCATTGACGTAAACCTGCATGTTTGAGCTCTTCTCGGTCTGGATGGCGATGCCGGAGATATATGCTTGAGCGTTGTAAGAAATGACTACCAACAGCGTCCCTAATAACAAGTGTTTCATTTTATTGCCCTCCAGTTCAGTTCCATATAAAGAAACAATGTTTGTGCCAAAAGATTAACCGATTTTGATGATAACGAGGCCTTTCCCCATTCATGTATGTTTCCTTTAAATTTTCGGCGCATGAATTTTCTTCTTAATGAGGGTAATTAAAATGACGAAAGCCAGCTTCCTCTCTAATTTTCGTCAGGAATTCGCCTTCATGAACGCCGGGAAGGTTTCCCGGAGTAAAAATTTCCTTCTTCTGCAACGCCTGGCATGGTTTCCTGCCTGATTTTTTCATCTATATTTGTTTGTCTACACATTCCCTATCAATGACTTTATCACAAGCAGCCACCAACATTCTTAACCAGTTGGCTGACCTGGTTAAACAAATTCATGAAAATGATTTTCAGAAACCGTCGGAGATACTGAACGGCTCAACTGTTGGCCAACATATCCGGCACACGGTAGAATTTTTCCTCTGTTTTGAAAGCGGTTATAATGCAGGGCTCATCAATTACGACAAACGCCCCCATGACAAGCTCATCGAAAGCGATAAACACCTGGCGCTAACGGCCATTCATCAGGCATTGCAATTCGTAAGATCGCTGGAGGAAGACAAACCATTGACCCTCGAGGTCGGGTATGATTTGGCAAAGGAGGAATTTGTTGAGGTCGACACGAATGCAAACCGTGAACTTGTGTATAACATCGAGCATGCCGTTCACCACATGGCCATAATCAAGATCGGCATCCAGCAAATCGCGCCTTATATAAAAGTAGAAAGGGACTTTGGGATCGCTGCTTCCACGGTCCGGTACGCTTCCGCAGGCGGATCCAACTTCTAAGACACCTCCCATAGCGGAAATGAGCCTGTGGAAAAGAATTTCAAGGAGTGATTTGTTAATCAGACTGAAGAGCTGGGAGTACTGGCCTTTTGGTATAATTCACTTTCCCGCAATGTTATATTGGCTGTGGCTCTCTCTCAGGTCGCGTTCCCTCGTTTTCTTCTCGGCATCAAATCCCGGTATCCCTATGGGAGGAATGTTTGGTGAGTCAAAATATGATGTCCTGAAAAAAATTCCCCCTCGGTATGTACCGGAAACATTGCTTCTGTCACCACCCGTCCCTGTAGGGGAAGTCATGCGACGCCTGGAGGCCGCGCGAATGAAACTGCCGCTTATCTTTAAGCCGGATATCGGTGAACGAGGATACCTGGTAAAAAGAATAAATAATGAACAGGACATTGAAGAATACCTGCGGAAGATCAGAGGGAATTTTATGGTCCAGGAACTGGTGCAGCTGCCCCTGGAATTCGGTGTTTTTTACATGAGAATTCCCACGCAAGAAACGGGACAAGTCACTTCTGTGGCAGCGAAAGAGATGTTGTCGGTAACCGGCAATGGTTCTTCGAGTCTTCAGGAGCTCATCCGGGAAAATGATCGCGCCAAGCTTCAGTGGAGAAAGCTCAAAGAGGTCTACCTCAGCCGCTTGAGTCGCGTTATTCCGGAAGGGGAGAAAATCGAATTGGTTTCCATTGGAAATCACTCCATGGGAACCAGGTTCATTAACGGTAATCATCTGATCAACGATGACCTTTCAAGGACGTTTGATACCATCGCCAGCAAGATTCCCGGGTTTTATTTTGGACGATTTGATCTGCGTTGTGCTTCGGTGGACGATCTTTATCGGGGTCACGTTAAAATAATGGAGTTGAATGGATGTGGCGCCGAGCCGGCGCACATCTATGATCCTGAATTTTCTCTGGGGAAGGCCTTGACCGTTCTGCACGGTCACTGGAACGATATCTTTCAAATTTCCCGGGCCAATAAACAGCGCGGTATGGATTACGTGAGCCATAAAGAGGCGTTCCAATACTACAGGAAATTCAAGTCTGCCGTAAAATGATGGATGTCATTTTAACTTTCTTCGTGACTTTCCTTTTTTCCGCCTATTTGCTGGGAGTCTCGGCAGGAACGCTCGTCCTTTTCATGTTGCCTGCATACCTGGCAAGAAAAGTTGTGACGCATTTCAATGCGAATAATTTTTTTCGAAAGATTCCAGGTGTGCTGTTGATCCTGCT
This sequence comes from Cyclobacteriaceae bacterium, assembly GCA_040882305.1. Lineage (GTDB taxonomy): Bacteria > Bacteroidota > Bacteroidia > Cytophagales > Cyclobacteriaceae > Chryseosolibacter. Next base: position 23,185 of record JBBEBN010000242.1, read on the forward strand.
GAGGATCTATTCGTTTTCAGAATATATGTTGGGATAGGAAAGACGAACCTTGTTCAAAGAAACATCCAGCACCGCCGGCGCGCCGTGGATCCAGGCAAGATTTGGATTCCGGTGTCCGGAAGGAAAGGAAAACGCCACAGGATAGGAATAATCCCGTACGGCATGCAACACGATTTCTGAGGCCGACTCGCCAAAGGCGAGATCGGAATTTTTTATCTCCGTCATGTGTCCAATGATGAGTCCAGCAAGGTCTTTCAGCTTACCTGACCGGCGAAGCTGAGTGAACATCCTGTCAAGTTTGTAGTAATATTCATCTACTTCTTCAATGATCAGTATTTTGTTTTTTGTGTCGGGGTCAGTGGATGTATCAAGGGCATCCATGATCAATGAAAGATTTCCGCCTACCAGTTCCCCTGCCGCATTTCCTGTGCGGTTGTATTCTTCCGGGCTGAAAGCCACCTCGCCATCGCCTATGAACAGTATTTTTCGAATGCTTTCCACAGACGGCTTTATTTCGGGTTGATCAAAGAAGATTGGCATCGTGCCATGAATGCTTGCAATCCCCATGCTTGCCAGGCGGAGGTGGAACGCTGTCACATCGCTGAAGCCGATGATCCATTTCGGTGTTTTTCCAAACGACGAGAAGTCTATTTCTTCAATGATGCGTGTGCTGCCGTACCCACCTCGTGCGCAGAAGATAGCCTTTACTTTTTCATCATCGATCATGCTTTGAAAATCTTCACGGCGCTCTTCATCGCTCCCTGCCAAATAGGAATGTTTTGAGGAAAAGATATTTTTGGAAAGGAGCGGTTTAAGTCCCCAGTGTTGAAATGTTCTTAAGGCTGCTTCCACTTGAGCGGGAGAAATTTTCCGCGCAGGTGCCACGATCCCGACCTTATCGCCGTCCCGGAGTTTTGGTGGATAAATCATGTCATCACAATCAAATCGCAAATTAAGACAATGTCGTTACACACCACTGGGGATTAAAAAAGAAGCCTTCCCTGTGGAGGGAAGGCTTCTGGGAATAAAGCTTTTATTTTTTGGGTTGATCACCCTCCGTCTGTGTGGCAGGTTTTGGTGTTACCCCTAATTTTTTCAGTACAAGGTCAGAAACATCATTCTTTTCGTCAGCATAAAGGATCACATCCAATCCACCGATTTGCGCGGTCAGGATAAAAGTATAACCATTTTCCTTGGCTACATCTTCAATGGCCTGCGACACTTTTTTAAAAACCGGCGCCATCAGTTGACTTCTTTTGTTGTCTATGGTCGACTGGGCATCCTGCTGAAGCTTCTGAAGGTTATCCTGAAGCTGCTGGAGTTCACGCTCAGTATTTACGCGCACAGCATCCAGCATCGTATTTAGATTCGCCTGATAGTCCGCCAGTTTTTTTTGAAACTCCTGAACTTTTCCGTCAATTTGCTTTTTCAGTTGAGTTTGAGTGGTGTTCAGTTCCGTTTCCATCTGTTTAGCTTCAGGCATTTGACCGAAAATATAATCCACGTCAGCAAAACCGATTTTGGTGGATGCAGTGGGTGTTTGTGCGTGGGCAGCAATGATCCCGGCAGCAAGCACGAAAAATAAAACAAGTTTTCTCATTGGACTTTATTCAATTTAGTTTTTAATCTTATCGTTTGGATCACCAAGACCTAATTCATCCAGTACGAAGTCTGTGTAATCAAATCTGGGATCGGTATATATCATCACAAGCTCACCGGCTTTGTCAAATACGATGGCCAGGTTATTCTGTTTGGCTACTTTGTCTACTGCGTCCCAGACTTTGTCCTGAATGGGTTTAACAAGTTCCTGTTGCTTAAGAAAATAGAGTCCGCCAAACCCGAACACTTTTTTCTGATATTCTTTCAACTCGGCTTCCTTCTTTTTAATGGACGCTGTGCGCTCCGTTTTCATTTCTTCCGTCAGCAGCACTTGCTCCGCTTGTAATGCGCTGTACATTGCCTGAACCTCCTTATCCATGTCCTGTACCTCCTTTTCCCACGCCTGCGCAAGTTGGTTGCGCTCATCCATTGCCTTTTTGTAATCGGGCATTTTATTCAGGATGAAGTCCGTGTCAATGTAGCCGAACCTCTGTGCTTTGACAAAATTCAGGCCGAAAATGAGAAAAAAAACTGTAATTAAATAAACCCGCATAACTATCTGATTTGCTGGCCGATAGTAAAGTGGAACTGCGATCCGCTGACTTTGCCTCCGGCTCCGGGCAAAGCGTCAAAGCCATAAGCCCAATTCAACCCGATCAAACCAAAGGCTGGCATAAAGATCCTGGCCCCAAATCCGGCCGATTTATACAATTTGAACGGATTAAAGTCTTCGTAAGTGCCCCAGTTGTTTCCGGCTTCAGTAAAAGCGAACCCGTAAATCGTCGCTGCGCTGCCGGTGGTGACGGGATAGCGGAGCTCCAGTCCTAATTTGTCATAAACAATACCCCCCTGAACCCTGTCGCCGATAGCCTGGTTGCCATAATCATTATACAGCGGAGGAGTGACTTTATTGTTTTCATAACCTCTGAGCCCGATGATCTCCTGTCCGAGGAGGAATGAGTTGAATCCGCCGGCCAGGCCGTCCCCGCCGAGGAAGAAACGTTCAAATGGTCCGATGCCAGCTTTGTCGGTGTAGGATCCGATGAATCCGAAGTGGGCTTTGGCCTCGATGACAAGTTTCTTCTTGGTGTCAAGGGGAAGGTAATACTTCGCATCAAACATCCATTTATGGAACTCTATCCAGCTGAACTTATCCGAATTGGAGGCTGTGGAATAGTCAAGATCTCTCCACATGGAATGAGGGGGCGTAAGCGTGAGAGCGAGGGATATCTCCGAACCCTGCGAAGGATACATGATCTCATTCACACTTCTTCTCGACAAAGTGGTGTTAAATGTAACGCTGTTGGCATTGCCATCCGTGAAGCCAAGACCTCCGGAGAACCAGTTATCCAGGGTATATTGGAGCATGGATATGGAATTGGTCAGCGTGAAATAGTTATCGGGCCACTCAAGCCTTCGTCCAAGACCTACCGTCACACTGTTTACTTTTAGAGTAGGCGTGTCATCTGTAGGATCAGGTATGGAATAACCAAAACCGAACAACGAACGCTGGACGGAACTGTTAAGGCTCACGGTAAACGAATGGGGCTTGCGTCCGCCGAGCCAGGGTTCCGTAAAGGAGAAGCTGTAACTCTGATACTGTCGTCCGTTCGCCTGCACGCGCAATTGTAGGCGCTGGCCGTCTCCTACCGGTAACGGTTTCCAGTTTTTCAGGTGCGGAATGTTGCGCAGTGAAAAATTATTGAAGGTAAGACCCAGTGTTCCTACGAAGCCATAGTAGCCGCCCCACCCACCTGACAGTTCGATCTGGTCATTGGATTGTTCTTCCACTTGCCATTCGATGTCAACCGTTCCATCAGCCTGGTTCGGCTCCAGTTTGGGATTGACTTTTTCAGGTGCAAAGTATCCCAGTTGGGAAAGACTTTGTTGCGTGCGGATGATGTCTGATCTTCTGAACTTCTGACCAGGGATGGTCATGAGTTCACGCCTGATAACAT
>JBBEBN010000243.1:0-25873 GCA_040882305.1 Cyclobacteriaceae bacterium
ATGTCTCTTTGCGGAATCGGCCAGAGATAATGCTGATCCTTATTAAATGATTTCTCAAACAAAGGCAATGACACCGTCTTCAGATTTCCGGCATCTGAATACGTCATGCCAGATACTATCCCTGGAATTACATTTTCAGCAATCCGCCAGCGCCGGATATCAAAATATCTGAGTCCTTCAAAGGCCAGCTCTACCAACCGTTCATTTCTCACAATCTGGCGAAGTTCGTCCTGATTGGTGGTCGTAACAACAGGCATGCTGACATCCGGGCGTTGCCGTACTTCGTTAATGGCATCAAGCACACCTTGATCAATCTGGTTAGCTTCAATTCTGGCCTCTGCATAAGTCAGGAGCACTTCCGCATAACGCAAAAGGATCAGATTGATCCCGCAATTTTGAGGATCATTCAAATCTTCAACATTCAGATATTTCTTAACATCAAACCCGGTGGTAGTGGAACTCTGATTGAGTCCGACGGCATCACCCGTACCACTCCCTGGTCTCGAATCATAGATCTCGCCGTCCGGCAACACATCACCCGGCACTACAATTGAGTAGCCTAGCCGTGGATCACGGTTTGTGTAAGGGTCAAATGGATCAAAACTACTGGTCGGGTCACTTATAGCCTTCCCGTCACTCATCGCATAGGCATCCACCGCATTTTTTGTAGGCACGATTTCAAAAGCCAGGTTGGTAGGCCATATGCTAGAGGGGGTTATTAAGTAGAAAATATTATTCGGGTAAACCCCCTTCACCTGTTGCTTGTCAAAAATCACCTCCTGGTTATTTTCCGCCGCATAGGTAAACAGATCTTCATAGGAGGGATAAAGGCTGTAGACATTCAGATCCATCACTTGTTTTGCACTAACCGCCGCTTCCGTGTAACGACCGGCATACAACATGGCCCTTGCATTCAGGGCCAACGCTGCACCCCGGGTAACGCGACCGGCTTCTTTTGGCTCAACAGGCAACAGATCGGCGGCTTCCTGTAATTCCTTGGAAACAAAATCCCAAACCTGGTCGATGGGTGTTCTCAGAAGATCCCTGCTTTCTTCAAGTGAAATCGGGCCAGTTATCAGAGGGACATCTCCGTAAATAGAAGCCAGCTTGATGTAGAAATAAGCGCGAAGGGTTCTCACCTCCCCTTTTAAGCGGTTAATTAGTTCCACGTCGTTGGTTACTACGCGGTCGATATTCTGCAAAAAGGTGTTTGCTGTCTGGATCCCCGAATAATATTCATTCCATTCGGCCTGAACCTGCAGTGTTTGTGAATTAAAATCTCCCTTTTCAATTTTCGAACAATCACCCCAAACCTGGTTCATATGGCCAATATCCGACATACCATCCCACATCATGTATCGCTCTGCATTTTCCAGGTAAGTATAAACTGCATTTGCCGCGTAAATCGCATCCTGTTGAGTTTGCCAGTAAACAGCCGAGGAGAGGCGATCGTTGGGAACGGTTTCCAGAAGATCATTACCACAAGCAGATAATAAGGTTGTGGTTAACAAGATCATAATTGTTTTATTAATAGATTTCATTTGTTTCAATTTAGGTTTACGATTTTCAGAAATCGACCTGAATACCAAAAGTCGTCAAAGATGTCTGCGGATAAGCTTCTGTTCGCGTGCCCAGTTGTGTCTCGGGATCCACATCCCACTGATTCAACTTACTGAAAGTAAAAACGTTCGTTTTAGCGACGTAAACATTAATGCCTTTGAGTTTTACCCTGTCCGTTAACCGGGACGGTATCTGGTATAACAACTGAATGTTCTTCAGACGAAGGTAAGTCCCGTCGTACAAAAGCATGTCAACCATTTCGTCATTTCTGGTGTCATACTTAAGGGGACGGGGAAAACGGGCTCCGGGGTTTTCGGGTGTCCAATAATTATTTGTATACAGTTTATGGGCGAAGCCATCCCACACACCCATTTGGTTGAGCGGTCCTCCGATACGCGTTTTGACACTTGAAACGCCCTGAAACAGTAGATTAAGGGCAAACCCCTTATAGGTAAAATTAAAGTTACCTCCGAAGTATATCTCGGGCATGGATTGACCCAGGTTTGTCATGTCGCCAGCATTGATCACACCATCCTCATTCAGGTCGAGATATTTAATATCCCCGGGGGCGATTCCCGGAATCCTGGTCGGGTAATTATCAACTTCTTCCTGTGTTTGAAATAGTCCGTCCGATTTGAATCCCCATAGTGTGTATAGTGGTAGTCCGAGCTGCGTAATACTTCGGTCTTCGATCCCACCCGATGTAGTAAAATTGATATAAGGTCCTGTGCCTGCGAGGTCGACCACATTGTTCTTATTGTAATTGAAATTGATACTGGCATTTATACCAACCTGGCCGATTGTGTTTCGTGTACCCAAAACAAACTCCCAGCCTTTGTTGTCAACAATGCCTGCGTTTTGGGGACCGGGATCCAAGCCAATTGAACCCGGTATAGGTAAGGTAAGTAAAATCCCATCTGTACGTTTCCTGTAATAATCCACATTTAAATAATAGCGGTCATCCCGCAGTCCTATGTCCATCCCGATATCAATCTGCCGGGTGGTTTCCCATGTCAGATCTTCGTTAACCATAACGTTTTGACCATACGCAGTTACTGCGTTATTGTCGAAGGCATAGACCATATTATTATACGTGGGATAATAGCTGTATAACGCAACTGCCTGGTTACCTGTCTTACCCCATGATCCTCTAAATTTTAATTCATTGACAGATGGGGCCAGGTCACTCCAAAAATCTTCCTGAGAGATCCGCCAACCTGCTGAAAATGAAGGGAAAAAACTATACCGGTTTCCTTCCGTAAATCTGGAGGATCCATCAATCCGGCCATTTGCCTCAAAGAGATATTTTTGCTGATAAGAATAATTGAATCGCCCGAAATAAGACCTTAGACCCCAATTCGATTCAATACCGTCATTATCCTTCGTGGCGTCATCAGCGCCTGCACTAAGGGATTGAATGTCATTGTTGTAAAAATTTCTGCGATGTGCGGATAAATTATCGGTCAAATGTTTTGTCTGCGAATAGCCTAACAATAAATTAAGATCATGTTTTCCAATAACGGTGTTATAATTCAGCAGATTATTCATCGTGTATTCACTATCCATATTTCTGGATTCATCCAGCGTGCGCTGGGTCTGACGTTTTCGAACAATCTGGGGGTCAAAATAGTCCCTGATTTCAAAAGTTTTTCGATAACGTTTTGAATTCAACTGTGTTTTATAGATCGCATATTGGGTAGTGAACTTCAGCCCTTTGAGGATTTCCCAACTTCCGGACATGTCAATCACAACAAGGTTATTGGAAAAATTGGTTGTGCCCTCCAGTTCCGCGTATACCAGTGGACTATCACCGCTAGAACTGACGCCATAAGTACCATCCGGATATCGGGGAACTGCAAAGGGGGCACGCAATAAATTACGCCACACGCTATTTTCGTTAAAAGGCGTCATATAGTCCTTCTGACGATAATTGAGATTTAGCCCAAGTGTGATCTTTTTCGAAAGATTGAATGAATTGTTCAACCGAACCTCCCATAATTTTGATTCGGTGTTCGGAATTATTCCATCCTGATAGAGATGCCTGCCGGTAAGGCGGGACTTAAAATCTCCCGTTCCTCCGCCTATCGTTACATTATTACTCACCTGCGGCGCAGTACTTAACACCGCGTCATACCATGTGTTGGGCAGTGGGTATTTTAAACGGTCAGTGGCGTTTACCCATTCCTGAATAGTCTGATCACTATAATTTGGAGTACCACTGGAATTGGTCCACGCGATATTCTGCATCCGCATAAAATCTTCGATCTCCATGTGCTCGGGCTGATTGTTACTATTTTGCAATCCGTAATACCCATGCCACGAACCTGAAACCTTTCCGGCTTTAGGTCGTTTTGTTGTTACCAGTATAACTCCGTTGGCCGCTCGCGACCCATAGATGGCTGTCGAGGATGCATCTTTCAAAACCGTTACCGATTCAATATCTTCCGGATTAATATCGGCGAGATTCTGTTCTATACCATCCACAATGACCAGCGGTTCATTCTGACCGATTGTAGTCGTTCCCCTGACACGCAAAATCATATTAGCCCGGCCAGGCCCGGCACCACGGTCTACAACCATCAACCCGGGTAATTGTCCCTGTAAATTCTGTTGAATATTGTTGGTTGTCCTTCTGATCAGGTCTTCGCCCTGGATGGCCGACACCGCGCTGGTGAGGCTTACTTTTTCCACGGTTGAATAACCTACCACCACAAGTTCACCGAGTTGCTGAACGCTTGGATCCAGGTTGATATCGATGGCAGACCGGTTTCCCACTTCGACTTCCTGGGTTATATACCCGACATAACTAAAAACGAGCACAGCACCATCACCCGGAATTTGGAGCGAATATTCACCTGTTTCATTTGTTACGGTCCCGTTGACGGTACCTTTTATGATAACATTTACTCCAGGGATACCGCTCTCATCTTCCACGGAAGCAACACGACCTGAAACCGTGCGGTCCTGCGTGTCTGCCTTTCCGGCAAATAATGGCGTGAAAAACAGACACTGCAATACAACGCTCAATAATGAACACCTCATTAATTGTCTTGGTAAACATTTACATGTCATAAGCTTGTGGTTAGGTGGTTGGCGAACAATCGAACACTCATCAGGTTTCCATTCACTTTTACCCGGAAGAGAATAACATTTCCGGATTTGGGTTCAGGTAACATGAAACATTCTAAAATATCTTTTTTTGATTCAGTCACAACGCTGGTATAAATCCCGTCAAATAAATCATTAAGGTCTTCTGAAAATACCAGGGAGGAGAAAGCTCGATTTTCCTCCTAAGGAAAATAAATCAGTCCATAAGCAATCCACCATTGATCTCAATGGTTTCTCCAACAATATAAGTGACGTAATCTGAAGCTAGAAACAAAATAAGCCATGCACACTCCTCGGCGGTTCCCCCTCTTTTAAGTATCACATTTTCTTTGAACCGCTCAAAGATGTCCGGTGGTGTATTTCCTTCATGAAAAGGAGTAACAATAATCCCCGGGGATACAGCATTAACAATGATATTATAAGGCGCTAATTCTTTTGCCATATTTTTCGTGAGTGTTAACGCGCCGCCCTTTGCTGACGAATAAGGACCCGTTCCTATACTTCCTCCCGTTCTGGCGGCAACTGAGGTGACGTTGATAATCCTGCCATAGTGCTTCTTCTTCATTGAGGGTATTACCGCTTGTGTCATCAGGTAAATACTCTTCAGATTTACATCCATCACTTCATCCCAAAGCGCTTCCTCCATTTGTTCAAGATTCATCCTCTTAATAATTGCCCCGGCATTGTTAACCAGGATATCAATGGTGCCAAATTCCTTCAAAGTCTCGGCAACTAATTCTTCCACATCTTCTTTATAGGATACATTCGCCTTGATAGCCAACGCCTTATTGCCCATGGACCGGATTTTTTTTACCATGTCCATCGCCTCCTCCTGCCTATTATTATAATGCACAACAACTCGGGCGCCCGACTTGGCCAATTCCAAAGCGGTGGCGCTTCCTATTCCCGAACTTGCTCCCGTCACGAGCGCCACTTTATTATCAAATCTTATTTCCATACATTCAGATCAATTCAGGAAGCATACATCAAATGTATTTTTTTTGAAAGTCCTTTTCCACCAATATAATTGCACTGAATGATGTTTTATTTGCATTTCAAAATTCGCGAATCTCCAAAAGGCAATCTTTTTCACATTTTATAATGAAATAAAACCAGAAGGTACTATCTTCTGGCTGGAAAAACCGAGCCGTTTTTCCGGGAACCGGAATAATGTACAAAGCGATGATTAGTCATTATATAAGAAGGAACAATTCAATTCACACTCAATCATTTTCAGTTGCACACAATAAGGCACCAAACTTCTTCAAACTTTGGCAGCACCATCAGGAACTGGAACTGGTGTTTATTCTTAAGGGAAAAGGAATTCGATTCATCGGCGACAGCATTGAACCATTCGTTCCAGGGGATTTTATACTTTTAGGTGAGGACCTTCCGCACAAATGGCAAAATAATCCAGAGTATTTTCAAAATAAAGGCTTGATCGCAGAAGCCATCATTATACATTTTGAAAGAGCTTTTCTTCACAATGCCCTGGATAATGCGATTGAATTGACGGCAATAAAGGAACTGATCGAGTCGGCCCAAAGAGGAATAATTTTCAAGGGATATTCAAAAGTACTCGCCGCCGGGCTGCTGCAAAAAATTGTCAACACGCCGCCAGGGCTTCACAGGTTTGTGCAATTACTCGATCTCCTGAGAATCCTGGCAGAGGAAAAAGATTTCGAATTTATTACCAAACCCGGCTATAGAAATTCTCACCGCTCAAAGGATGCGAAGTTGTTACAAGTCGATAGTTTTATTATGAATCATTTCCAATCATCCATCAGTCTGGAAGATGTTGCAAGGGAAGTCGAAATGAACAAATCATCCTTTTGCCGGTATTTCAGGAAAACCACACAGAAACATTTCTCTAATTATTTAAATGAAATCAGGATTGGGTATGCCTGTAAGCTGCTGCAGGTTTCCAAACAGAGAAAGATAGCAGAAGTTTGTTTTGAATCCGGTTTTAATAACCTTTCAAACTTCAATGATAAATTCAAGCAGCACACAGGTCACACTCCGTCTGACTACGCCAAATTATTTGCGTGACGGATGGAATCGTAAAACAATACCCAGTGGGTTGTTGAATGAAGCCACGGGAAGAAAGGTATTTGATACTGAAATAACAGCATAAGATCCACAAAGTAATTTTTAAAAGTAATGATTGAGACGGACGAACCCATACTACGCAGTCAAGGCTGGTTTGGAAAGAATGGAAAAGACGGTTTTATTTACCGGGCATGGATGAAAAACCAGGGGATACCTGCACATCATTTTAAAGGCAAACCTGTCATCGGTATTTGCAACACATGGTCAGAACTCACTCCCTGCAATGCGCACTTCAGAGAGTTGGCCCAATCGGTTAGAGAAGGAGTTATCGAATCGGGAGGTTTTCCACTTGAATTTCCTGTGATGTCACTCGGTGAGTCCATGATGAAACCTACGGCCATGTTGTACCGGAACCTCGCCAGTATGGATACGGAGGAAACGATCCGGGCAAATCCCCTTGACGGAGTTGTCATCCTGGCGGGTTGTGACAAGACTACTCCGAGTACAATGATGGGCGCTTGCAGCGTGGATTTGCCTACCATAGTTGTTTCAGGAGGGCCCATGCTCACGGGAAGATTGCATGGAAACCACATCAGCATAAGTGACGTATGGAGAATGAGCGAAAAAATCAAAACAGGGGAGATCAGTATCGAATTAATGGAAGAGGCAGAGTCCTGCACCTGCCGCAGTACCGGCCATTGCTCCGTTATGGGTACAGCCAGTACGATGGCATGTATGACGGAATCGCTGGGACTCGCCTTGCCCGGTAACGCGGCCATTCCCGCAGCAGATGCCAGGCGTAAAGTTTTAGCGCATAATTCGGGTATGCGTATCGTAGAAATGGTTAAAGAAAATTTAAAGCTTTCGGATATTTTAACAAGATTAACATTTGAAAATGCTATTAAAGTGAACACGTCAATCGGAGGTTCGACCAATTTCGTTATCCATATGTTAGCGATAGCCGGCCGAATCGGAGTGAAGCTGACCATTGACGACTTTGATATCCATTCGAAGGGCATACCCATGATTGCAAACCTTCAGCCTTCAGGGGAATATTATATGGAGGATTTTTTTTACGCAGGCGGATTACCTGCAGTCATTCATGAATTACTTCCCATACTGCATAAAGATTGCAAAACAGTTAACGGAAGAACGGTTGGAGAAAATTACAGCGACGTGCGTTGTCATAATCCAAAAGTAATATCCACTTTTAACAAACCTTTTAAAGAAGAAGTTGGCCTGGCGATACTAAAAGGTAACATATGTAAAAACGGAGCGGTGATAAAACCATCCGCCGCCACACCCAGGCTCTTGAAACACAAGGGTCAGGCGGTGGTCTTTGAGAATATCGAAGATTATAAAGCAAGGATCAATGATCCCGACCTGGAAGTAACAAAAGATCATGTCTTAGTCTTAAAAAATGTTGGACCGCTGGGTTACCCGGGTATGCCGGAAGTAGGAAATATGGGCCTCCCTACAAAATTGTTAAAAGCGGGCGTAAACGATATGATCAGGATATCGGATGGCCGAATGAGTGGAACTGCTTTTGGGACTGTTGTATTGCACGTTTCCCCCGAAGCTGCAGCCGGCGGCACGCTCAGTCTGGTAAAAAACGGAGATTGGATTGAGCTCGATGTTCCGAATAGACTACTTTCACTGCTTGTTTCAGATGAAGAACTTGAAGAAAGAAAATCTCAATGGATACCCCTACCCATGCATATGGATCGCGGGTACTGGTATTTGTACCAAAATCATGTTCAGCAGGCTCATTTAGGTGCAGACTTTGATTTTCTTATAGGGAAATCATCGAGCATAATAAAAAGAGAATCGCATTGATTATTTCCGGAAACGACCTAATAACCGGTATAAATTTAGAATGCAAAAATGAGAATCATACAGTTCATAAATAAAACTGGCCTTCGTAAGGTTGGTATAGTTGAAAATGAGAGGATCAATATTTTGGAGCGTATCGAATCCACTTACCAATTGTTTCGTGACGTCATAAAAGTGGATAAAAATATTCAGGAAGATATCCATGAACTGGCTTCAAGCCGATATGAAGACTATAGTGAAATAATTGAAGAAAAAAGGATTCTTTTACCCCTGGATCATCCGGACCCTTATCACCTCTGGATCACGGGAACGGGACTTACTCACCTGGGGAGCGCAGCCTCGAGAAATGAAATGCATAAGAAAATACAAAGTACGGGAGAAATGGATCTTAGCGATTCGTTAAAAATGTTTCGAATGGGTGTTGAAAATGGGAAAATGAATGGCAGTGTCCCTGCATCACAACCGGAATGGTTTTACAAAGGCAATGGGTTAATGACCGTTCATCCGGAAAGGGAATTGCCATCCCCATCATTTGCATACGATGGCGGAGAAGAAGCTGAGATCGTGGGTTTATATATCATTGATTCAAAAGGTCTCGCGAAAAGGATTGGGTTTGCGTTGGCAAATGAGTTTTCCGATCATAAAATGGAGAGTATAAATTATTTATATCTTGCACATTCCAAACTTCGCGCCTGTTCCTACGGTCCTGAATTGTTGTTAGCCGAACTACCGCGCGATATCAGGGGAATGAGCCGGATCCTCAGAGATGGGAAGCTACTATGGGAAAAAGAATTTCTGACCGGAGAAGACAACATGACTCACAACCTTGCCAATCTGGAATACCATCATTTTAAATATGAACTTTTCCAACAGCCCGGCGATGCACATGTTCACTTTTTCGGCGCATCTGTCTTGAGCTACTCGGATAAGGTTGAAGTCAGAGATGGCGATATTTTTGAAATTCAATCAGATGTTTTTGGGAGGCCGTTAAGAAATAGGATGAGTGTTACAAGTAACCTTGAATTGAAAACCGAATATTCGCCGTCCTGATGCCAAGCAAATCTTGTCGCGAGATCAGACATTCTGATTACAAACTGTTCATTGTGAATAAAGCTGACGTCACCAATTGTTGCGACGGATACCCAATGGTCTGTCCATGCAAACCAGTCTATCATTTCAGGATGTTAGCCGTGCATTGTTAATAAGATACAATCATCGGCCACTCATTCCATGGCTATATTTTTTTGAACTATGGTTAAACCCTCAAGTCAAGGAGAATACATGATAAAAGGTTCGCCAATTTTGGCTTCTGTTCTTATGATTGGCCTAACATCATCGTTTTGAGAAGCTGACACCACCGAGGAAGAAGGGAAAGGTACGGAGCGATCCGGGGAACGTACGGGGGTCAGTGTAGTATGACCTTATTGGCCAGCATATATAATAGCTATAATTCCGGCAAGGAATAGTATGAGCATAATTCCTATAAGTGCAGAAATCTCTTTGCCCGCATTTTTGAATTCCTTCCAGATAAATACGCCCCACAAGGCAGCCACCAGGGTCGCGCCCTGACCTAACCCGTATGAAATCGCAGCCCCCGCCTTCCCGGCTGCGATGAGGTTAAACGAATTACCAACGCCCCAGATCAGCCCTCCGAGAACCCCCACCATATGGGTTCCAAAGCTGCCACTGAAATATTCCTTGTAACCTGTTGGCTGTCCACTGATAGGCCTTCTCATCAGTATGGTATTGAAAATGAAATTGCTTATAAAGACCCCGAGCGAAAAAATAACTACGGCGGTGTAGGGCGTCATCAGGCCTTCAGCAGGATTGGTGAAATTCTCCAGATCCATGGCAGCGGCGACGAACCTGTAAAAGAATGACATGAGCACACCGGCAAGGATAGACACGAGCAATCCTTTTGTCGATACTTTCTGATTATTGGCCGAAGTCGTTTTTTTATAGGCGACCGCATTCAAAATGATAGCAAGCGTGATCAATCCAACACCGGTAAAAAGCAATATGGGATTCCCTTTTTGGGAACCGGCATAGTTCACGATCACGCCGAGTACTAGTGCGATCCCGATACCCACCGGGAAGGCAACGGACATTCCCGCTATAGCAATGGCGGTCGATAACAGGATGTTTGCCGCGTTAAAGATAACACCACCCACAAAAGCGCTTCCAATATTTTTTGTGTCTGCCTGCCGAAGGTCTTCGATAAAACCGCGGCCACTTTCACCTAAGCTGCCCAGCGTAAACGCAAATATGAATGACAGGAGAAGTATCCCAATTACATAATCCCAATAAAACAACTCGTACCGCCAGGTTTTGGCTGCAAGTTTTTGAGTGTTACCCCATGAACCCCAGCAAAGCATGGTGATGATACAAAAAATGACGGCAAGCGAATAATCTTCGACGATGAACATATGATTTGTTTAATGTTAAGTTCTTCTTGTCAGTTGTGAGTGGTGAGTCAGCGCCCATCAGGTTGCGCGATGATCTTGAGCCCTGCGCACTCCTACTCACTACTCACGATTCACAATTCACGACTCACAATTCACGCATTCTCCGAAGTGCAGCAAACGAACGAGCCGCACGCACCCACTCACAATTCACCACTCACCACTGACCTAATGGTTTCCGCTTTTCTCTCCAGGTGGAATGTCATATTTGTAACCCTTCCAGGGTTCTTTCCCTGCCACATACTCCGGGTTAAGAGGCATCATTCTGGCATTAACACTTTTTCTCCACTCGTGCAGCATCTGGGTGAGCTCTCTCACCCGATCGGGATTCTCTTTCGAAATATCGTTCAACTCGCCGAGGTCCTTGTCAAGATCGAATAGTTGCGTCGTCCCATTATCGTAATATTCGAGCAATTTGAAATTTTTATAGCGAACCGCTCCACCTGGGCTTTGCATGCCGTGATTGCTATAGTGGGGGAAGTGCCAATAGATGGCCTCCCTGTTCAATGAGCGCTTACCTCGCAGAAGAGGAACGAAACTTACTCCATCTGCGTGCTGCTTTGGTAATAGTGGCAGACCGAGCATGTCAAGGATAGAAGGATACAAATCAGTGCTGATGATGGGTGTGTCAGATTCGGAACCGGTCTTTTTTATGCCCGACCACTTTACGATCGTGGGAACCCGTATGCCTCCTTCGTACAACCAACCCTTGCCCGCGCGCAAAGGTAAATTAGAAGTTGAAAAATGTTTGTCGGGTTTTGAAGGGTCCAATACCTTGCTGGGCCTCCCAAAGTTCCCGGCAGACATTCCACCATTGTCTGAACAGAATATGACAACGGTATTCTCTTCAATGCCGAGCTCTTTCAATTTATTCATCACCCTGCCGAGGCTTTCATCCATAGACTCCACCATGCCTGCAAACTCGACATTGTCCTGACGTTGTTTGATCTTCACCGTTCCTCTCGCCAACTGGCTGAATCCCTCATAGCCAGGCTCCTTCAAGAGAGAGACCCGCTCCTGAATGTTGAGCGGATCGGAATCGGGATTACCTTCGAGTATGTAGGGAGGTCTTTTATCCTCAGGCATCGAGGCGAGCTTCTTTTTATATTTCTCAACAAGGTCCTTTCGTCCTTCAATGGGATCGTGGACAGCGAAATGCGAGAAGTAAAGAAAGAACGGCTTGCTGCGGTTGTCTTCAATGTATTTGAGCGCGTCTGTGGTGAGTCTGTCGGTTAGATATTCTCCGGGATTGCCATCATAATTCGGAAGCCTGAAGGGAGCGTCATAAGACAGCGGCCAGCCTTTGCTCCATGCCGCGGGTATATGCATATCGAATCCGTGTTTGGTTGGATCAGACGGTGCTTCCCCGAGGTGCCATTTGCCTACGATGGCCGTGCTGTAGCCTTGTGATTTCAAGGCCTCCGCCAGCGTGGTCTCGTCAGAAGCTATCTGCTGATTGACCTCCACGTTCTGAAATTTCTGATAGGCAAAATCATTGCGGCCGGGTAACCAGTCAGTGAGATTGATTCGCGCAGGATATTTTCCAGAGAGGATGCTGGCACGCGTGGGTGAACAAACATGACAAGCCGCGTAAGCATTTGTGAACTTTACGCCCTCCTTTGCCAGCTTGTCAATATTGGGTGTCTCGTAAAACTCGCTGCCGTAACAGCCAACATCTTTCCATCCCAGGTCGTCCACGAGAAACAGAATTACATTAGGGGCTTTCGTTTTCTTGATCTTCGACTGGCCATAAGAAGCTCCAGCGGTTACGAGCAACGCGACTCCCAGTATCAAAAATTTCTTCATCATGAGTATACTGTTTATATTTTAGGATTTGTCATCGAATAGATCGGTCGGATTCAATGCGCGGATTGCTGGTCAATTCCGTTTTGAATCCACGTTAATCTCCATGTACCCGAATTCCTTTGATCCGCCTCATAGTAGGGAAGGAACAAAAGTTTTTCACCCTGGGCGGTTTTTAGTTCATAGGCAGGTCCCTTGGAGCCGTTCGGTGTGGTGGTTTCGGAAAAAAGTTTTTCCATGTTATCCGCGGGCAATCCGAGCGCCCGCTCGCGGTCTTTTCCTCCGATCAATCCACTGGACGCATAGACGAGGGGTCCCCGCGTTAGGGCAAACCACGTGACGTTATACATATCGGGCCCACCTTGCGGTGTACCCACCCTTTCGATCTTTTTGTTAACACGCAGCTGCATGGGAAAGGAAATTTGCACGTGGTCGTTTTGTTTCCACATACGATCTACTTTCACATATTCGCCGGATCGGATATCGGCAATGCCGGCAGGTTTCCCGTTGACCATGATGTCCGCTGTGTTTGCCCATTCAGGTATCCGGATAAACAGCGGAAACTGCGCTCTTTTGGCAGGCGCCACGGTGACGCTGATCTTTCCTTCAAAAGGATAACTGGTTTTTTGCGCGACTTTGACCTTATTTGCGTTTTGTAAGGTAACCTCTCCTTCACTTTCGGAAAACAGGTTGATAGCGACGCCATTTTCCTTACGGGAATAGATGACGGTGGTAAGTTCTTCCAGTGCCATGGCTCCGCTCGAAGGACAGCAGTCATTAAAGTGGGCGATGTGTCTGCGCCCGTTGCTGAAGGAGTGATAGCACCATTCACGACCGTTAGGAGACTGTGCACCCAGCAAGGCGTTGTAAGCAGCCTTCTCTAATTCGTGTGCGAATCTTGCTTCTCCCGTCAGTCTGAGTAATTCCTTGTTTAATTGAATCCATGACATGGTACTACACGTTTCGATGAAACCATACGGGTTCCAGAAATCCTTTTTGTTGAAACATTCCAAGTGTTTTCCCACTCCGCCCCAGGGACCTCCTGCGATCGTGAGGTGTTGATCGGCAATGTTCTGCCATGCGTTGCGGATGGCCTTCAGGTAGTCTTCATTCCTTGTAACTTCATAAAGCTTGGCCAGGCCGGTCAGGTTCCAAAGCAACTGGTATGCTTTTCCGTCGCCTACGGTTTCCATGTCGCCGCCATTGAGAGAAACGCGTACAAGTTTCACGTTGTCCCGTGCTTCCATCCTTTTGACAATCAGCTCTGCGAAATCCAGATATCGCTGGTCTCGGGTCTCCTTGTATAATTCCACCACTGCGTCCAGGGCGATTGTAGCGGAAATACCGTAACGGGTTCCATATCGGGTGATATCATTTCCTCCTTCGCCGAACGTCGTGAGGAAGAGTTCGCCGATGTTTTTTGCCGCGGTAAGATATTTTTCGTTCGGGAAATAGTCGTGCACTTCCAGCAGGCCAAGTGTCATGAGCGTCAGGTTCCACACATCCCAGGAGCGATTGTGCAACGCATCGCCATTGGTAATACGGATCGCAGGGGAATACACACCGAGATATCCGTCTGGCGCCTGGTTACTGACCAGCTGATCTGCGGTTTTCAGCAATTGTTCTTTCAAGTCTTCATCGCCTGACTGCCTTACGGCCATCGCGGTTGTATATAGCCACTTTCCTGCATGTTCTCCATACCAATCCGTCTTATGATGGTTCTCACGGACATCGGGGCGGAACATTTGGATTAGCTCACCCTTTTTCCAGTTGGGCAGCTCACTCAGGCGGCCATTTCGGCTAGCGAAAATAGCCTTACCAAGAATGCCTTTAACGGTGACAGACGACGGATCTGTGAACTGCATTTGCGGGGAAACGGGCGAGGCCGATTCCTGGGCGGAAACCTTCCCGTCCACAAAAAAAATCAGTGCTCCCATCAAAATGATCCGGCACACGGAATGTATTTTTGCTCTCATCGTAGATATCATTGTTGATCCTGTGCAATAATATGAAAAAGTTGGTCATTAGAACAAACGTTTGTGCTAAACAATATCAATAAATATTGATTTCAGACATATCATCCTGAATATCAATTAAATAAATAACATATCCATGCGTCCAGAACGCCTTGACAAACCCAATACGATCGTCAATCGTTTGCGCAAATTCGGCGAAAGGGACAGGTGCGCACTCCGCGCATTCGCTGATAATAAAGTATATTTGCGCATAAATAAGCATAAACGTTTGTTCAGCCACATTGTAATATGGCCAACCAAAAAGTCAGTATTGTCGATATCGCAAAAACCGCAGGCGTGTCCATTAGTACCGTATCACGTGTTCTCAACGGGAAAGCCGATGAGTTCAGAATCAGTAAGAAGTCGCAGCAGAAGGTGAAGGAGACCGCCCGCCGGCTAAACTACGTCCCTAATCAGTTCGCCGTTAATCTTAAGTCAGGAAAAAGTAACACCATCGCGCTCATTATCCCCTCGCTCAGCAACCCGTTCTTCTCCGGGATCGCCAGCGAGATCAATGCGGAGATCCGGAACAGAGGGTACATCACCATCATCGGTGATAGTGACGAAAATACTGATATAGAAAATGAAGAGCTGCTGCAGATGCAGTCGCGGAATATAGAAGGACTTGTGATCGTACCCTGCAGCCAAAATTGGAAGACTATAAAAAAATTGCATGACCACGGGTTGCCTGTTATCTGTATCGACCGGTATTTTGAAGACCAGGACATCCCATACGTCTCTACGGATAATTACGAAGGGGCTTTCATGGCTACCAAACACCTCATCGAAAACGGACATACGCGCATTGCCTGTATCCAGGGCGTACAACATTCCATCCCTAACAAACTCAGGATCCAGGGTTACCAGGATGCGATGATAGAGTCCGGAATCAAAGAGTATCATATCTCAGGCGATGAGTTCAGCGTTGAAAATGGCTACAAAGAAACCAGGCTGATGGTGCAGAAAAAACAAAGGCCTACTGCCATCTTTACGCTCAGCAACACCATCGCCATGGGATGCATGAAAGCGCTGAAAGAAGAAGACCTGGGGATTCCGGACGATATATCCATCGTCACTTTCGATGATCACCCTTACCTTGACTACCTCGCCACTCCCCTCACCTGTATCACGCAACCCACACGCGAGATATGCAGAATAGCCGTCAAGTATCTTTTCTTTATGCTGACGAATAAAGAAATCAAAACGAAGCAGGTCTTACTTAAACCGGAACTAAAATACAGAAAGTCTGTCAAGAGAATTAACGTTTAATAAAACTAGCGGCCACTATTACGTGTCGCGAAGCATTGCAAACTTGCAAAATGGCGATCGGCCTGATTTATTTCTGATCGATTTTTTCTATTCGCACATAATAGGCTCCAACGATATTTTTGTTGTCTTTATCCTTGAACCACGCTTGAAGTGTAGCGTCCCCGGCAGGAAGCTCCAATTCATGAACGATTGCAGATGCATCTGCGGAAATTTTTCTTGCGACGACGGGTTCCTTTTGATTTACTGAAACACAACCGTATTCAATTGGCATTCCATTTCCGACTCTTAAGGCGGCACCACCGATCGCAGTTGAAGGGCCTGCCAACACCATGTTTCGCTGCAGGTGGAATGGCCAGCGACTCAACTCAACCCTGTATTTTCCACCATTGATCACGCGAATGTGACAGACACCACCCTTAGGCGCTCCATCACCGCGCGCAATCCGCCATTGTGAGTTGATCGCGCCTTCCGTCCAGTTACTTGAATTCAGGATCACTGGATTTTGTTTTTTACTATCGATAATATGAGGAACATATTGATCTACTCCGGCCTCAATTTCACCCCACCACCGCTCGTAAAATTCCTTCATCCTTGTGGCAACCTTTGGAAATTCCTTGCTTACATCCTTTTTTTGTCCGGGATCGGTGTCAATATTATATAACTCATTTTCACCGACCAGCCGCCAGGAATCCCAAACCACACAGCTGAAATATTTTTCCGGCCGGACCTGCCCGCCGTGTTGGACCACAAACATGCGATTGTCCATTTTTTTTTCTGACCGAAGCGCGGGTGTCAAACTCATCCCGTCAAAAGCATAGTTCGTTTCCGCCTGCAATCCGAAAAGATCAATCAAGGTCGGCAGGATATCCTGTACCTGCGTAGCGTAGGGAATCGTCCGCTGATTTCCCAGGTTGCCGTCAGGCCATCTGATAAAGCACGCCGCGCGATGACCTCCTTCGTAGTTACTTCCTTTCTTATCTCTCATGCCGGCATTGTAAACTTCCACGCCTCCCGTACCGCCGTTATCAGTCATATAGATTACCACGGTATTGTTTTTCAAACCTGTTTTCTCCAGCCATGCATCCAGCCTGCCCATGTTGCGGTCAATGTTGCGGATCATTCCAAGGAATAGGGCTCTGGTGCTGTCCTGACTCTGATTGGCGTAAAAAGAATAATCCTGCGCGGGTGAGAAAAAAGGTCCGTGAGGCGCATTCAACGCCAGGTAAGTAAAGAATGGTTTATCGCCGCGCGCCATTTCGTCCATCCACTCCATCGCTTTGTTAAACCAAAGATTCGTACAATACTCTCCTGACACTTTGGTCTCCAGACTGTCGAGATACCTGGTTTCATAATAATCATTATCATACTCCATCTCAGACAGAAGGCCCCACCCCTTATGCCAGACAGATTTTTGAAATCCCTTGTCCATCGGACGGTCAGGATAGTTATCCCCCAGGTGCCATTTTCCGAAAATACCTGTAGCGTAGCCGTTGTTACTGAAAATTTCCGGCATGGTAGTGACATCCCTTCGCAGCAGATTTCTTCCCGTTAATACAGTTGCCGCCCTGTTGTCCATGGCGTCCAGCCCAGTCAACAACTGGCCTCTCGTAGGCGTGCAGAGCGGTGATACATGGAAATTGGAGAAACGGATGCTCTCATTATACAGCCTGTCAAGCGCAGGTGTTTTCAAGACAGGATTGCCATGGCAGGAAAAGTCTCCGTAACCCTGATCGTCTGACAAGACAATGATCACATTGGGAGTTTCCATTGAACGAATGACTGGCTTTTGAAATGACTGCGCCCCTGCGCTTGTGAAAAGAACGAACAGCAAGCAGGGTATGAATTCGAGAGGCCGCATTGGTTATTTTTTTGATGTATATATTTCTTCCGGAGCTTTCCACAACACCTTGTCATTCCACAATTCCTGGTTTGAATAATTGGATACAGGTGATCGAAACCCGGCGGCCGTAAACTTTTTCTGAATTTTTTGTAGTTCAACAAAGTCGTGCCGTTTGGAAAAAATATTGTTCATCACCTTCCAGTATCCACTCAGATGATAACAGGCCTCCTTCCATTCACGCGGATACTTTTTTGCATAAACAGCGTCACTATCGAGGCAAACCGCCAGGTACGCCGCGCGTGCCATATTTTCCCTCGTTCCGGATAAGAGGTCCTTTACGAACGAACGTTCCAGTTCCTCTTTTAAGAGTCTGTTCTTTTCATTCGAAGAAACCAATGCTTTTACCGGAAAAGGTTTCTCAACCGGTATTTTGAAGACTACTGTATTATTCTGAACCAGTTCCGCTCCGCCATTTTTCAGGTTGATCATTTCAAACAATTCGATCACGCGATCGGCAAAGCTGGTGATGGTTTCGTCCATCGGCATGTTGTCTCTTGTTACATTCCGGTAGCGATCCACAATTTTCCAATCCGGATCATAAGGATCATTATGGCTCATCATTTGCCTGTAACCGTGGATAACACCAACGATGGTTCCCACCGTTGCCGCGTTGCAGTCAGCGTCCCAGCCGAAGTTGAAGGCATACTTCAACGATTCAGAAAAATTACCACTGCCATATAACAGGGCAGCGATGATGGATCCCGTATTGAGTTCGTGGCCATTCGTGTCCCTGAAATTACCGCCTTCACGGGTATACTTTTCTTTTAAGAGCCTGCGGGTTTCACGCCAGTCATGTGGGTGCGCACGGTGCCAACTTCTCATGTCATGAATGATTTCCAACAGAATACTTTTCTGGTCCAGCGCTTTCGTGCCGGCATCGAGAATTTTATTGATATCTTTTTCCATGAAGGCCGTCGAGACCATGGCCGTGAACAGTTGCGTGGATTGGGCGGGCTCATTGTCTATGGCTACCGTTGTATAATTCAGCCCGATACGCGCCGCGGTTTGCGGCATGGCTGGCGACATAAGTCCGAATGTTTCGGATAAAAACTGACCAGATATATTGAAGTTCGCCCAGGGGTTAAAAACGCCGTTACCTGTATAAGGCGGCTTGATGCCGATGTCCATCAACGTCCGGGCATACAGGTTTGAGCACCAGACGCGTTTATTAATTCTCTCTTTCCAAAATTGATATATCTGATCGTGCGACAACATCGGCGTGCGACTCTTTTGCATTTCCACGACATATACCCATTCAAAATCAGTGTCGTCATCAGACCACGCCCCGTCTGGTAAAGAAGGAACATAGTTCCTGACATTGCCAGGTTCGTCAATATACTTCATTTCATGAGGTAGACCATTCAGGTTGCCGAGCATCTGGCCGAGTAATCCACCCCTGATCTTGTCAACCACTACTTCCCTGGGTAAAATGATATACTCTTTCTGGTGCCGCAGCGGTGTGATAACATTTGAAAAGGAACATAAACCCGTCAGCACGAGGAGTGAAAATATCTTCATGGTCGCGGCCCGTCCTCTACGTCCGGAAGAATGCTTTTGATGTATCATACGATTGTCTATTTACCTTCACCTTTTACATTTGCTTTCACGTGTTCGATGGCCACTTTCAGTTCGCCGACTTTCTCCGGGAATTCGTTCGCCAAATTTCTTCTCTCAAATGCATCTCGCTTTAAATTGTACAGTTGTTCTTCAAATGCACCCGGAACGCCAGGGTATTCATTCGGTGGAGGCGGATATGCCGACGGCGAAGTACTGTTTTCAGGAAGTGCGGCCTCTATATATTTCCAATCTCCTTTTCTGATGATCAGTGCGCCAGACCTGCCGGCCACCATCGTCAAAGATTTCCTGACCTGATGTGCATTCCGGTCTAACAGGCAGGGGAGAAAGCTATAACTGTCTTCTCCTTCATTTCCATTCAACGTTGCACCGGTAACCTCGGCCATTGTTGCAAACAGATCGACCGTAGAGATCATATTCGCATTTACGGATGCTTGTTTGATCCTGGCGGGCCAATGGACTATTAATGGAACACGGAGCCCGCCATCCCATGCATCGGATTTAAATCCCAATAGGCCAGCCGTCGGACTGTGGTGGTAGGTTAGCCATCCGTTTTCCTGGCCGCTGATGCCAGGAAAGGCGGCCTCGTATTCTGAGAAATACGGTTGATAATAATCATATTCGCTGCCCAAGCTTTTGGTTTTTAATCGTTGTACCAGCGAATATGGGTCACCCGGCTGCGGTCCATTGTCGGAAGTGATGATGATCATAGTGTTTTCAAGAACACCGTTCCGCGCCAGCGCCTTCACCACTTCGCCCACCATCTGATCGAACTCAACGACCTTATCACCCCGGACGCCCGCCTGGCTGGAGCCGCTGGTAGCCATGGGCAAACAGGGAGCGTGTATGGCACTGGTAGGAAAATAGAGAAACAATGGACTTTCGTCTTTCACAAAATGACGGTCAATGACTTCAACTGCCTTATCGGTTAGTTTCTGATCGAGCGCTCGCAGATCCCAGTCCGGTGCTCTTAAAGTTTTCGGTCCGAAATTATTCGGGACCGACGGTGGGGCCAATACTTTGTTATTTTCCAAAAAGACAAAGGGCACCATGTTATTTGAGCCGGAGATTCCGAAGAAATAGTCAAACCCTTTTTCCAGGGGGCCTCCTCTTACCGGTTTAGAGAAATCTATGTAGTCTTGTGGATCTGTTCCCCATGAGTTAAAAACCGTTTCCACCGCGTCAGGCGGCGCGTTATTTTTCAAAGGCCAGTTAAATCCCAGGTGCCATTTGCCTACGCACGCATTGAAATATCCTTTTCGTTTCAGGATGGCCGCCAGCGTGGTGCGGTTTTCTTCGATGAGCGGAGGCGCAAAGGGTGTCAATACGCCTTTCTTAAGTTGTGTACGCCAGGAATAACGTCCGGTAAGAATACTGTAGCGAGAAGGAGAACATAAAGAAGAGCCTACATAGGCATTAGCAAACCGGATGCCGTTTGATGCAAGGCCGTCAACATGAGGGGTAATAATCTTCGAAGCACCATAACAACTCAAATCCCCGTACCCAAAATCATCGGCAACGATCAAAACGATGTTGGGCAGCGTCTCATCCTGTTGAATATTTCCAATCGGGGCGGGCTGGCCCTGAGCAAATGCCCAGTTGACCGTCGCCAGGGCTGCGCATAGTACAAAGAATGCAACCGCAGCCCGGTAAGCTTTACACTTACCATCCCTCCAAGTAAAATGCATTCTCAACATGACGTATGGCAATCAGTAAAAAAATCCAGGATCAATATCCCGGATTTTCAACAAATTTTGAATTTTCAGCCACTCGGTTTACGCCCAGGGGAAGGTAGTAATTTCTGTCCTGAAATATTCTCTCCACACCCTCGGCATTAATGATCGCTATCTTATATTTTTTTGTATCATAGTTGTATGTAAACTTCAGTCCTTTCAAACGAACGCCATCCAACACTTCTTGAGCAATTCTCCAGCGCCTGAGGTCCCAATAGCTGTGATTCTCCCACGTCAGCTCGACCAGTCTTTCGTTCTGAATAATGTCTTCTGTGATCGCCGTCTTGGGAGGCATATCTGCTCTCTGCCTCAACCGGTTTAACACCGTGAGCGCTTCGTCTGTGTAACCCAGATAGAATGCCGCTTCAGCCAGGTTCAGGTAAATTTCTCCGATCCTGAAGATGATGTAATCAGTCTCGTCGTTCGTGACTGGCTGGGTCTTCAGATTTTCGTTCGTTCTTTTTCTGATCATAAACCCGGTCCTGATCGTATTCCTGTTAGAGGCTTTATAAGGCCATCCGTCTTCTGAAACACCTTCGGTCAGGGTCTGCCCGTTCCTGATAGTCGCAGAATGAAACAAAGCTTTTCCTCCCTGCCAGGGGCTTTCAGGATAAAAGACTGAAGCCTTAAAGCGAGGATCGCGGCTTCCAAAAAGTTCATCCGATGACCATTCCTGCGCAGTAAGCTGTGCCCTTGTAATGGAATTGCCCGGCGTCCCGTCTGCAAACTCAAAACGCTCCAGGAAGTCATAGTGATAATTCATAGAACCCCACGTGCCATTAAAATCATGCGGCGTGGCGCGCAACGTATACGCATGCGCCCGGTTCTTACTGTAATCATAAACTTCAGCCATAATCACTTCGGTATTTGCGGCAGATTCATCCAGGAAGAGATTCTGATAGTTATACATCGGATCCGGATTCACTTCATACAGCGCATGGATCCCGTTGTTGATGATCGCCCGAGATGCATCATAACTGATCTGTGCGTAATGGGTGACATCCGAGGAAGGAAATCCTAATAGTCCGTCCAACTGCACCTGACCGTACTTTGTAATGCTCGCGGCGTATAATGCCGCGCGGCTTTGAAGGGCGTAAGCTGCCCACATCGTCGGCCTTCCCTTGTCTTCAGGTCCGTATGCGGGAGGAAGAATACTAACGAGATCTCCCATCTCGGCGATGATGAAATCATAGACTTCTTTTTCCGAATCGCGCGAAACAAAAATTTCATCAGCCGGCGCATCCGGATCCTGTGGTTCCGTGATAATGGGAACGCCGCCAAAGCGGATGACCATTTGGAAATACGTATAGGCGCGGAGGAATCTCGCTTCTGCAGTCTTTTGCGTGATAACACTTTCATCCAGCGGTGCGTCTGTAAGCTTCTGAATAAAGTAGTTGCAGTCCCGGATATTGTTATATTTCCAATAGTCCAGTTCGTCCACTACCCCTGCAGACGTCAGCACGTTGGTTGATGCGATATACGATTGATGGTGGGCGCCAAAAGACCTTCCTTCTCCACCCATGGACGCGATCATCGCTAGCGAGGTTTGCTCGCCGGTGTTGCCGCGCAGTTCCATAAAATCGGTTCTGTAATAAAGATCCGCGAGGTACGAATCGATAAGCTGCGGGTCTTCCCACACAACGGCATCGGAAATAATATCCAATGGTTCAAGATCCAAAACATCATCACATCCCGGAAAACTCAGGAGTGAAAATATCAACAGGTATTTTATTTTGTTCAGGTTCATGACAAAGAATTTATAAGGTGATATAGAGTCCCAATGCAACGGTTTTCACAGGCGGATAAAACTTTTCATATCCCGTCATCTCCGGATCTACGGAGGATTTATAGATACCCAGCTTACTCCAGGTCAGAAGATTACTTCCGGCGATATATACATTGACCGCCTTCATGCCGATGCGATCCGTCAAAGCGCTGGGAACGGCATACGTCAGGTTGACATTCTTTAACCGCAGGTAGGTGGCATCCTGTAACCAAAAATCAGATGCTTTGTTGTTATTGGTGTTAGTGCCAACACCGTCTCCGAGGACCGCCGGCAATCGGGCAAGCGAATTAATGTTAACGTCCGGATTATTGGGATCCGGCTGCCAGCGGTACTTATATTGAAACTGAAAAGGATTACCGAGGTTCTGCAGGGGCCCTCTCAGTGCGTCAGAGATCATTGAATTGAACATCGATGCGCCCTGGAATAAGGCGGTAAGGCTAAAGCCTTTGTACTGCACCTGCAGGTTTACGCCATAACTCACGTCAGGGAACTCGCCGTATCCGATTTCATCCTGATCGCGCCAGTCAATGAGACCGTCGGAATTCAAGTCTATATATTTGATGTCACCAGGACGAAGCGTGGAGTTATCAGCCTGGTCCTGATTTACAGGGTGACTATCGATTTCACTCTGGTCCATAAATATTCCATCTGACAGGTATCCAATCCAACGGTTGGAATATTTGCCCGTCCGTTGGTAGATCCTGATCTCATCCGCATCATCATAAGCGCTCTCTGACCAGGATTTATATTTCTCACGGGCCAGACTTCCCATGAACGCAACACTATAATTGAGGTTTTGGCCGATATTTTTGCGGTGACTCAGGGTCAATTCAAAGCCCCTGTCTTCCGTTGTATTGATATTTAATTCAGGGAGTATCGCACCGAAAGTCGATGGGTACGCATTCTGCGGCTTGCCAAAAATATTATCCGTTACTCTCTGGAAAAGGTCAAATTCAATGCCGATCAATCCATTGAGGAAAGTTGCATCGAGGCCAACATTATACGTTGTCATATCCAGCCAGGTGATATCGGGATTCGCAAGGCCCGTGTTGCGGATTAACCGGTAAACATCCGACCCGAACACATATACACTGCTGGTCGCGCCCAATATTTCATAACCCGTCAGATACTTGAAAGCTTCTACATTATCATTACCCGACATGCTGTATGACGCTCTGATCTTCAGATCATCAATCCATGTGACGTTGTCTTTGATAAAAGATTCCTCGGCAATACGCCATCCGGCAGAAACGCTGGGAAAGAACCCCCAGCGTGAATCGGGCGAGAACTTGTGACTGGCATCATAGCGGAAGGTTCCTTCCAGCAGATACCGATTCTTAAAACCATAATTAATACGGCCAACATAACTGGCGCGTCCTGTTTTTATAGCCCCTCCGTTGTTGGTGAGGTTATCAGGTGATCCGGCAAAAAGGTAGGGAACTTCAACAGACAAAAGGTCGACGCGTCCCGCAGATAAAAAGTTGTAGTCGGTGGATATCCACTCACTTAGCAATAAACCCTGCACCGAATGGTTTCCAAAAGACCTGTCGTAGTTCAGGGAAATCATGGGATACAACTGTGTGTATTGAGACATGGTCTCCTTCAGGGAATTGGCGCCGTTTGTGCCCCATTGCGTGTACTCGTCTGCGCTGTAATCGTAGCTCAAGACATCGAAGGGCCTGTCTTGAGTCTTGGTGAAAGTATTATTGACCGTGTAGTTCAAGGCGGCATTCACGTTCATCCCTTCGATGCCAGGGACATCATATTTTAAATTGAACCTGCCCATGAAATACTGCTGCACGTCATCATCGAATCCGGTCATATCACGGTGTGTCTGGGCCACGGGACTTCGCTCGAGGAAACCTGAATATGCTCCGCCCTTGCTGGGATCAGGTAATGTCGGGGACCACATCGGCAAAGCGGTTTTAAGATTGATCCAGATATCTCTCAGGGAAGTCTGTGGCGCAAGGCGCGTCTCGTTCCGATAGGATAGATCAACAGAGGCTGAAAGCCGGTCAGTGATCTGTACATCAACATTTGAACGGGCATTGTATCGCCTGAAGGTGAGATCGTCCGACTTGTAAATACTGGACTGATCAAGGTAGCCGGCAGACATAAAGTATTTTACTTTGACGCTGCCACCCTTCACGGATAGGTTATGCGTTTGCATAGGCGCCCAATTTTTGAACGCTGCTTTATACCAGTTGGCATTTACATAATCCGGATCGGTGCCATCCTTGAATTTTTGAATTTCTTCTTCCGTGTATGTAAAGGGCAAAGCGGAGTTTAATTCCCCTTCATGCAGCATCTCCGCGTATTGACCTGACGAAACAAATTCAGGAACGGTTGTGGGCTGTTGTAAAGTGTAATTTCCTGTATAAGAGATGACAGGCTCGGCAGATGTTCCTCTTTTTGTGGTGATGAGAATCACCCCATTGCCCGCCCGCGCGCCGTAAATTGCGGCAGACGCGTCTTTCAGCACGCTGATGGATTCAATATCATTCGGGTCAATTCTGGTCCACGACGTTTGCACTCCATCGACCAGTACAAGCGGTTCACCAAAACCACGGATGCTCAGATTCGCATAGTCGGCGCCCGGAACGCCCTGGCTCTGCATGGAAAACAATCCTGGTACCTTTCCGATCATCACCTCAGAAACGTTGGGAGACGGTACCTTTACAAGATCGGCTGCTTTCACCGTACCTACGGCGCCTGTTACATTTACCTTTTCCTGCGTTCCATATCCGACGACCACAACTTCCTGCAATGAAGTAATATCC
>JBBEBN010000244.1:0-25663 GCA_040882305.1 Cyclobacteriaceae bacterium
CTGCAAGCGAGGATGTCGCAGGAAAGACGGGAACAACACAATTAAATGTCGATGGATGGTTCATGGCCATCACACCGAAACTGGTGATTGGAAGTTGGGTAGGGGCGGATGATCCCAAACTGCATTTTAAAAGTACAACCCTGGGCCAGGGGTCGGCAACTGCACTCCCCATCACTGCGATGTTTCTCCAGCAGGTCAATCAGGACAAAACATTAAAGGATATTTCGCGTGCAAGATTTTCTGCCCTGTCTCCGAAATTGCTTGCTGAGCTCGACTGTAAGACCTACAAATCAGACCTGAATATCTTTCAGCAGATCTTTGGAAGTAAAAAGAAGAAAACGAAAGCGAAGAAATTTCGCGGTGTTGGGCCCTCCGACCTCCCCTGAATGGGGGGCTAAGTCTGCTCCGCAGTCTTTTAGTCTCTTTCGGGGTACACTCAAATTTGCGCAGCAAACTTCACAAGTCCCCTTCAGGGGATTCAGGGATGTTCTGCAGTTTGTATTCTAAACAAAAGCTCGTCCTCTTCGGCCGTGACTTCGTGCTCTTTCTTCTTGTTTTTCTGAGATTCGATGAAAGCTTCCAGGCTGGTGAAAAAGTTTAAACGGTACTTCCAGATCAGTTTTCCCCCAATGGCCCCTTTAACAGTACGCAGATCCACCTTTTCGTCGAGCCAGAAGAGGTCATGCGTATCCATATCAGAAGATGCGCCGGTAGAGCCCGGCATAAAATCGACATCCGATGATTCTAATTTCTTAAGAACCTCTTCCCTGAAATCACTTTTTCCTGTAATATATACGGTCATCCAACCCATAATTCACTCAAGTTTTTAAAGGCGAAGGTTTTTAATTTCAATTTTGGCGGCTGCGGCCAAATTTTGTTACTGCCAGTCTGGCATTTACCAATGCTTCATTGGTTGCCTGCAGATAGAGAAAAAACCGTTTCTTCACCATGCCTTTATAACGCAACAAAGATGGCAATGTTTCATTTTACTTACCAGAATTCCATCTGGTATTACAACACTTCACAGACAATTTTTTTAGGGAAACAGTAGTGCAAACGTTGTTCTGAGCCGGTTTATCTTATCATATCTTTGTCACCCGGCGCAATAATTTTCCATTCACTCATACGAATGGACTTATCAAGGTAACCGTGGTATTGTATCTTTCTTTTTAGAGGAGAATCAGGACGGGTTCGATGAAGTTTGCAAACGTTTAACAGAATACGCTAATTTGATGTTGCACTATGAATGATGATCAACGTTCGTTTTTTATCTTCTCCTACTTCAAGGGTCATGGCGATGGATTGCACCTCGCGTGGAGCAGCGATGGATTTCACTGGAAGGCGTTGAATGGCGATCAACCATATTTAACACCCGAAGTCGGAAAGGAGAAGATCATGCGTGATCCTTTCCTCTGTTCCGGAAAGGATGGATTGTTCCATCTGGTCTGGACGGCAGAATGGCATGGCAATGGAATCGGATATGCATCGTCTCCCGACCTTATTCACTGGTCGACGCAGCAGTTTCTACCTGTCATGGCGCATGAACCCACCGTGCGCAATTGCTGGGCGCCGGAGATCTTTTTCGATGAAGAAGAAAACCGGTATTTAATTTTTTGGGCTAGTTCAATACCAGGACGTTTTCCAGATACGGATCACACGGGTGAGGGTGGGCTCAATCACCGGATGTATTTTGTAACGACTGGGGATTTTAAAACTTTCAGCGAAACAAGACTGTTCTTTGATGCAGGCTTCAATGTCATCGATGCTACCCTGGTGAAGGATGACGACCGGTATATCATGTTTATGAAAGATGAAACGCTCAACCCCTGTCAGAAAAATATTCGCTTTGCTATCAGCCGGCAACTGTTCGGAGGATTTGAACGGGTAAGCCCGCCCATTACCGGGTCGTACTGGGCGGAAGGGCCGACGGCGATCAAAATTAGAGGGAAATGGATAGTGTACTTTGACAAGTACAAACTTAACCTGATAGGTGGATTGCGTTCTTCCGACCTCAAAGCATGGGAGGATATCTCCGATTCGGTTCATTTCCCCGACGGAGTCCAGCATGGCTCGGTGGTTCAGATCTCCTTTGAACGGGTGAAGCATCTGCTTTGAAATCACCACGCTTTTTGTTAACTTACAAGACGGGATACACTTATGCATGGTTTCATCTTCATACTGGCTTTTTTATTTTTACAGGAGCTTCCTTTCAAATCAAAAGACGAATTTGAGATAAAGCTGGATTATCAGTTCAAGCAACGCCCTTTGCCCGATCACAACACGGTTCACCTGGGAAAAGATTACGAACGCAATCCCGGTGTGCTTCCGTATTTGGTGTTGGATATCAAATTATTGAAGCTTCCGTCGGAAAAGATGCGTGTTCGTATCATCAACAATCTCAATGCAAGGGCTATTAGTAGAAAAGTAGATTTGAATTCCCCTGTTGGATTGGACCTCGGTTTTACAGACGATATGAAAGATCGGGTAACAGCACATCGGTATACCCTCACTTTTATCACCCAGGATAAAACACCCGTGGAGATCATTGTCATCAACGTGGATGAAGACGGATCTTTCTTTGTAAACGGGGAAAAGCGGGGCAAATTCTGACCAGAGCGGTTGTTAAACAATTGTTAAAAAGTTATGAACGGCCATCCAAAACCGGGTGATAAAGTTTAAACTTGTGTTTAAATTTCCTGGAATGCGATTGTTCTTTTTGCTGGTATTCTTCCTGCCGTTGCTTTCATCCGCCCAGCCGAACAGGCAACCGGATGCAGCCCAGATCAGGCTGAAGTTAAAAAAACTGAATTTTTTGGGATCCGTTTTATACATGGCCGCTCACCCCGACGATGAGAACACCAACATCATTGCCTACCTGTCCAGCGAAAAGCTCGCTACCACGGCATATCTTTCCCTGACGCGGGGCGATGGCGGTCAAAACCTTATTGGCCCGGAAATCCGGGAAGAACTCGGTTTGATCCGTACCCACGAATTGCTTGCAGCGCGAAGTATCGATGGTGGCCGGCAGTTCTTTACACGGGCCATCGACTTTGGATTTTCAAAATCTGCAGATGAAGCTTTTTCCATCTGGGGCAGGGAGGCAGTATTATCGGATGCCATCAGGGTGATCAGACAATTTCAACCAGACATTATCATAACGCGTTTTCCTCCGGACGAGCGTGCGGGACATGGCCACCACACCGCCTCCGCGGTTGTGGCCGGCGAAGCCTTCGAGCTGGCAGCAATGCCTGACATTTTTAACGAACAGGTGAAGGAATTCGGAACATGGCAGGTGAAACGTTTATACACTAACACCGGACGATGGTGGAACAGGTCTGTAAATGCCAATACATCGGGGGTCATCACGCTTGACGTCGGCGGCTACAATGCGCTCCTCGGAAAATCTTATTCAGAAATTTCCGCGCTCAGCAGCAGCCAGCACAAAAGCCAGGGTTGGGGTAGAAGCGGAGAGCGCGGATACAGACCCGAGTTTTTGGAACATGTGAAAGGTGAGCCGGTGGAACAAAATATTTTTGAAGACATCGATACTACCTGGAACCGTGTTGCAGGCGGTTCTAAAATCGAGCACCTTGTTAAGCGCGCAATTGCAGCGTTTGAACCGGAAAACCCGTCTGCACTGGTCCCCTTGCTTTTAGATATCAGACAGGCCATCATGAGCCTCGAAAAAAGCGTTTGGAAAGAGCGCAAGCTTCGTGAAACAGAACAGCTCCTCTCAAATTGTCTTGGCCTTTTTGTCGAGGTGCGCGCTGCGCACTATCAATCTTCTCCGGGCGAAAAAGTAACGACATCCATTGAAATAGTGAATCGCTCATCAGCGGCGCTTCAACTCGAGAATATTAAGGCTTCCGGTATTAAATGGGATTCCGCATTCTCAGGGACACTTGAAAGGAATAAGAACATCGTAATCAATCTATCGGCTCCGGTGGAAGCCGACGAGGAATTTTCCGATCCATACTGGCTGAAATATCCGCACAGCCTGGGCCTCTATACGGTGAAGGATGAAAGCAAGATTGGAATGCCGCAGAACAGCCCGGCAGTCAACTTTTCTTTCTTATTGCGCATAGGAGCCCGCACGCTTACGGTAGACCGGCCGCTGATCTATAAATGGGTGGACCCTGTGAAAGGCGAACTCTGGAGGCCTTTTGAAATTGTTCCCCCCGTATCCATCAACCTGTCTGAAAACGTGTTGGTCTTTGGCACTCCCTCGCCGAAACAGGTTACATTACTGGTAAAGTCTTCAAGAGATGAGAAACTTTCAGGAACGTTGAAACTGAATGTTCCCCAAGCCTGGCGCGCTGAACCTTCGTCACTGTCATTCGAATTAAATGGGAGAGGGGCGGAGCGGGCCGCCACCATCACGGTATATCCGCCAGCACACGAGCATTACGGAAACATAAAAGCAATCGCTACAGTGAACGGAAGAGAGTACGACAAGTCGTTGCAATTGATCTCTTATGAACATTTTCCCATACAAACCCTGCTCCCCCCCGCGGAGGCGAAAGCCGTTCGCATCGATCTGAAAAAAGAAGGTGACCTCATAGGCTACATCCGTGGTGCCGGTGATGAAATCCCATCTGCTTTGCGAAATATGGGTTACGAAGTGTGGGAAATGAATAATGATGAGGTCACAGCTGAAAATCTGAAACGAGTGGATGCGGTGGTGCTCGGGGTGCGCGCACTGAATACCAATGACCGAGCAAAATTTTTCATGCCTGCCGTACTCGATTATGTTAAAGAAGGTGGTACGGTGGTGGTGCAATACAATACCAGTTCGCGGCTGGAGACAGAGCATTTCTCTCCTTATCCGCTGACCATCGGACGGGAGCGAGTGACGGATGAAACATCGGAAGTAAGCTTGCTGAAACCCGGGCATCCCGTACTGAACACCCCGAACAAAATTACAGGAGTTGACTTTCAGGGCTGGGTACAGGAACGAGGCCTGTATTTCCCCTCAAAATGGGACGAAAGGTACGAGGCGATCTTATCCATGAACGACAAGGGCGAGGCTCCCAAAAACAGTAGTCTTCTCGTTGCCTCCTATGGCAAAGGATATTATGTGTATACCGGTTTGTCCTTTTTCCGGGAGTTGCCCGAAGGTGTTCCCGGGGCCTACAAGCTTTTTGCAAACCTGGTTTCGCTTGGGAAAAAAACAGCTACCGTTACGGAAAAGAGTAAGAACAGAAGCAAATAAGGTTCATCCTGAAACATCCTGAACATGAGTGATCCCGAAAAGCCACCTCTTTTTAATTCCTGGACAGGCTGGTACGTGCTGATACTCGCGGTGCTTGCCGTTCAAATAATCATTTATCGTGTATTAACCCTGGCCTTTTCATGAAGACCATCGATTGGGTAGTACTTCTCCTCACCATTCTTTTCATAGTTGTCTACGGAACGCTGAAAACCCGGAGAACATCTACCATGGAAGGGTTTCTTAAGGGTGATAATACGCTGAAGTGGTGGATGATGGGTATTTCCATTATGGCGACGCAGGCAAGCGCCATTACCTTCATTTCAACCCCCGGGCAGGCCGTAGACGATGGCATGCGTTTCCTGCAGGTCTATTTCGGTTTACCCGTGGCGATGGTTATTATTTCGGTTTCGATGGTGCCCATCTACTACCGTTTAAAAGTTTATACGGCATACGAGTATCTTGAAAGCCGTTTTGATCTGAAGACGCGAGCACTCGCCGCCATTCTGTTTTTGATCGGGAGAGGTTTATCAGCAGGCATCACCCTGTTTGCACCAGCCTTGGTACTCTCTACCATTCTTGAGTTGCCGGTAGTGATCACCACCTTGTTTATAGGCACACTGGTGATCGTCTACGTGGTATCGGGCGGAACAAAAGCCGTCAGCATTACCCAACGACAGCAGATGGCGGTGATCATGAGCGGAATGATAATGGCCGGCATTCTGGCATTTTCCCTTCTGCCGGAAGAGGTATCTTTTACGGACACCGTGACGATTGCCGGCGAAATGGGCAAGCTCAATCTCGTGAACCTGGAATTCAATATCAACGATCGCTACAATATCTGGTCGGGGCTTATTGCAGGAACTTTTTTATCGTTGTCCTATTTTGGAACGGATCAGTCACAGGTGGGTCGCTACCTCGGCGGAAGTTCCGTCACTGAAAGTAGACTGAGTCTGATGTTTAACGGCTTGCTGAAAATTCCCATGCAATTCATCATACTGTTTATCGGTGTACTGGTGTACGTATTTTATCTTTTTATCCAGCCGCCCGTCTTCCACAATCAGGTATTGAAGGAGCGTGCAATGCGAACGGCGCATGCTGATTCTCTCCGTTATTTCGAAACGCAATTCACAGAAGTATATTCAAAAAAACGAGGTGCAGTGGATGAGCTTGTCGATGCCATACACCGCGATGATACCGCCTCTATCACTTTCGCCGGCGACATGATCAAAGAATATCAGCTACAGGAAGGTCAGTTGCGCGACAACGTTCGGGCTACTATCGCGAAAGCGATACCCAATGCAAAAACGCAGGATCGCGATTATATTTTTTTAAATTTTGTCCTGTCCAATCTTCCGAATGGCATAATCGGCCTACTGTTGGCCGTGATGTTTAGTGCGGCAATGTCGTCCATGGCAGGTGAACTGAATGCCCTTGCTTCCACCACGTCTGTGGATATCTACAAACGTTCTTTTAAACCCCAGGCATCGAACGCGCATTATCTGCTGGCTTCAAGGTTGTTCACCGTCATGTGGGCAATGCTGGCCATGGTTTTCGCCATGCTGGCAAGCTTTGCGGAAAATCTCATTCAGTTTGTAAATATTGTCGGCTCGTTGTTTTACGGAACCATACTCGGGATTTTTTTGACGGCATTTTATGTACGGCGGGTGGGCGGAACGGCGGTATTCTGGGCCGCCATTATTGCTGAAGCAATTGTACTGTACTGTTACCAGTTTACAGATATCGCTTTTTTGCTTTATAACATCATCGGTTGTTCAGTTGTGGTCATCCTCTCACTCTTGCTGCAAAGCGTCCTTCCGGGTAAGGCAAAAACGTAAACAGCTCGCGGGTAAAAATCCATAGGACGGGAAATGAACGTTACGGCTGAATGGGCGCGAGCGCCTGGCCTCCGCCTTTCACTTTTACGAGTTTGACAGTGTCGCCATTGCAGTCGATACCTTTTCCAAATTCGACGATGGTGTATCCATAACATGGCATCTTCCCGACCACACTCATCAGGGTTGCCTCTTTCTTCCGGCTGATATCAGCACCCAGCAACACCACCAACATCAGCACAATGCCAAAAAGCAGAAAAATCTTCTTCATGCGTTCCCGTGTTAAGGTTAAAGAATCATTCTAATACCAACTGATCTATCGATTGATTATCAACCGCCTAAAACTCAGGCCATTGATGGAACCACATGAGTTAAAAATGATGTGCCTGCGAAATCCTGCCGCAGCGGCAGATTTCCGCTGCGCTGAAAGGGAAGACATTCCACAACTAACCCTGCGGCCATGTAGGGATTGCTAATAGGAGGGAATTATCCGGTGAATGATATGGCATCATAATTTATTAAATTCACGAAAGCTTAAAAAAGAACAAATATGCGCTGGCGTGGAAGAGCAGGAAGTGGTAATGTTTCCGACCGCAGAGGTATGGGAGGAAAGTTGGCTGTAGGCGGTGGGATCGGGGGCATCATAGTCTTGATCCTCTCGCTGTTATTAGGGGGCAACAATCCTCTTGAAACGATCGATTTAGGGACGCAGGGTAGCTACACGCCCACAGAAGCCGAGAACGAGCGCGCAGCGTTTGTGGGCGTCGTACTAAAGGATACCGAAGACGTCTGGAATGCCCTGTTCCAGGACGCATTCGATGCCGACTATGAAGAACCCATGCTGGTTTTGTTCTCCCAATCCGATCAGTCGGGATGTGGATTTGCCACCGCGGCGACAGGTCCGTTTTATTGCCCACTTGACAACTCCGTTTATATAGATCTGAGCTTTGCCGATGACCTTGCCCAAAGATTTGGTGCGGCTGGTGATTTTGCCCTGGCATATGTAGTGGCCCATGAGGTTGGCCACCATGTACAGAATCTCCTGGGAACTTCCAGTAAAGTACACGAAGCGCGCCAGCGAATGAGTGAAGTGGAAGGCAATAAACTCAGCGTAGCACTGGAGCTGCAGGCCGACTTTTTCGCTGGAGTGTGGGCTCACCACGCGCAGCAAATGAAACAGATCCTCGAACCCGGTGATATTGAAGAAGCGCTTCGGGCTGCCAACGCCATAGGAGATGACCGGTTACAAAAACAATCACAGGGCCGCGTTGTGCCCGACGCCTTTACGCATGGTACGTCCGAACAACGGATGTACTGGTTTAAGAAAGGGTTCGATACGGGGGATATTAACGAGGGGGGTACGTTTAATGAGTTGTGAACCTGCTTATAAACGAAAGAGGCACCTTACGGGGTACCTCTCCTAGCGTTAAACAAAAACTGACTTGAAACTAATTTCATATTGTTGCGGATTCATTCACCCGGATCCTTTCGGCAATCGGATTCTCTTCTATGTTTGCCTTCAGGCCATGACGTTTTCTCCATATTCTGATCTGTGTTCCCTTCCTGCGCCAGAAACGGAGGGAAGCAGGGTCAATCTTCCACTGAAGCAGCAGGGTCCGCAGAGGATTCCACAGCATGTAGGATAACCGCTTTCCTTTCGGCAATGAATAGGTCATGTATTCCGACCGAATAAGCATCGCCGAGAGTTCCTTCACCGCGTAATCCTTTTCTTTTTTCAGACGCTCCATGTAAACGGGATGGGGGCCTACATCGTGATAGTTCTTCTCAGCCCAAAGGAATTTAAGACCAGTAAGGGATGGAACCATTTCAAACTTTAAACCTGCGAACTGCGCTTGCCTGAAAAAGTCGACCCTCGGATAGGAATGCGTTTCATTGATATTCTTCCAGTATCCTATCTTGTCTACTATTGATTTTTTGTGCAATACCGCCGTGGCCTCAGGCGGAATGGGCAAATTCGGCAGCAGGGGAATGTCAGGCCTTGAGGAGGTAAAAGAATATACCCACTGAATGATGGAAAAAACAATATCGGCATTGGTGTTCTGCAAGTGGGTGACGGTGTCTTCCAGGTGGTTCGGCAACCAGATGTCATCGTGGTTCAGGTATGCGATGTATTCCCCCTTTGCCCTGCGTATACCCTCATTGTTGGGTTTACTCTGATAGCCGGAATTTTGCGGAAGGTTATACCAGTTCACCCTGGTATCGTGGCTGAAAGACCGCACGACTTTTTCAGTGTGATCGGTGCAACAATCGCCGATCACCCACAATTCAAAATTGCCATACGTTTGCCACAGAACGCTTTCAATAGCGAACTTCAGCGTTTCTGCTCTATTGTAAGTTGCGATCACAACAGTGACCATCGGAGGGGTTGCTGTGCTCATGCGTACTGGAGGTTCGTCTTGTCTGCCTGTAATGGTCGTGTTATGATTTCCCGGCCCAGGGCCTGGAAGTATAATTGAAAGGCTTTATCTTTCTCGTTGAATTCCACATCCTGCAATCCGATGCGCTCGTCTTTGGCGATGTTCCTTTTTAATTTCAGATTTTCGTTCAGCAGGATTGGGAGGCCTGGATTATTTTCACCGGCCTCAAGATTTTCAATCAATCCATAGCTGTTGAATCCACCCATTCCGTCGAGCCTGTCGCCAGCCTTCAGGTCGCGCTTTGCATAGGTGTGAACATTCGTGCGCATGCCGTATATCGGTTGTAGCCTGGCCGTTCCATCAAGGTACGCCTCCGCTACGCATTGCATCGCCTCAATATGGCCAAGGTGATAAGGTCTTGAAAAAATATAGTAGGGACCCGGTCCGACATCCGGAGGAAACCAGTTTAACGTGTATTGCTGAAACTTGTCGGCAGTATGTGCCACGACAAATACACCCCCCTTGGGTTCACTTCCCAGTACATAGTCTACCAGTGGATGTTTGCGGTCCCAAACCTCGTCGAAATTGATGTAATCGAAAATTTCGTTGACGTGTTTCATCCGGTGCCCGAACATGCCCGGAACTGCAGTCTTACCGTTGATGGCGTTCGCAAGCACCGCCATTTCAACACAAAGCTTCGTGCCATCCGTATAGGATGAACACATCTTATGGTCGAGGGTTCTCTTGTCTGCTTCCGGGGCGATCCTGACGGGATCGGTATAACGATCAAGATAATTTTTGATATTTCCGGCCATCACAATATCAAGGCCCCACAATTCTATCTCGTCGATCATTCTCTTGATGACGGTAGGCTGATCGCCATCGGCGCATGTATAGACCACACCTTCTTCCTGCGCGGCCCGGAGCAATACGGGCCCGTACATCATCTCCGCTTCAAAGTTCATCATCACCACGTGCTGGTGGTTCTGAATGGCCTTTAACGCGTGAAGGGCACCCTCCAATACAGCATTTGATGATTCGATCAACACGTGGACCAGGCCACTGCCGGCGATCAATTCTCCTTTGTCAGTGACAGCCACCTTTCCGCGCTGTATGGCGTAGTTCAGGTCGGAAAGGTTATTGACAACCTCATAGTCAAGGTTCAGCCATTTGGCGCAATCAACGGCCTTATTTATGAAAATGTCCGCGATGGCCACAGGCTTCATTCCTGGAGTAGCATTCACCTGATATACAAGACCTTTTCCTATGGAGCCGATCCCAATGATCGCTACCCTGATTTCTCTGTCCAATGAGGAGAGGCGGGTTTTAAAAGTTTTCATTTGGTGCATAGAATGAGCGTTAGGTGGGAGTGGGTCCGGAAGTTTAAATTTCTTAATATTCGTATACCCTCCAATGAAAATTCCCGTGCCAGCCGTTGCGACCAAATGAGGCTGTTGACCGTCGGGATGACCTTAAATAGAGTTAAAAAGAGTAAGTCCGGCGGGTGAAACAGGTGTTTCCGCTTCAAATAAGCGCATGGAGTGTCCGTTTCGCTCGAGAGGACTCAAAGGGAAGCAGAAAGAGGCCAAAGGGGCTGTAGAAAATCTTATACAATAGGCAATAAAAAACCACTCCAAATTTCCCAGAGTGGTTTTTCGGCCTGCCTGCTGCGCGCAGGCCTCCCTACTGGCAGGCAGGTTTAGGTTTAAGAATTAAAACCTTTATTTGAGCGACTTAATGAGTTCTGCGTTCATATTTTGATAATCGCTGTTGTCGGCGGCTTTCGCACTGTTCATGGAAGCAGTTGCGGTTTCGATCGCTCCCTTTTTATCTCCGAGGGCTTTCTGGATTTTTGCTTTTTGATGAAGCATCCAGTATGCTTTCGGATTGCTTTGCAGCGCTATGTTTACCCATTCCAACGCCTGATTGAGATCTCTTCCTGTTTCCAGATAATACGAGGCAGCCTGAAAGTAATTTCCCGGATTTACTTTCGTGTTGGCTTCGATCGACTTCATCACCTTTGAATCGTAATCAACTTCCACGGTAATGGGAACTGCAGTATTTTCCCAGGCCAGCGTTACTTTCCCCTTTTTGTTGTCCGGAGAAATGTCGTCGATGCTGATGGTGAAGGTCTCCACCTTTTCTGGAAGGGTTTTGGTTTTTACCTTGAATTTCGCAGCATCCTTTGAAGGATCGTATCCCGCCGTGTTGCCACCGAGGGAAATATCCTTGTACAGGGAAACGGTCCACTCACCTGCATTCGGCCATGTAAAGATGAGGTACTCTCCTTTTGGAACATTGGTGTTTTCCACTTTCACATCATCGGAAAATGAGATCTTGGTCCCGCTGTTCGCTCCTGTTCTCCACATGGAGCCGTGCGGATACATGACATCTTTTTCCCCAAAGATCTTCCGACCCTTTAAACGGGGACGGTAGTATTCAATCTTCACCTCCGTAAGGCCAATGGTGCTGGAAACAGAACCGGCCGGACTGGCTGCCGGGGTTTGGATCTGCGCTTCGGCCACCGCAAGCATTACGGCCATTACAAAAATCAGTAAGGTTTTTTTCATAGGATAATTATAGTTTTAAGGTCCATGCAGATGAGTACCTACGCTGGCAAAGCGAACTCTTTCGGCTATGGCTGTCGAAAGTAGCTTGCCGACGTTTCTGCGGGGTCAAATTTAGAAAAGTTTTAATAAGGAAAACGTTTGAAATGAAGTTAAGTGAGGATTTTTATCTGAGGGCAGATGTGGTAAAAAACGCACGGGAATTGCTTGGAAAAGTGCTCTTTACGCGCATTGATGGGGTAATTACAGGGGGGACCATCGTTGAAACTGAGGCATATTCCTGGAAAGAGCGCGGATGCCATGCTTACGGGGCGCGCAAGACCGCCCGCAATGCGGTGATGTTTCGGAAAGGAGGGTTCGCTTATGTTTACATGTGCTATGGAATCCATAACCTTTTCAATGTGGTCACCAACAGGGAAGATACACCTGAAGCGGTGCTCATCCGGGCGCTTGAACCCCTGGCGGGCCTTGATCACATGATGGAAAGAAGAATTTTTCCTAAGAGTAATTTTCATCTTACCTCCGGTCCCGGCAAACTGACCAAAGCTTTGGGCATTGGGCGAAGCTTTAACGGAAAGTATTTGCTAGATGACGAGATTTGGATCGAAGATTCAGGCACGAAACTGGCTAAGAACAAGATCGTGGCCAGTGAAAGGATTGGCATCGGCTATGCCGGTGAAGATGCGCAGTTACCGTGGCGTTTTTCGATCAAAGGGAATGCCTGGGTAAGTAAATAAGGTGAAATTAACATTAGATTATATTTGCACGGTAAGTACTACCCCACATGCGTCATTTATTAATTGCTCTCTTCCTGATCTTCTCCCATGTGCTTTTCGCGCAGAGGGTGCAGGATATCTTCCGATCCCTTAATTCTCCTTACGATGAACAGAACCCCGTTATCAGTCCGGACGGCCAGACCCTGTTCCTGACCATCGGAAACCACCCCTCCAATACAGGTGGAAAAAAAGATCCCGGTGACATCTGGATCTCACAGAGAGAGGGATCGAAATGGTCTGCTCCTGTGCATGGCGGTTCACTGCTGAATGACAGGGCCTACAACGCCGTGGCAGGATTTTCCCCGGACGGCGCGCAATTGTTTTTGCATGGACACTATGGGTCCTCTGCCGCCCCCGCGAAAACTCAGGGTATCTCGGTTTCAAGGATAGACGCCTCGGGATGGTCGCGCCCCTCCAATATCAGCATCCCGTATTTTCTGAATAAGTCCAGCATCCTCAGCGGTTCCGTCTCGGCCGATAATTCCGTATTTGTATTCTCTGCCGAAAGCTATGGTACTCATGGGGTGGAAGATATTTACATCACTGTTCGCCAAAATGATAAATGGGGCGAACCGAGAAATCTGGGCAGCGCCATCAATACCCAGTTTCAGGAGCTGAGCCCCACGCTCAGCGGAGATAACAAAACACTTTATTTCTCCAGCAACGGAATAAAGGGCAGTGGAAGCTTCGATATTTTTTCCGCGACGCGGCTGGATGATAGCTGGACCAATTGGTCCGCACCGGAAAACCTCGGAACGCAAATAAATTCAGAAGGAAGAGAGCTCTCTTACCATCCTTATGAGGTGATGGGATTTGCCCTTTACACCACCACCAAGAGCAGCGACGGTTATGGCGATGTGAGAGTGTTCGTGCCTAACATACTCCTGCCGGTTAAAGACACTGTCGTTTACGCAAGTCTTGACCAGCCTAAACGAGAGGACGACACATCAAAAGCTTCACCCATTCTTGAAAACGCGTTGGCCAGTGCTGACACAACGGCGCAGGTTGAAACCGC
Organism: Cyclobacteriaceae bacterium; assembly: GCA_040882305.1. Lineage (GTDB taxonomy): Bacteria > Bacteroidota > Bacteroidia > Cytophagales > Cyclobacteriaceae > Chryseosolibacter. The sequence continues at coordinate 13,781 of JBBEBN010000244.1, forward strand.
TGCGCCTGAACTGAAGGTCGTAAAGGTGTTTGGAAAGATCATCAACGCCAAAACCGGTGAGACTGTCCGTTCGAAAATTTCTTTTGCCGGCGCCGGCATGGAAGAACAGTTTGTTCAATCCGATGCCGGTGGCTATGCCATTGGAGTACCGTTGTCTGAATACGCAATAAGGATCGAAGCAAATGGCTATATCAGCTCACTTGAGCACCTGGATATCAAAGCCTTCGGGATGCGTGATCTGGAGATGAACTTCAAACTGCAGCCTGTTGAACTTGGCACCACCGTCAACCTGAAGAATGTGTTGTTCGTCCAGGCAAAAACCGACATTCTTCCGGAATCTTTTCCGGAACTGGATCTGGTCATCTCCTTCCTGAAAGAGAATCCCAAAGTGAAGATTGAGCTGATGGGGCATACCGATGGCAGGGGCGTGCACGCAGACAACGTACGACTTTCACAGCAACGCGTGGACAAAGTAAAAGAATACCTTGTGTCAAAGGGAATTGAATCCAGAAGGATCTCAGGGAAGGGTTTTGGGGGCAGCAAACCCATCGCCAGCAACGACACCGAAGAATCAAGGCGCATGAACAGGAGGGTGGAGTTTGTGATCAGGAAATTCTGAGTTTCTGCGTCTGACTGCATTGCGTTCTATCGTCTCTTTTCTGCGGTGGGCCTTCCGTCAATCGTCAGTGGGCTCCTGCGTCCGTTCGCTTTGTTTCTATCGTCTCACTTCGCTGTAAGATGTAAGATTAGGGAGTCGGCCTTGACGGCTGCTTCAGAAGAGAAAGGGCATGCTGTGCCTACCCAACACGGGTATTACGGCACCGGTCGCGCGCGATTCACGATTGACGAACGAGGCCATGGAACGCAACATGTGATGTGCGCACGAGCGATTCACGTCTCACGATTCACGTCTCACGTCTCACGATTCACGTCCCTCACCATCCAATCGCCGCATCATCTCCCCTCGGATCTGCGCCTGCTTCCAGCTTCCCATCTGAGCGTATCAGGATTGCATCAACCCTGCCAATGCCATCCAAATATCCGTCATCGAAGCGATGGCCCATCCTCACGAGTTTGCTGCTGTCTCTTTTTGACAGCGCGCCTTTTTCCGGCGAGATAACATCAGGAAGCCACTGGCTGTGGATCCGTTTGGCCGAGACGGCTTCCTGCATGGTCATGCTAAATTCGACGACATTCAGAATGGTTTGAAAAACGGAGGTAATGATAGTGGATCCGCCGGGGGTGCCCACCACCATAAACAGCTTTCCATTGCGCTCAACGATCGTGGGAGTCATGGAACTCAGCATCCTTTTGTTCGGCTCTATCTTGTTGGCTTCGCCCCCGATCACGTCGTACATATTGGGTTGTCCGGGCTTGATGCTGAAGTCATCCATTTCATCATTGAGAAAAAATCCCGAACCTGCCACTACAACGGCTGCGCCGTAGGAGTCATTTAGGGTGGTAGTGACGGCCACGGCATTGCCTTGCTGATCCACCACCGAAAGGTGCGTGGTTTGAGGGGATTCCGCCAGCAACAGATCGCCTTCCTTGATTTCGCTACTGGGTGTCGACCAGTCAGGATCGAAAGAAGCCATCCTTTTTTCACCGTACGACCGATCGATAAGTTCTGCGATGGGCACCTTGAAAAAATCGGGATCACCCAGCCATGCCGCACGGTCAGCATAGACCCTCCGTTGCGCCTCCGTCATGAGGTGAACCCCGGCGGTTTTATTGTGCCCCCATTGTTGCAATGGATATTTTTCGACGGAATTTAACAATTGCAGCAGGGCAATGCCACCGCTCGAGGGAGGGCCCATCGAAATTATTTTATATTCTTTGTAAGTACCGGTTAAGGGCTGACGCCATACGGGTTCATAATTTTGGAGATCCTCCAGCGTGATCAATCCCTTCCCGCGCCTCATTTCCGCCACGATGTTGTCCGCCGTTTCTCCTCGGTAAAAACCTGCGGGACCCTTATCGCGGATCAGTTCCAGCGTGTGGCCCAGGTCCTTCCAGAAAATAGTGTCGCCTTCCGTCCACGCATCGCGCAGCAGAAATTCGGGCAGCACTGTATTGTATTTCCTGAGCGTATCCTGAAGATTGTTCAGACTTCCCGCAAGACGGCGGGTGAGGGGAAATCCGTTGTTGGCGAGATCGATGGCGGGCCGAACCAGTTCTTCCCATCGCAGGGATCCGTATAGCCTGTGGGCTTCGTACATCCCGGCAACGGAACCCGGAACACCGCTCGACAGATGACCTTTTTCGCTGAGGCCTCGTCTTACGTGTCCTCCTTCATCAAGGTACATATCCCGGCTCGCCAGGGCGGGTGCTTTTTCGCGGTAATCCAGCGATGTGATAAAGCCGTCTTTTCTTCTGAACACCATAAAACCGCCGCCACCGATGTTGCCCGCTGCCGGGTAGACTACCGCAAGCGCGAGCTGAGTGGCAACGGCAGCGTCGACTGCGTTGCCACCGGCCCTCAGAATGTGAGAACCGACCATTGACGCAAGTGGATGAGCGGAAACCACCATGGCGGAATCTGCCAGAACACCAACGACGCGTATTTTTGATTGTGGTGTTTTACAAGTAACTATGAGTATGGCAAGTAAAAGCAGAAATAAGCGTTTTGTCATGCTTAACATTGGTAAAGTCAACATAAAATTCTTAATTCAAGTCAAAGTTGTTACTTCCATGAGTCTCAGGAAAGAAAAAGCGGCGCGGCTAAAGGTGCAGGTGTTGGAACATACCCTCAAACTTATTGGTAAAAAAGCATTTGAGGACATCTATGTGGAGGATATTTGTGAAAAAGTTAAGATCTCAAAAGTCACCTTTTTCAAGTATTTTCCCCAAAAAGAAGACGTACTGCTGTATCATTTAAGGATCTGGGGCCTGGGACGGTCCGTTGAGCTGCGGCAGAAACCTAAAGAGGGGATTCAGGGTGTTTATTTCCTCCTGGATAAGTTAGGGGATGAATGCGAAAATCACCCCGGGTTGATGCTAAGCCTGATCGGATATTTGGCCGACTCCAAGAGACCGCCGAAGCCATTCCCTGTAAAACCCGAAGAAAAAAAATTGTTCTTCCCCGAACCGGAGGATATCAGTAGCTTGGAGATCCTTTCACTGGATCAGATGCTGGAGAAGTTTGCTCTTGAAGCGATCATGAAAAAAGAAATCACGAAAACCAGCTCCACGCGCGACATCACAAACCTTTTTATTACTGTTTTCCTGGGGTCGATCGTTTCCGCGCACCTCACTCAGCAAGCCCCGTTAAAATTGTACTTCAGGAGAAACCTCGATAATGTCATGAAGGGTTTGAGCTGATCTGTCAATTCCTCATCCTTACCATCTTTGTTCTCTTTTTACCCTTATCCTTTTTCTTATTAAACCACCAATGGTGGTTATTCGGCTTTACCACCATTGTTGTCCTGCCACCCGCCCGATTGCTGCAGGAAGGGGATAAGAGTACCAGTATGAGGGCGTAGAGCGCGATCCTTCTCATCAATGAATTTAAAGCAGGGTCCTGTTGCTGTGAAGCGCCACAAACTCATGCCTGCAACCCGCAGCAAGTCCCACGGAAAAGCCTAAAAATACTACTTTGTATACGTAAAGGAAAACGTTGCCAATGGCTGAAAACTTTGCGGATTCCTCATCTGGAGGGAAAGTGATCCTGAATTGTATTTACGCAGATAGGGGGCCGAAAATTTTCATCTTATCGCTGTAAAGTGCGTTTCTGGCATAAAAATTTAGCCACCGTTCACAGATCCTTTTGTGAAAGTTCCGTGAGTGAGTTTACGGGTAATGATTCGAGGGGCGGAAATCATGGACAATATTCAATTCAACAACCTTTCTGTAAGTGACCAGGCTTGCTTGCTGCTGGATGGCGGTGACTTACTTGCGACGAATAGCTATTATCACTACAACGTAATGTTGTACAATTATCAGAATCAGTTTATGGAACTTGTTTACGATAATCAGGCAAAACAGGTATTGATGGTAAGGGTGGTGAACGATAATATATTGCAAAAATACCTTGACAAAATCCACCTGCATTTGTAGGGTGTTGGCATGATCTTTTTATATGTTTTATTAGAAATTTTTTTAATCATTTAGAGGCTATAGGTGCAGAAACTATGGCCTTTTTTTATTGGATAAATGTAATAAATACAGTTACAATCTTGCAAAACCGCCTCTTTTGACTGCATCAAAGGGGTTTCTTCAAAAAAAATATTTCAGCTTGTAAGGTGTCAGCGTCTTTTTGACGTCTGTTTATTATACCTAAAACCCAAACCTTATGAGTAGAGTTTTACCACTATTCTTATGGATATCACTGTGCGGCGTGTCGCTTTCAGGATATTCCAGAAACCTAAGCAATTCCGATTCACCCCCGACACTATCACCGCCACCACTTCAATCCCTGGTTATTTCCGGGAAAATCGCAGACGAAGGCGGCATTGGGATGCCAGGTGTTAACGTCCTCGTAAAAGGTACTTCCAATGGAACCACGACAGATTCGGAAGGATTGTATAATCTAAACGTGACCAGTGATCAGGCTGCAGGAACACTGGTATTTTCATTTATCGGTTATGTCAGCCAGGAGGTTCCGATCAACAACCGGAATTCGATAAACATTACGATGATCTCCGATGTCACCGCCCTGACGGAGGTGGTCGTGGTGGGTTATGGAACGCAGGAAAAGCGCGATGTGACTGCGGCAATCTCGCAGATAAGTGGCGAAGCGATTACAAAAATTCCCACGGGCAATGCCATGGAGGCAATGAAAGGGCAGATTGCAGGGGTTGACATTTTGCAAACGGGCGGGCGGCCCGGCCAGGAATCGCGTATCACCATTCGCGGGCGGAGATCGCTCACGGCCTCCAATGATCCGCTTTTTGTGGTGGATGGAATTCCGATGACGGCAGGCACGTCATCGATATCTGACTTCAACCCGGCCGACATCGCTTCGGTGGAGGTATTAAAGGACGCAGCCTCGCAGGCTATTTATGGGTCGAGGGGCTCAAACGGGGTTATTCTTATTACGACCAAAAGAGGGGAGCCTGGTAAAACCACCGTTAGCTACACCGGTACTTATGGGACCACAGAGCCCTATAAGCTGATCCCCATGATGAACGGCCAGGAATTCGCAGCCCTCAAGCGGGAAGCAAACCGCCTTGATGCCGCTGGCAAATCAGGCCGCGCGGCCTGGGGCGATGTTGGCTCCACCATCCCGGCAGATGCCGCCGTGTTCAATGATGCGGTAGAGTTGAATTCCGTTCAGAATGGGTTGTCAACCGACTGGCAGGATCTGATCTATCAGAACGGGTCACAGTTGAATCATCAGGTCAGTGTTTCGGCAGGAACGGAAAAGACATTTCTTCGTGTCGGGCTTAGCTACTTCAATGAAGATGGCCTCATTGAAGGAACGGACTACAACAGGTACACTGCCCGCATTAATGCCGATCACGAAATCAGCAAGACTTTCTCAGTCGGGGTTTCTTCACTGTTTTCCAAGGTTGAGCAGAATTGGGGTTCAGGCTCGGTCATATCGGAGGCTGTAAACCAAAGTCCGCTTGGATTACCCTATGATGCAGCAGGCGACATCATCTTTTTGCCCATATCAGACGGAATCCGCTCTAATCCTATGGCGGAACTGGTTCCAGGAAAGCGTGTGGATGAACGCAACGTTAACCGTGTTTTTTCTTCCGTGTACGTGGACGTTAACATTCTGGAGGGTCTTAAATACAAATTCCTGTTAGGTCAGGACTACCAATATTACGAACGGGGTAATTTTGAAGGGCAATTCACAAATACCCGGAAAAATGGAACTCCTTACGCCTCGCTTGAAAAAGCGCAGGACTTTGGCTATACCCTCGAAAACCTGCTTACTTATAATAAATCGATAGGTCAGCATGCGCTAGGCGTCACCTTCCTTCAGAGTGTGGCCCAACAAAACTTTAACACCAGTAATGCCGCAGCGGCCAACCTTCCCTACGAGACCGCCCTTTGGCATAACCTGGGCCTTGGTACCGTCACCTCCTATGGTTCCGATTACAATCAGTACAGGTTGCTATCCTACATGGGTAGGATCAACTATTCATGGGCCGGAAAGTACCTGCTTCAGGCCAGCATGCGGTGGGATGGCTCATCCCGGCTTGCACCCGGATTTAAATGGAATGCATTCCCGGGTGTTTCGGTTGGATGGAGGATCAAAGATGAACCCTTCATGGAAGGTTTCCGCCAGATTAGCGAGCTGAAACTGAGGGCTTCCTATGGAAAAGTTGGAAACACTGCTGTGGCCCCTTATCAGACACAGGGAACCCTTGCCCCTTCGGTGTATGACTGGAATAACACTGATGCAAAAGGCTTCAGGCTTGATCAGATTCCGAGTCCTGACCTCAGCTGGGAATATTCTGAATCTTTCGATGTGGGACTGGATTTCGGTTTGTTTAACGGCAGGCTTTACGGATATGTCGATTACTTTGAGACTTCCACAGGCGTGTCGTTGCTGCTGAGGCGTCAACTTCCGCCGACGTCAGGATACTCGAGTATTTTGCAAAATGTCGGGGGCACCGAAACGAGAGGATTTGAGGTCACGCTGAATTCTACTATCCTCGATTTACCGAACAGCTTGAAATGGACTGCTGAATTCAATTTGGCCAGCTTGCATGAGGAGATCGTTGACCTTGCCCTTAAAGGCCCCAATGGCGAAAAAATTGACGATGTAGGAAATAACTGGTTTATCGGAGAACCGATCAGGGCCTTTTACGACTACAAGAAAGTCGGGATCTGGCAGGCGAGTGAAAAAGACCAGGCGGCCGTGTATAGCCAATTCCCCGGGGAAATCAAGCTTGCCGATCTCAATGGAGATAACAAGATCGATGCCACCAATGACAGGATGGTTCTCGGTAACGATGTACCCCAGGCCTTTGGTGGACTCAACAACAAGTTCAGCTTCAAAGGAATTGATTTTTCATTCTTCTTCTACTACCGCCTCGGCTTCATGATCAACAGCGACTTCAGCAACGGCCAGGCTACTATGCAGGCCCGGTATAATAACCTGAATGTCGACTACTGGACTATCGATAATCCGACCAACGAATACCCGCGCCCGAACAAGAACCAGGAGAATATTACGTTTGGGTCATCGCTCCGATATATGGACGGCGGTTTTGTAAAACTTAGAAACGTTACACTGGGATACAGTCTTCCGCAGAGTGTGATCGACAGGCTCAGCATGTCTAAGCTGCGCATATATTTTACCGCGCAAAACCCGCTCATCTGGTCTAACTATAAATTGTTTGACCCCGAAAGGGCAGGCAATGTCAGCTCCGGCGAAATGCCTTCTTCTATATTGTGGATGGGCGGTTTAAACGTCTCCTTCTAAGATCAGCAGCTTAAAATGAAATGATTATGAAAATCTTCAATAATAAAAAATCAATATTAATCACGTTTGCCCTGATCGCCTTCAGCTCGTATTCCTGCAAGGACTTCCTGGAGGAAAAATTAGTTTCCGATGTCTCGGCGGGGAGTTATTACACCACCGCCAAAGGGTTGGAAGACGCCGTGGACGCCGCTTATTCTTTTCTGCGGGAGATACACAGCAATGAGCGTGCCTATACACTATCGATCTTCGGCACGGACACCCACACGAACGGTGCAGATGGAGGCCACAAGTCGTATAATTATTATGACAATAATTTGAACTCCGGTTCGTCGATTCTGAACGAACAGTGGACTTTCCTGTACCAGGGTATCAACCAGGCGAACGCGGTATTGAATCGGTCAGGTGCCGTAGCTGATATGCCCGATGACGTCAAGCTCATCCGGCAGGCGGAAGTGCGCTTCTTGCGCGCGTACTACTATCTGTATCTGGTTCAAACCTGGGGCGATGTACACCTCACACTGGAAGAAACCATTGGCGCTGAGGTAACGGCCAATAAAACAGATCAGGCCACCATCTATTCCGAGGGGATTATTCCCGACCTTGAATTCGCCATTGCAAATTTGCCGGATGCTCAAAGCAATTATGGCCGGGCCACAAAACCTGCAGCCCAGTTTTTGTTGGGAAAGGCCTACCTAACGAGAGGTTATCAAACTTTCGGTTCCGCGAGCGACTGGGCAAGTGCCGAAACTCTTTTTGGGAATGTTATTAACGATTATAGTTTTGCGCTTCTTGATTCCCAGGCGGATTTGTGGGACCAGGATAATCAAGTGAACAGCGAAGTGATCTGGGCAGTACAGTACTCCACTGACCTTATTTTGAATGGAGGCGACGGTGGAGTTGGTAATCGCGGACATTTGTATTTCGGAATGGAGTACGATATTCAGCCTGGAATGATTCGCGACATCGCCAACGGAAGACCCTTTAAACGGTTCAGGCCTACTGATTACATGATCGATATGTGGGCCCAGGCCCGTGCCGATGGCGATCAAAGATATGACGATACCTATAAGCATGTGTGGTACAGCAATGACACCCGGTCTTCGGGAAATGGTATTCCTTTGTGGAAACAGGTCCACGTTGACAAAGGAGCAAAAAAGGCAGACGGTTCTCTCGTTACGGCAGGTGATATTGGGGAAAGAAGATTTGAAGCGGGTGATACGGCACTTTACGTCCCTGGTCCGGGTGAAGATGCCAAGTGGCTCGGCGATGAAAAACTCAAAGTGCGGTATACCGTCATCACACGGCAGCAAGCTTCTTACCCTGCCAGTACACTACCCTCCTCTGATCCGAATTACTATCCGGCCGATCCATTTATCTATAATCAAAGGCTCTTCCCAACCATCGATAAATTCTCCGATCCCCGGAGACCGACGATCCAATGGGAACGCGGTTCGCGCGATTGGTTTGCGATGAGGTTGGCAGACGCGTATTTACTTCGCGCCGAAGCCCGATTCCAGCAGAACAAACTGCAGGAAGCCGCCGATGACATTAATGTTGTTAGAACACGCGCAGCCATGCCAGGAAGGGAGGCCGATATGCAGATAACCTCAGGGGATGTAACGCTGGACCGCATCCTGCTGGAGCGGGCCTACGAACTGGATGCCGAGCAGATGAGGTGGTTTGATCTTGCCAGGACCGGAAAATTAATAGAGTATGTAACGGCGTATAATCCCGATGGGGCGGATGATATCCAGGGCTATCATATTCACAGACCGATTCCGCAAACCCAGGTCGACAGAACATTGGGAGGGTATCCGCAGAATACAGGATATTAACTCAGGGGAAGGGTCTGGAATTTCCGGGCCCTTCCTCTTTTTCACTACATTTTTTGTGTTGGCGCAGTTGCGTTTGCCGCGGCGAAGAGCTTTTTGATCATTAAGTTTCAACACTGGGGGATATCATTTATATTTAAGGCAGCCATTTCCTGGAAAGATTCGAAATTCGCCCGGAGAGCACTCATTTTTTTTTGTCAATTCCTGGTGGCGGCGGTAAACCCTCGTAGCAGATGAGAAATGCATATATCTCCCTGGTTTTTTTTTCACTGGTAACGACTTCCTGTGTTAACTTACCCCCCGCAACAAAAGAAGCTGAACTGGCCGAGCCCACGGGTGTTCAAAACCGCGCCTACCAACTGGGGAAACTTTCTCTTGAATGTACCGCCAACGATACTGAAAACTTCAACCCCAGGCCTACTGTCACCTCCCGCATACTCGCCCTGGTCTGGACGGGAGTATTTGATGCCTGGAGCCGGTATGATGAAAAAGCCATTCCCCTCTATCTGAAGAACGTTGAAAGACGCCCGCCGCCAGAACGCACGCTCGCGAACAAAGAAATCGCCATCAGCTATGCCGCCTACCGCACCATGAAGGAGTATTATTTTTCCGACTCCGTACTGCTGAGGAAAGTGATGATTGAATACGGTCTTGATCCCGGCGATCACTCACTCGATCCCACTACGGCGGTGGGTATTGGAAACCTGGCGGCAAGAAATGTGATCGAAGGAAGGTTGCATGACGGCGCGAATCAAAAAGGTGACATGCCGGGTTCAAACGGAAAATTATACTCGGATTACACGGGATATACTCCGCTGAATTCAGCTGATTTGTTGACCGATATCAGGAGATGGCAACCAAAATATTTTTCGGATGGCAAAGGCGGCAAATTTGCTCCGGGGTGCCTCACACCACATTGGTGGAAGGTAACACCCCTCACCCTTGATTCTTCGTCGCAATTCAGACCGGGCCCGCCTCCGGAAATAGGATCGGATCAACTCGCCCTCGAGGTAAAGGAAGTGATCGACGTTCAGGCAGGCCTCACCCCGGAACAAAAAGCATTGGTTGAATTTATGCGCGATGGTCCAAAGTCTGTTCAGCAGGCAGGACACTGGTTTATTTTTTCACAGGCTGTCTCCGAGCGGGATCAGCATACGCTGGATGAAGACGTGAAAATGTATTTCCTCGTACAGGCTGCGGCCATGGACGCTTTCGTCGCGGCCTGGGATGCAAAAATGTACTATGATTTCGCAAGACCCTATTCGCTCGTTCACGACTTCTATCAGGATCAGGTGATCAAAGCCTGGGGCGGACCTGAAAAAGGTATGACCACGATGAAGGGAAACGAATGGCGCCCCTATTCCCCGGAAACATTTCTTTGTCCGCCTTTTCCGAGTTACGTTTCCGGTCATAGCAGCGTGAGTGGTGCCTGTGCAGAAGCACTTCGACTCTTTACAGGCGATGACTACTTTGGAGAGGAAGTTAAGCTCGTACCTGGAGCGCTTACCGAACCTGAAAGTGCAGGTGACTCGGTGACCCTCGAATTCCCGACCTTTACTGCAACAGCGGATATGGCCGGCTTTTCAAGAGTTCTCGGCGGATATCATATCCAGGCCGATAATGTGGAAGGTCTAAAACTAGGAAGACAAGTAGCGGGGGCGGTATGGAGAAAATACCTGGAACACGTGGGGGAGGGGAAGATGGAGGTGAGGGAAATAAGGGGAATAAAGGTATCAGGTATCAACCCCCTTAAGCCTCTTCATCCTGAGCGCGCGCATTAGGAAGAGGGGTGGAAAAAGCGAAGGACCCCCATACTACCAGGTGCGAAAGAAGATAGCTGATGAACAGAACAATGAAATGGAGACAGCTACGAAGCACGCTCTTCATCGCTACTTAGTGCCCAAGTCGATTTAGGTAATAAGTCAATTAGAAGACGGAATTTAATATCTCAGCATGATGATGAACTTGAACTTTTGCGGAAAAAGATTGTCTTACTTAATCCATGTTGCATTTATTTTCTGCGCATGCGAAACGTCCCAAAAAGATGAATCGGCGCCTGCTGCTGAACCCCGGATCTTCAATAAGGTATCGTCATCCCACAGCGGGGTCACCTTCAGAAATACCGTCGAAGAAAATATCAACAATTACTTTGACCTGTTTGCCTACGTGTACAATGGGGGAGGAGTCGCCATCGGTGATATCAACAACGACGGGTATTCCGATCTGTATTTTACAGGCAATGAAGTTGCGAACAAACTTTACGTCAACGAGGGCGACATGAAATTCAGAGACATTACCGAAACGGCGGGGGTGCAGGGCAGCGGGCGTTGGAATAACGGCGTAACGATGGTCGACATCAACAGCGACGGGTTAATGGATATCTACGTATGTAAGGGGGGTTGGCATGATTCGGAGGAGCAGCGCAGAAATCTTTTATTTGTGAACCAGGGCGATCTTACTTTCAAGGAGCAGGCGAAAGAATACGGTCTTGACGAACGCGGCTACTCTATTCATGCCTCTTTCTTTGACATGGATAACGACAATGACCTGGATGTCTATATCACGTGCAGGCCTGATTCTTTTGACCTTCCACTCACCGAGATGGTGCGGCAAAAGAAACTTTCTCCCACCCAGAGTCGCGATAAATTATACAAGAATGAAAATGGGAAG
>JBBEBN010000245.1:0-25047 GCA_040882305.1 Cyclobacteriaceae bacterium
GCCAAACCTCAATTGTTGATGGAGGCCTGTCAACTGCGAGCTCGTGTGAGTCACTTTTTCTTTGGGGGAGGGCGGTCTGGAAAAATAAAAAACCAACGGTGGCTACCATCAGGATCACCGTCGCAACCACCACAGTCATCAGCCTTTGAACGGTCCTGAAAATTTCGCCTTCGTCCTGAAAATTTGCGCTCATGGATAACTACTCCCTCAGTTGTGCGACTCCTTAATATAACCCCAGCCTTCTCCCTGACGGGTTACAATTTGAATGATCGCATCCGGAACAATGTCCACACCCTTGACCAGGTCGGATGGTTGAACCTTGAACCTTTCCATGGTGATCCCACACAACTTGAAGGCAACATTCTTTTCCTCCGCCAGTTGCGCAACGACTTCGTTTGAAGACGATTTGCCGTTCACCACCATGGGCCATGCTCCGCCATAGATCACCACTTCGAGCATCGCATCAGGATAGGCTTTAGCCATCCCCTTCACATGCCGCAAGACCGCCTGATGCGTTAACGAATCCTTGCTGGTAACATCAAACACGATCTTAACAGGTTTTGTCTGTGCAAAGGCGGCAGACGGAAGAAAGAATAGAAAAAATAGAATGGAATTTTTCATAAGTTTAAAATTCATATACCCGGCCCCTAAATCCCCTGAAGGGGACTACAGGACATCTGCGATGTCCTGTAGTCATCCCTGAGGATGACACATCAACCACCGGCGTAGCAGTAGGCGCAGTTTTTTTTCTGGGCGCGGCTGATGGCCCATACGCCTGATGGCACTATCTGGACGCCTGGAAGGATTCCGCTTAGCCAGTCTTTTTTCACTTCCTCCTGGTTGAGGTTCATTGCCTGCGCGGCAAAACCGCTGTATACAGTGAGCGCCATATCACAGACACAGAACATGGCGCCTCTCGACTGGAGCATTTGTATTCCTTCAATGGCGGCAACAGGAAAATCCTTTTCCTTCGGGACCCAGTACAGATTGCGCACAGCTGGCGCGTTGGTGTTCTTGTCCGTTATCTTGAAGAATTCGCCAAACTTGTACTTCGCCCATAATCGGTCTTCCATTGCAAAGGGAATGGCATTGTGCCGTAAAACAACCATTGCTGTCAAATCGTTATCGGCTGACCCGGTCTGATTGTTGGTGGTATAGTACACCCACGTCCAGATGATCGGAAATCCATCATGGGGTTCGGGAGCATCGTACACGATCCGGTGACTTCCCTTTACCTTTTCAAACCAGGCTTCCGCGTCTGCGCCGCCTGAAGAATTTTCACCTGTGTTCCCTGCAAGCGTGGATCCCGGCACAGCCAGTAACCCGGACGCGCCGGCGGCAAGCGCCCCAACGAATTTTCTTCTCGATGAATGATACGTTTTCATAGGTATTAAGTTTAGTTTATTTTAAATGAATATCATGTGCGTCTATCGGGTAATATGTTCCGGCTGACTCAAAAAAAAAGTCTTCGGGATCGCGCTTTTTGCCTTGATCTTCCGGAGACCGGCATCCACCATAACATTGCATAAGCGGGTTATCAAAATCAAACCATGGAGGAGGTCAGGGGCAGCTCAATGCAATACCGTGCTCATCCAGAATTCCTTCGGCAATACGTTCCCTGCCTTCAGGACCATTTGAATTGTTGTTTTAGAATTAAATTTGTGCAGTAACTTTTTTCGGAAACTTTCAACGGTGTGAAAGCTGATGCCCATTTCGCCGGCGATTTTCCGGGACGATAAGCCCTGGGCAAGCAAACGAATTACTTCCTTCTCACGCGGAGTGATAAAGATCTGATTGGGGTCCATTTTCTTTCGGCCGTTTGTTATCACACGCCTACTTTATGTCTGTTTTGAGTATCCTTGGAGGTCTGAACAACGGACTTAAACAACCCTATGGTTAGAACCCTCCTCCGCGTCTTCCCCCATCGCCCGCACGCTTTCTTTTATGAAGTTTGCGCTTTTTCCACAGAAATGCAATACCAGAATTCAGGGATTACGATCCGAGGCGCCACCTGCCCTGGACGGGCCTCATGTGAAAAGGGTGTTCCACGTCCTGGAACACCCTTCCCATTTACCAAACCAACCTAAACTATGCAGGATCAATACCGGCGGCATCGGGGGTCAGGACCTGAAGGGTCTTCAGGACCAATTCAGCAGAATTCTTCGCGCCGCATTTGCGCAGCAGGTTTTTTCGATGCGATTCCACTGTGTGGTGACTGATATTCAAGTTATCGGCAATTTCCTTTGTCGTGAGTCCGGAGGATACGAGTGACAAAACGGTTCGTTCCTTGGCAGTGAGATGATTCATAAGGATTTGGTTTTTGTACTTCATGTAAAAAGCGTAACCGGGTAACCCATACCCGGAGTTTTTTCTAAAAAAAGATCAAAGGAAAAGAACCCTTCCTCCGGGGCAGGAAGGGTCCCTTCTCCAGCCACTGTCAATTCTTCTTGGCAATAGCATCCTTTGGTGTAGCGGGTTCTTTGGTAATGGCGCTCTTGCTTTCCATGATCGCCGTGCCATCGGTATTGACAGAAAAAAGAGCACGGTTAGCACTGCTTTCCATTGTGATATAATATCTCGTTATATCATTTTGCACCATCTCGTAAATGAGACCCAACTGGGCAGCCCCTGATTTTTTCTCGAACCGGGCCTTTGCCCTGTGGAGACCGGATTGTACGTTCAGCGGAAGATCATCAGTTGACTTAATTTTCCTGCCTGAGGTAAGCAGGTTTCCATCCTGATCAAAATAGGCAAGCCACACGCTTCCCTGATAAACGAATCTCGCCTGGGTTACTTTCTTTGCTAAGAATTCCCATTGTACATTTTTCGCACCTTCAAAGGTCGCCTCAAAACGTTTCGAAACGGAAGGGCTTACCTGCGCGCTGTGCTGTGCGGCGAGTTGGTGAAGAGACATTATCATGAATGCCACTCCAAGAATCATGTTCTTTTTCATAATTGGTGTTTTTTGGTGAAACTGTTTTTGGCAATTCATGTCGCAACGGAGCGGAAGTAACGTCCCTTTTTTCAGGGAAATTGACTATCTTTAGTAAAAGACGGCCGGGCAAAAGAAAGGTGTATAAAAAGAAAGGTGTATAAGCAGGGTTACACAAACCCTCCCTTTTCATAAAGGGGGAATACCATGACAGATGACCAGATCATAGCGCAAATCAGAAATGGCGGTCAGTCCGAACTCGAATGGATATACAAAGCGTACCGCTCTGAATTCCTTCACTGGATAAGCCGCGAGTTTCATTGCTCTGCCGATGATAGTAAGGATATCTACCAGGTCGCTGTCATTATTTTTTATGAGAACGTGAGGTCGGGGAAGCTGGAACACCTGGCGAGCAGTCTTAAGACCTATCTTTTCGGCATCGGAAAAAATGTGGCGCGCGACCAGATGAGAAAGGCAAGTCGAAACACCTCCATCCATCAGGAACAATGGCTAAAGGAATACCTTATTGACGAACCGGAGGAAAAGGTCGATGAAAACCTGTTTACCGTCGCAAAGAAAGTATTGTCAACACTCGGCCAGCCGTGCCAGCAACTGATTGAACTCTTTTATTATCAAAAGAGAACGATGGAGGAGATCAGCGTTCAGTTGAGGTATAAGAACGCCGATACGGCGAAGAACCAAAAATGCAAGTGCATGGCCCGTTTGCGGGCGCTTTTTGAAAAGGAACTGAGTACAATCCCTTTAAACACGATTACATGAAAGGACATTTACACGATACTGAACTTATCGAACGTTATTTTGATAACGCACTGTCTGCCAGAGAAACAGAAGATCTGAAAGAAAGGCTGAAGAAGGACTTTGAGTTTCAGAAACTATTCGACCAGGAGAAAGTGCTTATCCACTCAGTCCGGTTTCAGGGGGTAAAAAAAGACCTTGACTTCCTGAAGGAGATAGAGAGATCTCTGAGTGAAAAAAGGTCCACTCAGATTAAAAGGCTCTGGTACTATTACGCCGCCGCTGCCTGCATTGGGCTGATCGCTCTGATCATATTCTTGCCAGGCGCAGAAAAAGACCCGCAGGCGTTGTATGCAGCTTATTTTCAGCCACACCCGAATGTTTTTGAACCTACACTGCGGGGGGGAGACCCGTCGCGGAATTTACGGTCTCGGGCCTTCCAGGCGTACGAAGGGGGAAACTACGAACAGGCAGCAGGTTTATTTACAGAGCTTGCAAAGGAAAACAAGGATGCCGGCGTGTTGCTGCTCCTGGGAAATTCAAATCTTTTTCTTGGAAGGACAGTTGAGGCCAAAAGGAATTTTACTGATGTCATAGTGGATTTTGATCAACTGGACACAGAAGCGAAGTGGTATCTGAGCCTCTGTCATCTGAAAAGCGGAGAGACGACGGAAGCCATGAGTTTATTGAAGGAGGTGGCTCAAACAGCAACATTCTATGCGCCGAAGGCACAAAAACTCCTGGACGAATTGAGATAGGTTAGTCCATGGATTATGGACTAAAGCTTTCTAAACACCGCACTCGCATTATGTCCTCCAAATCCAAAAGTATTACTCAACGCCACCTTCACTTCTTTTTCATAGCTTTTCCCCAGCACCACATTTAATCCCGGGGGCATTTCGGGATCGAGGTTCTTTGAATTAATGGTGGGTGGAATGACCCCTTCATCAATTGTCTTGATACAGATCAGCGCTTCGGCAGCCCCGGCGGCGCCGAGCATATGGCCTGTGGCCGATTTGGTAGCACTGATGTGGAGATGGGTTGCGCTTTTACCAAAGAAACCAGTCACCGCTTTCATTTCACTTACGTCGCCCATAGGGGTTGACGTGGCGTGGGGGTTTAAATAATCGACTTCTTCCGGACTTACCCCTGCGTCTTCCAGTGCCCACTTCATTCCCAGGATGGCCCCTTTTCCTTCAGGATGGGTGGCCGTTAAATGGTAAGCGTCTGCCGACATACCACCTCCCGCAACTTCCGCATAGATCTTTGCACCCCGGCGCCTGGCGTGTTCGAATTCTTCCAGTATGAGCGCGCAAGCTCCTTCTCCCATGACAAATCCATCGCGATCGATATCAAATGGTCTTGATGCTGTTGACGGATCCTCATTGCGGGTAGAGAGCGCTTTCATGGCGCCGAAGCCGCCAATGCCCGCCTCGTTGACGGCGGCTTCCGAGCCTCCCGTGACGATAATATCCGCTTTACCCCAACGGATGTAGTTCATGGCATCAATAATGGCGGTCGTGGAAGTGGCACATGCCGATACCGTTGTAAAGTTCAGTCCCATGAAACCGTACTTGATGGAGATCCATCCGGAAGCGATATCAACGATCACCTTGGGGATGAAGTAGGGATTTATGCGCGGGGTTCCATCGCCTTTGGCATACTCCATGATCTCCTGCTGGAAAGTATAGAATCCGCCATTGCCCGAACCCCAGATGACCCCGACCCTGGTTTTATCGATGGTGTCCATGTTGAGTCCGGAATCCTTCAACGCTTCATCGGTGGTGACCAGCGCATATTGCGCAAACGGGTCCATCTTGCGGACCTCCGGTTTTTCAAAATAATTGAGGGGGTCATAGTTCTTGACCTCGCAGGCAAACTTCGTTTTGAATTTAGTAGTGTCAAATTTAGTGATGAACGCGGCACCGCTCTTTGCGCCGATGAGATTGTTCCAGAATTCTTTCACATTGTTTCCCAGTGGCGTGAGCGCACCCAGGCCGGTCACGACTACCCTTTTCTGTTCCATAGAGGATTGCTTATTTGATCCAGCTTATTTTTACAGTGTTTCACGATGATATCCATGGGTTCGCGTGAACCTTCTACGCGCGAGAACATGATCGCCCCTTCAATAGCGCAGAAAAAAGTGTACGCCAGCTCTCTGGGGTTGGTGTCTTTTCTGAATTCCCCCGCACGAATACCTTTTTTCAGAAGCGCCGCCATGCCATTCACGACCTGCATGATCTCGCCACTCACCACCGGCCGCATGGAATGGCGGTTATCATCCGCTTCCACAGCAGTGTTTAACAAGGGGCATCCGCCCGGGATGGGAGGAGTTAGCACGTATTGTGCAAAGAAATCAAGCATCGCAGATAGTTTTCCCTTGAATGTGGGTATAGGCTTCAAGGTGTTCCCCATCAATTCTCTTACCATGCGCGTAGCGTACGCAAATGCCTCTCCCGCAATGGCTGCTTTATCCGGAAAGTTGCCGTATAACGCGCCCTTGGTCAGGCCTGTGGCTACCTCGAGATCGGCCATCGAGGTGCCTTCATAGCCTTTTTTGTTAAAAAGTCCCGCAGCTTTCTCCAGTATCATTCTTCGTGTGCGGGCCGCCTTCATGACGGCAAATATATATATAATATATACCAAACGGTATATATTAAAATCTCATTGGAAAATCCACGATTTGAGGACATGCTTCGGCATTTCCCGTAAGATAAATAACCGACTATTCACAAATGAATCAGCTATTTGCGTTACCTTACAATATGTTGATCGCGAATGTGGATGATGATGTGGATGACAGAGAATTTTTCAGCGACGCATTAAGGAGCGTTGATCCCCAAATACCCTGTGTGCTGTTTGAAAACGGCTCCGAACTTCTCGATTACCTCGAAAACAGCAAGTCATTACCGGATTACATATTTCTTGACATTAATATGCCGAAGATGAATGGGTATGAATGTGCCCAGGAAATTAAATCCAATTATCATTCAGAGGAGATACAGATCGTGATGTACAGCACGGCGTTCAACCCGCTCGACCTGCAAAAGTTTGCCAGAGACGGATTTAAGTATATCGTCAAACAGAACACACTTACCGACCTTGTACAATCCATCAGAAACGTGATTTCCCCTGTCGTGATCATCCAGCCGGTAGGAAAACCGTAAAGGTCGCGCCTGCATCTACTTTTCCATTTGCAACGATAGCGCCGCGATGGTTTTCGACGATCTTTTTGCAAACAGCCAGGCCAATCCCCGTCCCATCAGTTTTAATATCCCGCAGTTGCTGGAACACAGAAAATATTTTTTCCGCGTATTTCTGATCGAACCCGATTCCATTATCGATTACGCTGACAGAAACATAAGAAACATTCTTTTGTAATTCAGGATAGCGGCAAAGATCTTCTTCCGCCACCACCAGGGAAGAAACCCTGATGTCGGGGTTCACCTTACAGAATTTCAAGGCATTGCCGATGAGTTGATAAAAGAGCTGATGCATCTGGGCGGGGTCGGCCTGGACAAAAGGCAAGGGGTCAAGCTTTATCCTGCATTTTTTGGTCGCAATCGTCGTCTCAAGATCCCGTACAACTTTCTTTAAAATGTCATTAAGATCGGTCCTGACAAATTGCGAAGGATCATCCTTAAGCATCGAAAAACTGTACAGCTCATTCAGCAGGGTTGACATCCTGGTAGCAGAGGTATTGATCTTGTCCAGGTATTTTTTCGATAGCACACTTAAATTTGTCCCATTATCATCCGCGAGAAAGTTGGAAAAGGTCTGGATCTTCCTTAACGGCTCCTGAAGATCGTGACTGCTTATGAAGACAAATTGTTCAAGCTGTCTGTTTGCATTTACCAGGGCTGTATTGGCCCGGGTTAGGTCGGCGGTTCGCGCGCTAACCTGCCTTTCCAGTGCCTCGGAACTCAATTTTCTTTCAGTGTTGTCGACGCTTACTCCGACAATCCTTTCCGGCTTATGGTTTTGATCACAATAGAGATTCCCTTTCGAAAGTATCCAATGGAGGCTTTTATCTGGCCAGGTTACCCTGTATTCAATTTCTATCGGATGGCGTCCCAGAGATTTTTCAACAGATTTTTCAACAGATTTTTCAATAGATTTTTCAATAGATTTTTCGACGGCAATCAAATCTTCCGGATGAATTATTTTTTTCCAGTCCGTATAATTTCCCCCGAATGATCCCTCTTCCAATCCGTTCAGTTGCTCGTTCTCCTTTGACCATTTCACTTCATTGGTCTGAAGATCCCACCACCACGTGCCGATAGCATCTCCGATGAGTGAGAGCTTTAGTTGTTGCTGTGTTTTTTCCAACAATGTTTCGGCATTGAATCTTCGGGTGAAATCATCGAAGGCAAGAAGAATCAGGGTTTCACCGGAATTTTTGCCTTTCAACAGCCTGTAGACATTGATGATCATGTCGCGTTCCCCCAATCCAGGAAAAAAGTATTTAAGCTCAAAGGATTTAAAACTCCTTGTTTCATTGATGATATCTTTCAAGTGGGATCGCAAGGCGGGGATGTCCCAGGTGCCGTCTCCCAGATCGTATAGGAAGCTTCCTTCCGTATGTTCCCGGAGCAGTTGAAAACTCTGATAAAATGCTTTGTTGGCCGTGCGAACCTGAAGGTTTGAAGCGAGCACCAGCAACGGTCCATGCATGGTTTCAACAATTGCTTCGGCATAGTCATGCGATTCCTTTAGTTCAATGTTTCGCTCGCTGAGTTCCTCATTGATGGTCGTCAATTCTTCATTCGAAGACTGTAATTCCTCCTTCGAGGTTTCCAGTTCTTCATTGACACTCTGCAACTCTTCGTTCGATGACAGTATCTCTTCATTGTTTGCCTGCAACTCTTCATAAGTGGTCTCATACTCTTCATTGGTCGTTCTGATGACTTCCCGGGCCTGAACAAGTTCCGCTTCAAGTTTTGAGATGGTGTCCTTGTCTTTTTTTCCGATAGACCTCTTTGTTTTGGGCCCTTCACCTTGAGTATGTACTTTCTCCTTGAAGACCACCAGAAAGTATATTTCTCCCTGTGAGGTTTTAGGCACTACCTCAAGGCTGAGCTCCTGGGCTATTTGTTTATTATAGATCGTGATTCCCTCCTTCACGACTGTTTTTTCGGTTTTTCTCACCTGCTGTAACAAACTCCTCAAATCGATAAGCAAGTCTTCCCTTATCATTTTCAGAACATTCAAACTCGCTTTTCCTCCGGCAGGAGCAAGATAGGGCGAGGTTTCGCCAAAAAACTGGATGATGGCAAAATGCTTATTCACGGCTACCCCCGGATAAACAAAACGCGACAGCATCAATTTACCCATTTCCTTTTCCACCTCAAGGCCTCCCAGGCCGCCTGTCCGGTGGGCAATGTCCTCCGGCGATTTTTCGGCGAGGTGCAGGGCAAAATCGAGGCCCTGTGGGGTGGCCGCTTTTCTCGAATAGTACCTTATTTTTTTATCCAGTGATTCAAACAAATCCGTCGAGTGCCCTATTGTTTCCGATTTTGCAAGAAAAAGGTATCCATTGGGCACAAGGGCATAGTGAAAAGTCTGTAAAATTTTCTTCTGAGGATTTGTCTCAAGATAGATGAGTACATTCTGGCAACTGATCAGATTCATCCGCGAAAAGGGCGGATCTTTCAAAAGGTTGTGTTGTGCAAAAACACAAATTGCGCGTATTGCCTTCACTACCTGAAAGTGACTGTCAACCTTCTTAAAATATTGTTTAAGATACGTCTCGGAAACTCCCAGGAGGGCACTCACAGGATAGATACCCTGCCGGGCCTTCTCGATGGCCCTCGCATCCAGGTCTGAACCAAAGATCTGGATCGCGACGACCAATTTTTTTTTGGCGAGGTATTCCGTTAGACATATAGCGATGGAATAGGCTTCTTCTCCGGTAGCACAACCTGCCACCCAAATCCTGATCGGCGCATTTGGTTTCAGTTGCTTGATGATGGCGGGAAAAATTTCCTTCGAAAGCGTGTCATAAAAATCCAGATCGCGAAAGAAATTGGTGACATTGATGAGAAAATCATAGAAAAGCGCTTCAACCTCCCCGGGGCTTGTCTTCAGCATATTCGCATACTCGCTGAGTTTTTCAAACTGGTTTAAGACCATTCGCCTCAATACCCGACGATAAACACTTGCATGTTTGTAGTGAAGGAAGAAGTCTACACCGAATTTATCTCTGACAATGGATAAGATCTTCTTTAAATCCTCAGCCTGACTGTTTATTTCAGAGACCGACACGGCGTCAATTTTATCTGCGGGCAGATTGGTATAGGGGGTTTTCTTCAGCCGCCCCAGTTCGCTGGCGATCGCTTCGGGCGGAAGCTTGAAATCCACATAACCGGAATCCACCGCACTTTGAGGCATCCCGCTGAATTCGGCTGTTTCATCCTGGGCAAAAGTGATACCTCCCTCAGCCTTGATCGCTTTTAATCCCAGCGTACCGTCTGTTGCCGTGCCCGAAAGGATCACTCCGATTGCGTTGTTCTTATAAATCGACGCCAATCCTGTGAGAAAATAATCCACAGCAAAATTGCTTCGGGAAGTCGAGGAACGCGGAGCCAGTGTCAAATGACCATCCACCACACTCATAAAAGTTTTGGGTGGAATAACATAAATATTGTTGGCCCGCACCTCCATGCCGTTTTTTACCGTTTGAACCGGCATGGTGGTCTTTGATTGAACGATTTCAGCTAAAGCACTTTTATGATCGGGTGAAAGGTGCATGATCAGCACATAGGCCATGCCCAGATTAGGATCCAGGTGTTTCAAAAGCGTTGTGAATGCCTTCATACCACCGGCTGAGGCCCCAAAAGCAACGATAGGAAATGGTTTGGGAGCCAGGTGTTTGGGCACGGCGGTCTTTTTATACTTTTTCGCGTGTACCTCTTTACGCTTAACGGGGCCAGCTGACATAATCTTTTTCACAGAAATTTTCCGTCAAAGTAGCGTTTCAAAAGACAAATGGTGTAATTTACCTTATTCAAGTGGCTTTCCCTAGAATTTTCCTTCTTATTGAAGAATCCGGCCGACCCATCAACTTTACAATCGGCCGAAGCACGCTTCATTGGTCTGGCGTGATCGGCTAGTTCTCGTCTGATATATTTTTTGCCCTGACGGCTTTGCGCGACTGGTGATCAGCATCTTTCCTTGCCTTTTGTGCTCTCTTCTCGCTCCTCAACGCCATTTTTGCTTCCCTTGCGGCGCGGCTCGCTTCACGGTCGATCCGTCTGGTTTCTTTCGCTTTTGCTGAGGTCTCTTTCTCCGCATCCTTTGCGTCACTCATCCGCTGCGCATCATCTTCCCTTTGTTCCCTTATCACCATTTGATCATGCCTCGCAGTTTGCATGCTATCATAGGTCTGATGCTCGGTTTTGCTCATTTCCCTGTGTTCCTGGCCAAACGATTCACCGGCCAGCAACACCAACCCTCCTAAAGTCAACGTCACTAAAACTCTGTACGCTTTCATATATTTATTTATTTAATGTATTGGAGCTCATCAGGTAACACAAATGATTACTATTTGGTTGCATATGAGCTGACGATTTTGATCACCTATCGACCTCTTTCCTATTTCCTTCGGCACTTTCATTTACGTATCTTGTGAAAAAAGCCCCGTACTTCCCGCAATCAAAGCTGAAATTATAAAAAGCGATTACTCGTTCTTAGAACCCGTTCCCCTATAAGATAACTGTCTTACCACATCAAATTTTTCATCTACCCGAACAAATTGCAATTCATGCTGTCTGTATTGAAAAGCAAGCAGATCAAAAAGATTCCTGATAATATCATTTGTTGAATACCCGTTCATTTTAGATGAGGTGGAGTAATGATTTATCATTGGAATATTTCTTTAGAAATTTAAATTGTCAGTTTATTCATCGACCAGAAACCAAAAAAAAGGAAACGCGCTTCAACATTTGGAGACCTTTCCGGCAGGCATCGATTGGTATTTCAAAGGTGGGTGATTTCGCGTTGGAGTGTGTTATAAAAAAAGATATAAAAGTTGCATTTTTTACACCTGACGGGGCATTGGTTCCACACCCGCATTCAACCCGCCCACGACCTCGCGCACGCTTTCGTCAAATCGAAGCATAATCAATCTTTTTTTGTGTCGAAAAACTTCTTCATTAACACCCATTTCTCCCCGGGTTTAGCAAAAGGCAGCGCCTGCTGATATTTCCACATGAGAGCTTCCCATTTCTGCACAGCGGGATTGGCCCCATCCATCCGCGCTTTTTCTTCAAACGAAAAGGAATCTGTGACTTCCATGATCATGAACATCCGGTTTCCCGCCCGGAACAATTCCATGCGCTCGATACCGGAATCCCTAATGCTTGCCAGGATCTCTGCAGAGACTTTTTTATGGTGGTCTTCATACTCCGCGATCAGCGCCGGATCATCTTTCACGTCGAGTGCGAGACAATAGCGTTTCATGTGGCAACGGGTTTGATCCTGTAACCCTGCCAGCCATAATAGATCACAGCAAGGAAGCATAAGGCCGGAAGAATAAATGACTGCTGAATGCCGATGCTGTCGGCGATCAATCCCATGAAGGGAGGAAGGATGGCGCCGCCTACGATTGCCATAATGATGAAAGACGAGCCGAGTTTGGTTTGTTCACCCAGGTCTTTCACACCCAGCGCGAAGATCGTCGGGAACATAATCGACATAAAGAAATTTGTACCGAGGACTGCATACACGGCGACCCTTCCTTCCGCAAAAACACCCATGAAGCAAAGCAATGAGGCCATGGCGCCATAAAACGTGAGCAACTTATGGTCTTTGATAAACGTCATCAGCACCGTACCGAGGAATCTGCCAGCGACAAAAAGAAAGGTCCCTACCGCCATAAAGTTTTTGGAAGCGATCTCTTTTGTCGTTCCCGGAAGCAGGTCAATGATATAGTTAATCGTAATTCCCCAGATGCCGGCCTGAGCTCCCACGTAGAAGAGTTGAGCAATTACAGCCCAGGTAAAGTGCTTCTTCTTAAAGATAGATTTATCAAACTTTATCAATCCTGTTTTTGGAGGTTCCGGCATTCTTGTCAAATAAAAAAGGAAGGCCACGATCAGCACAGTTCCGGCAATCAGGCTATATGGAAAAATCACGGCTTCGGCAGCCTGCTGCTTTGCAGCCACAGTGGCCATCTCTCCTTCATGACCGGCAAAAATAAACTGCCCTGCGATGATCGGTCCCACTACCAGGGCAACGCCATTGAAGGATTGGGAAAAATTCAGTCGCTGAACCGAACTGTGCGCTGGCCCCAGGATCGTTACATACGGATTTGCCGCAGTCTCTAGAAATGCAAGACCGCTGGCGATGATGTACAAGGCGATGAGAAAAAATCCAAACGTGAGCATGTACGCCGCAGGAATAAACAGCAATGCTCCCAGCGCGTACAGCAATAGCCCGAACACGATCCCCTTCTTGTAATTGTATTTTTCCATAAACAAGCCCGCCGGAATAGCAATCGTGAAATACCCCAAGTAAAAAGCAGTCTCCACCAGCAGCGCTTCCGCTCTGCCTATATCAAAAACAGGTTGAAAATGAGCGATCAACGCAGCGTTCAGGATGTTGGCCATTCCCCACAAAAAAAACAAACTGGTTACGAGAATGAAAGGGACGAGGTATCGCTTACCGCCGTGGGATGAGGCGGTTACGGTGGTGTCTGTCTGCAGCATAGTATTTGGTTTTGCACATCTATTTCAACGCATTCAATGCCCTGTCGAGATGAACATAACCACCATCGACGTGAATAAGCTGTCCCGTGGTGTGGCTCGACCGTTCCGACAAAAGAAAGACGACCATGTTCGCAATCTCCTCAGCAGTAGTCATGCGGTTGCCCAGCGGTATCTTTTCGTTGATCTCCCGCAGTTTCTTTTCCGGATCCGGTAACGTGCGGACCCACTTGTCATATAAGGGGGTATAAGATTCCGCCACAATGACAGCATTTACCCGGATGCCGTATTTCAGTAATTCAACGGCCCACTCACGCGTTAAACCGTTGCGGCCACCGTTGGCGGCCGCGTAGGCAGAAGTGCCGCCCTGCCCTGTCTCCGCCACCTTCGATCCGATGTTGACGATGGCGCCCTTCGTTTTTTTCAACTCCGGCAAAGCGTGGTGCGCCATCAGATAATAATGTACAAGATTTTTGTGCAGGGATGCCATGAAGGCTTCATATGACCCATTCTCCAGGTTCACGCTGTCATTGACACCAGCATTGTTGACAAGTCCTTCGATCCTGCCGAACTGCTTGATAATTTTGCCGACGGCGTTTTTACATTCCTCCGGACGAGTGAGTTCTGCCACAACCTGAAACCCGTTGCTGTTGATCTTCCTTAGGGCTTCCTTATTGTCGTCCTCATTTCTTCCGACAATAGCGGGAACAGCGCCTTCGCGCGCGAGCACCTCCACGATGCCTTCACCGATGCCTTTGGCCCCCCCGGTGACGATGATGATTTTATCTTTCAGTGACAGGTCCATGTGAGCTTAAAGATTATAAAATCTTTTCGCATTCTCACCAAGAATCTGTTTCTTTTCTGATGCAGCGAATCCGCCGAAATATTTTTGTATAATGGAAAATTGCTGGTCATATGAAGCAGCCACCAGACACACGGGCCAGTCTGAGCCATACATGAGCCGATGGGACCCAAAGGCCTCTGTCACCACATCGAGATAAGGAACAAAGTCTTCGTACTTCCATCCGGGCCATCTGGCTTCTGTTACCATTCCCGAAACTTTGCAGTACACATTTGGAAATGCCGCCAGCGCCTTCATGTTGTTTTCCCACCGCCGGAGATCCTGGGTGGAGATGGACGGTTTTGCGATATGGTCCACGACAATCTTTGTATCCGTCGCCTGTTTTGCAAAGCCCACTGCCTCTTCAAGCTGGTGGTGATAAACGAGAAGATCGTATGTAAAGTTATAATGAGCCAGTCTCTGAACCCCTTTGATGAACAACGGCTGCGCGAGAAAACCGGTTCCTTCCCCCTGCACAATGTGCCGGAATCCTTTTAATTTTTTCAGTGTGGAAAAGTATTCCAGGCGCGACTCCAAGTTCGGATTGCGGAGATCGATCCATCCGACCACGCCTTTAATAAAATTATATTGATTCGCCAGGGAAAGCAATGAAAGGGTTTCATCTTCCGTCTGATCCACCTGCACGACCACAGAACCTGACAGGTGATTTTTTTCCAGCAGAGGCTTCAGGTCCGCGGGCTGAAAATCCCTCCGGATCGCCTTCATGTCGTCTGTTATCCATGAGTGCCGGGATGGATCGTATTTCCAGAAGTGGTGGTGGGAGTCGATCATTGGCATTAGGCATTAGGCCCCTTTAGGGGACTTAGGGGTTCCACGCCCGGGCTACTTGTTTCTGCTCACCCAGTCCATCTATACCAAGCTCAACCACATCACCTGGCTTGAGGTATGTAGGAGGATTAAGGCCCATGCCCACGCCGGCAGGGGTGCCGGTAGAAATGATGTCGCCTGGCAAAAGGGTCATGAACTGGCTGATGTAGCTGATCAGGAAGGGAACGCCAAAGATCAGGTCGTTGGTATTGCTGTCCTGCAGCATCTTTCCATTCACCTTCAGCCACAGGCGAACGCTGGTGTAATTGGGGAGCTCATCCTTTGTTACGAGATAGGGCCCAAGCGGAGCAAAGGTATCGGCGCTTTTCCCTTTCACCCATTGCCCGTTGCGCTCTAATTGAAATTCGCGCTCACTGTAATCGTTGTGAAGGCAGAAGCCCGCCACATAATCCATTGCATTGCTTTCATCGACATACGAGGCTTTTTTGCCGATCACTACGGCGAGCTCAACTTCCCAATCCGTTTTTTTACTGTTTTTGGGAATGAGGACATCCCCGTTCGGCGACGTAAACGAGGTGGTCGATTTAAAGAACAAAATGGGTTCGGTGGGTATCGGCATTTTGGATTCAGCCGCGTGTTTGCTGTAATTCAATCCCACACACACTATCTTGGATGGTCGTGTAAAGGGAGCTCCGATCCTCACATTTCTTGCAGCGCGGGGAAGTGAAGATCTGTTAGATTCAAACCAGGCGGAAAGGCGCTTGATCCCATCGTTTGTAAAAAATGCTTCTCCAAAGTCCTCGCCAAAGGTAGAAACATCTACAATTTCATCATTTAAAAGGATTCCAGGTTTTTCTTTACCTGCTTCTCCAAAGCGCAAGAGTTTCATGGTTTAAATATGATTTTGAGTGTGTATTTGGTTTCGACTAAGTATTCAACTTCACAAATCCGCCATCGATGGGAT
Source organism: Cyclobacteriaceae bacterium (assembly GCA_040882305.1). Lineage (GTDB taxonomy): Bacteria > Bacteroidota > Bacteroidia > Cytophagales > Cyclobacteriaceae > Chryseosolibacter. The sequence goes on from JBBEBN010000245.1 coordinate 15,987, forward strand.
AATCGCATCCGGTGACAAACCCTGCTTCGTCGGAGCAGAGATACAGGGCCAGGGCGGCGATCTCCCCGGGTTTTCCCATCCGGCCAATGGGTTGTGATTTGGACAGTTTCTGAAACATCTCTTCTTCTCTTCCGGGATAATTTTTTTTCAGGAAACCGTCGACAAATGCAGTATGCACCCGCGCGGGAGATATGCAATTGCAACGGATGTTGTCGGCGACATAATCCTTGGCGACCGAAAGGGTCATGCTCAGCACGGCGCCCTTGCTCATGGAGTAGGCGAACCGATCCGACAGTCCCAATGAGGCAGCCACGGAGGCAAGATTCAGGATGACACCTCCACCCTGCTTCTTCATCTGCTGGATGCAGGCAAACATCGCGTTGTAAACGCCCTTGACATTGACGTTAAAGATCCTTTCGAAATCCTCTTCCGCAGTGGTTTCCAGTCTGCCAATGTGAGCGATGCCGGCACTGTTTACAAGAATATCAATCCTTCCTGCCTGTTGAATGACCCGTTGAAAGATAGCGGCAACTTCCTTCTGGTCTGCGACGTTACACGTCAGGCCGGTTGCCTCTCCGCCCTTTGAAGTGATCATCTTTGTGGTCTCCCCGAGGGCGTCCGCATTAAGGTCGAGCAGGAAGACGCGGGCCTTTCTTTCAGCAAAGAGTTCCGCTATCGCCTTTCCGATTCCACTTCCCGCTCCTGTGATAACTGTGATTTTTTTTCCGAGATCGAACATACCGGAAAATTAGTGACTTTGATGTCCACTTAAAAATGAATCCCATTCATTTGACTGATCATTTAGGTGATCTTTCAGAAAAATGGAATATGATGGCTTTAATGGTTTTTTACGCAGGTGCATGCCTGCTTCTTCGGGGGTGTAATCTCCTTTTTTGGTATTGCATTTTTTGCATGCAGTGACCAGGTTGGTCCAGGAGTCCACCCCTCCACGTGCACGCGGGACGACATGGTCTATGGTAAGATCTTTCCGCGTGCCACAATACTGACATTCATTTACATCGCGCTTGAATATATTTTGCCGGGTAAGATTAACGCCCTTGTAGGGGGCGTTGACATATCGGTTCAAGCGAATAACGGAAGGCATGGGGAAGCATTGGGTGACAGATCGCAACTTGTAGCCGTTGGCGGGCCGCACCAATTCACTTTTTTTGAGATACACAAGAATGAAGGCGCGCTCCACTGAGCAAACCATCAGCGGGCTAAAATCCTGATTTAAGACCAGCACCCTCATATTCATGATGGTAAGATAAGTCCAAATCCTTTAACTAACAAAGAGTTTTTTGCACGAGGATTTCTCATTCAACAGAAAACTTCGCCGCTCAGTCTGGCGTGATTCGTCTGATAACAGAAAGGTGGTGCGTTATTTTCTTTGATTCCATATGCTGGATTCCGTCTTGAGTAACAAGGTCCACCCGGACTTTTCCGGAGGCATGAATGATCTTTTTTTCGGCAAACAGTATTCCTGCATGGCAGACCTTTCCTTTTTCGTCCTGAAAAAAAGCCAGATCGCCCGGCTTTGAAACGGCCAGTGAGGCGACGGCTTTACCCTGGTTAACCTGCTGCAATGTATCGCGCTGCAACTTATACCCACAGATCTTGAAAACCATTTGCGTGAATCCGGAGCAGTCAATTCCAAATGGATTTTTCCCTCCCCATTGATAAGGACTGTTGAGATATTTCGACGCAGTGGTTCGCAGAAAATCGAACTCCCTGCGTTGCCCTATATTTTTTGCTTCACCATTAAATGCAAACTGTTCCTCCATTTTGAAAAGTTCAGAACTGGATATGGGGATGATGCTGCCCATGAGTACCACCTGCGGACTTTTATTATAAAGCAGCGTGGAAGTGATGTCGGTGGTAATTTTAAATTCGGCGTGGTTGATGTGGTTAAAATATTCTTTTGTGATGGGCTGGTGCTGTTTGGAATCGATCCATCCCTCGTACTCGTCGAAATAGATCCTGATCCTGATCCACTTTTTATCGGATGATTCTTCCAGTACGGTATAATGATCGCCGAATAAGAGCTGCGTCACCTGCTCTGCCTGGTCGGCCGGGTCCTTGCGCACGCTTACAAGACTCAGCCGGCAAACGCCAAAATCGATTTCTTCCATTCTCACTTTGGGGTTATACGCAATTATCCGGCCGGACTTCGGGTCCCGCTGTACCGAACGCGTCACGGTTTCAAAACTTCATTCGATCAAGTTCCCTTTTTGCATCTTTTTCCTTAATGCTGTCGCGCTTGTCGTGTAATTTTTTTCCACGACCCACGGCAATCTCCATTTTCGCCAAACCGCGATCGTTGATGAACAACCTCGTCGGCACCAGTGTGAGACCCTTCTCCTCGGTCCGGGCTTCCAGTTTTTTGAGTTCTGAACGCTTCAACAACAACTTGCGCTCGCGTGTCGGTGGATGATTGTAGTGCGTCCCCTGGGCATAAGGTGAGATGTTCACTCCCTTTACAAACAATTCACCATTGTTAAAATAACCGTACCCGTCCTGGAGATTTACTTTGCCTTCGCGGATGGACTTGATCTCGGTTCCCGTGAGCACAATGCCTGCAATGTACTTGTCCAGCAACTCGTATTCGTATGATGCCTGCCGGTTTCTAATGTTGATATCCTTTGCAAAGCGCTGTTTACTCATGGTTGAAAATTGATTTAATTTTTTCCAGCTTCAAAATTTTCTGCCCGGTTTTGCCTGTTGCGATAATCCGGTTACCTACCCGGGCTTCAAAAGAACAGATCAGCGCGTTCCCGTTCAGGGTTTCGAAGGTCCCCCTAATGGTAATCTCTTCGCCCACAAAAGCCGGACCCAGATGACTGATCTGCAGATACGTGCCGATCCCCTCTTCATCGTCGTCCTTCATCTCCAGCACAAACTGACGGGTCGTCCATTCGACCTCGCGGGCCAGGGCAAAGGTGGAACATACCGGGTGAACCACTGCCCCATGGAAACGGGCGACGTCCGCTTCTTTGACGCTGGTCTTATGCTCCTTTAAATCACCGGCCCTAAAAATTTGTCTCATCGAAAGGTCCTTTTGTTGGTCCCGAAGAATGCTTCCAGCTAAATTCAGACCGGCATTCGGGCAAGGGGTGTTACCCCGAGTGACGAAAATTCCTTCTTCAAAAATTTATAGTGCGCCGCCATAGCAATCATGGCAGCGTTGTCCGTACAATATTCAAAGGCAGGAATGAACAAATTCCATTTTCGTTTCTCCGCCAGCGACTTCAGGCCGGTACGCAAGCCGCTGTTGGCAGAGACACCGCCTGCGATGGCGATCTCACCGATCCCCGTTTGATCACTCGCCTTCTCAAGTCTTGACAACAACATGTTCACGAGGGTGTGTTGCAGGCTGGCGCAAATATCGGGGAGGTTCTCTTCAACAAACCGCGGATTTTTCTTTTTCTCATCCCGCAGAAAATACAAAAAAGCCGTTTTGATCCCGCTGAAGGAAAAATCAAGTCCGGGCATGGACGTGTCAGGAAACTTAAAGGCACCCGGATTGCCCTTTTGGGCATAACGGTCGATGAGCGGACCACCAGGATAGGGCATTTCCATGATCTTTGCAGCCTTGTCAAAGGCTTCGCCCACCGCGTCATCCTGCGTCTGGCCGATCAATTCCATATCCAGATGATCGCGGACGAGAATAATTTGGGTGTGTCCGCCGCTCACAGTAAGGCATAAAAAAGGAAAATTGGGAACCGGCTCTTCAATAAAGTGCGACAGGACGTGGGCCTGCATGTGGTTTACTTCAATAAGCGGTATGCCAAGGCCAAGGGCAAGACCCTTGGCAAAGGATACTCCTACTAACAGGGACCCGATAAGACCCGGACCGCGGGTGAACCCAATGGCATCCAAATCCGTTTTCCGAACACCTGATTGCTCCATCGATTCGTCCACCACCATCACGATGTTTTGCTGATGTGCGCGCGATGCCAGCTCAGGTACGACACCGCCGTATTTTTGGTGAACTGCCTGTGAGGCAATAATATTATTGACTACCTTGCCGTTTCTTATAACGGAAGCGGACGTTTCATCGCAAGAAGATTCAATGGCAAGGATAACGGGATGCATGGATGACAAATGAACTTGCAAGTTATTAAAAATCGAATACCCAAAATATTAGCGTATTCCGCTACTTCGCTGATATTTCTTCTGGTTTCAGGCTTCCTGTTCCTGCAGATCCCCGCAGTCCAAAAGAAGATCATTGACCGCTACCTGCGCGGCTTCACGGAGGTGACCGGTTTCAGGGCCTCCATGGATAACTTTCAACTGCTGTGGTTTGACCGCCTTGAGATTGAGAACCTGCAGGTCTTTGATCTGGAAGAAAACAGGATGATCGCCGTCAAGAATATGGTGATCAATTTTGAGCTTTCCCAACTCTTTAAGGCCCGTGACATTAACATTGACGGAGTCTACCTGGATGCTGCTGATGTTTTTATCACCCGCATCAATGAATCGGAAACTTCGCGAAACCTCAACATCAATGTGTTCATCAACCGCATCAATGAACATTATAGCGGAGGTGGGAGTACAGGGCGACCGCCCAGGATCAATATCGGAGAAGCGATCCTCCAGGAAAGCGACTTTGCCTACATCGACCAGGACCGCGATTCTGTTAAGACAGGCTTTAATTACAACCATTTTTCCATCGATATCGAGGAAGCGCAGCTCCGGAACTTCCTTGCGCTGGGAGATACCATCCAGTTCCGGCTTGGAACGCTTGTGGCCACGGAAAATGATTCAAAGTTCCGGATCAATCAGCTCTCGACCTTTTTCCGCATCTCACAACAATCACTGGAATTCATCGACATCAAACTTCAGTCGGGAAAAAGTACCGTCACGGATACCGTGCTTTTTACTTTCAATGGCCAGCGGGACCTGAGCGAGTTCAATGAGAAGGTCAACATTCATGCAAGCTTTAAGAACACGCTCATCTATCCCGAAGATCTGGCCATATTTGTACCTGCAGCCGCCCGGTTGACAAAACCCGTGGTGTTAAACGGAATTCTCGACGGCCGGATCAATAATTTCAAATTGACGGAAATGGAGTTCGCTATGGGGAATTCTCTCCTGAAAGGATCGCTCGATATGGAGGGCCTGCCGCTGCTCAGCGAAACCTTTACCATTCTTGAGTTAAAGAATTCGACCCTGGATTTCCAGGATCTTAAAGGTCTCCTTGGAGAAGAGGCGCTGGAGCGTCTGAAGCCGCTTGGGAAGGTGGAGATGGATGGTGAATTCCTGGGCTATTTCACTGACTTTGTCGCCAGGGGAAATTTTTCTGGCGACCTCGGCCACATGACCTCGGATATTAATTTCAAGGTAAATGAAGACAACTTCAGCCGTTCCGTCTATAGCGGAAAGCTTGCGCTCGAAAATTTCGATCTTGGAACATATCTTAAAGATACCGTCAGCTTTCAACGCGTAACGCTGGACGGAAATCTGCGAGGTTCAGGGTTGACCGTTTCCACCGCGGATTTCAAACTTGACGGGCGGGTGGATATGATCGGTATCAAAAACTACAATTACACCAACATCAAAACCAACGCCCGGTTTGCCTCCGAATTCTTCAACGGATTTCTTTCCATCAATGATCCAAACCTGAAATTCACCACTGAAGGCTCCATCGATCTGCGCGCAGGGATCAACGAGATCAAGGTGAAAGCCAACATCGATACGGCGCTTTTCCACAACCTGAACCTCACCCGGCGCGACCTGTTTCTCAGCTCAAACCTGGATGTTAACATCAAAGGGCTTCACCTCGACAGCATTGTCGGCACAGCAGACATCCGGGATTTTAACATCGCGCAAAACGGAAAATCACTTTCTCTGGATATGATACATCTGATCTCGGAAAAAGACCGCGAAAACCGGGTAATCCAGCTGCATTCTTCCCTGATGGACGGCGAGGTCAACGGCGACTTCCTTCTGACCGATCTCACCCAGGACCTTCAGACCGTAGTGGAAGAGATCCTGTTGAACATCCGGAACGATAAAACAGAGATTGAATCATACTACCGGCAAAAGAATTACCAGCCAAAATCCTATGAAACCAATTTCCGGTTGACACTGAAAGATATCGGTCCAATCATGCAGTTATTCAATATTGACATGTTGGTTTCAGACAATACGCTCATCGACGGAAAATTCACCAGTGGACACACCACCATCATTCAGGCGTTTTCGACAATTGATTCACTCGCTTACAACAAAGCACTCTTCCTGGATACGGAAGTGGAACTCACAGCTTCGAAGATCTCCGACAGCACGAATGTCCTCGCGATGGGTTTTGTCAATTCAAACCGACAGTCGCTTACCAAAGCGCTGAAAACAAAGAATCTCGTCGCTGAAGCGATCTGGAATGAGAACCACGTTGCTTTCAGCCTGGACGCGGACCAACAGGATCAGACGAACTACATGCGTTTGAAAGGAGACCTGCATTTTCTTCAGGACAGCACACAACTGCGGGTGATGCCTTCCACCATCAGGATCCTGGAGAAAAATTGGGAATTTGATCCGAATAACCTGATAACCATACGAAGGGAAGATATCTTCGTAGAGCAATTAAAGCTGCGCAACAACAGCCAGTACGTTCTGGTGGATGGAAGAGTTTCGAGAAACCCCGAGGAAAAGCTGTCAATGGAGATCAGCGACCTCGACCTCAGCATTCTCAATCCCATTACAGGGAGAGATATCACAGGTACCCTGAACGCCACGTTCAAGCTGAACGATTACTTCCAGGAGCCTCAGCTGCAAAATGAACTAAAAATAGATAGTCTGACCGTGGATAAATTCCTGATAGGCGATGTCATGGGAAAAAACCTCTGGGATCCTCGCGAAAAAGAATTCGGCATCGGTTTCTCTATTGATCGAAATGAAAACAGGATCGTCAACCTCGACGGCACTTACAGACCCTCGAGAACAGCCTCTCCGCTGGATATTTCCGCAGACCTGTCAAATGCGAACCTGAAGATCATCGAACCCTTTTTCGATGAGCTGTTCTCCGGTATCGGCGGCACCATCACAGGAGATTATCGCATTACCGGAAAACTGGAGGCCCCCGCCATCGAAGGGGAAGGCAAAGTTACGGGCGGCCAGATCATGATCAATTACCTGAAGACCACCTATGGGTTCACAGGGATCATAGGTCTCTCTCCCAACTCGATCTATTTCAAGAACCTGGAATTAACCGATGTCCTGAAGAATCAGGGAAGGTTAAATGCGACCCTCACGCATCAGGGTTTCAAAAGCATGCGCGTTAACCTCGACGCCAGCTTCCGCAATTTCCAGGTGCTCAATACCACCGAATCAGACAACAGTTTATTTTACGGGCAGGGTTATGCCACGGGGGACTTAAACATTACTGGCCCTATCAACAACCTGAAATTCACAGCAAATGCGCGTACTGCCAAGAACACGAGGGTGCTGATCCCTATCGGCGGAACGGAAGAAGTGGGGAGAAAGGAATTTATCCGTTTTGTGAATTTTTCCGATTCAACGTACCAGTCGAGTCTTCAGGAGTCGGCCACGAGACTGGATCTTTCTGGTATAACGATGGATTTTAACCTCGACATCACGCCGGACGCCTTATTCGAAATAATTCTGGATTATAAAGCAGGTGATATCATTCGCGGCCGTGGCAACGGCGAGATACAACTTCAGCTGGACACGCGCGGTGAGTTCAATATGTTCGGTCCGTTTGTCTTTGAACAAGGGGGATACAATTTTACCCTGTACGATATTATCAACAAAGAATTTGAAATTCAAAAAGGTAGCCGCATCACATGGTTTGGAGATCCCTATGCTGCAACGCTGAACATTTCAGCCAGTTACAATCAATTGGCTTCCCTTAGTCCCATAATCCCTCTCGACGAATCCCTGAGCAGCCATCCTCAATTGCGCCGGAAATATCCCGTCAAAGTACTTTTGGAACTGGATGGCCCCATGCTATCGCCTGAAATTGAATTCGATATCGTCGCGACCGACCTTCCGCAGAGCATTGTGGTGGACGGCACACCGGTAGCGCTGGAATTTCACTTCCAGAACTTTAAAAACAGGCTCGATGAACAGGAGTTGAAGAGACAGGTGTTCAGTCTGGTGGTGTTGAGAAGATTTTCTTCGCCGGAATCTTTCAATACCAGCGGATCCATTGTCAACAGTGTGAGCGAACTGCTCAGCAACCAACTCAGCAACTGGATCAGTCAGGTGGATGAGAATCTGGAGATCGATCTCGACCTGAGCACAATGGATGAAGAAGCTTATAATACCTTTCAGCTTCGACTCTCCTACACCTTCATGAGCGGAAGGCTGCGCGTAACCCGCGATGGAACATTTTACGGAAACCAGAACGATCCCAACCTCAGCAGCCGGAGTCTCTCCAGCATTGCGGGCGACTGGACTGTGGACTATCTGCTCACGCCCGACGGGCAGTTAAAAATCAAAATGTATAACCGCACCAACATCAATCCGATATTGAATACACTGGGCGCGCAAAACTCGGTGACCACGGGAGTCAGCCTCTCGCACACGCAAAGTTTCAACAGCATGAAAGATATCTGGCGGTCCGCCAGGAGGAGGCGGGAAGCGCAACAACAACCTGAAGCCGTTATCGATCAAAATGAAGAAGCCTTACTTGAAGAAAATGACGGCACTGAATAAAAAGCAGCGCGCGTCTTTTATGTCCCCCTTCATATTCCTTCTATTTTCTTCCTTTGCGCTGAGTGGTTTGTTACAAGCTCAGTCAGACACCTCTAACGTTAATCGCAAGAAATTAAAAACACTTATCATTGCCTCCGCAATAGGATATGCTGGCGGCGTGGCCACCCTGAATTACGTTTGGTATAAAAATACTGACCGCCAGTCCTTTCAATTCTTCAATGACAATGCAGAGTGGAAACAGGTAGACAAAGCAGGTCACTTCTTCAGCGCTTTCTACCTGAGCGATGTTCCCTCGCGGGCATTGAGGAGCTGCGGCGTTGGTGGCCACAAAGCGGATCTCATGGGGGCGCTGTCAGGATTTTTGCTCACGATGCCCATAGAG
>JBBEBN010000246.1:0-24691 GCA_040882305.1 Cyclobacteriaceae bacterium
GCATGGATCACTCGCGATCACCAGGCGGAATGGAAAACATGGCTGTCATGGCTCGATTTTATTGCAAAGCGAGTTTCCAAAATCGATGGCATCGAGACTTCAGTGGATGAACCCACGCAACTCTCAAACAAATCGCCGGTTTTGAATATCAGCTGGGATCCCGAAAAGCTTCACATCACAGCGGAAGACGTTGCGGAGGATTTTGCGAGAAATAAACCGCGCATAGCCATCGGTGGCCGGACCAATGATACCAAAACGACCCTCAGCGTTACTACCGGGCAAATGCAGCCGGGGAATGAAAAAATTGTGGCCGAGCGGATTTATGAGGCGCTTTCCAGGAAACGCAAACCCCAACCGAAGGAACTCGCGGTAGCTTCCGTAAACCTCGGAGGACACTGGGATGTTACGGTTGAATACTTCAGCAGTACAAGCCAGCACACCTTATATTTAGAGCAGGATGGCAACTGGATACAGGGTACGCACCTTTCGGACTTCACTTCCCAGGAAGTGATGGGAATGGTCGAAGGCGACCAGGTCAAGCTCCGCAGCACGGTGCGCATACCGGGAAGCCGGGTCACATACCTGTTCTCCGGAACCGCCACGAAAGATTCTATCAACGGATCGATCCACCTTGGCGAATACCTGACAGCAAAGTTCTCAGCGAAACGCGCCGAATACAGGAGCGATCGCAGGCGGATCTCGATCCCGGGCGGCCCTCCGCTTGCGACATAGGAACATAGAATCAGGGACATATCGGGTTGTACGCTTGTGGTGCCATCAGCATGAGGACTACGCTGCAACAACTGTGTGACTATTCTGCTCAAGACAATCAAACAATAAACCTCATACCTGAGAAAAAGAAATGATCAATCAACGGAATACGGCGGGGGCGTTGCGCAAATTCCCCTATGCCATAATCGCCCTTCTCTTCCTGATGTGTTTCCAAAAAACACACGCACAACAAGATCAGGAAATTGATATTTTAATAAAAGGCGGGCATGTTGTCGACCCCAAAAATAACCTTGATGGCGTCATGGATGTCGCGATCCGTGAAGGTAAGATCTTGCAGGTTGCCACAAATATCCCTGTCGCGAATGTAAAAAGGATCGTCGATGCAAAAGGTTTGTATGTCACCCCCGGCCTGATCGACATGCATGTGCATGTATTTATCGGCAACGACCTTGATGCGTATATAGCAAACGCTCAAACGAGTGTCGGCCCTGATGGATTTACTTTCCGTTCCGGTGTCACCACCGTAGTTGATGCAGGTTCATCGGGGTGGCGAAATTTCCGGCAGTTTAAGGAGCAAACCATTGACCGCGCCCGGACGAGGGTGCTGGCGTTACTGAATATTGTCGGCACGGGCATGGTGGGTCGCTTTGAGGAACAGAATGTGTCTGATATGGACCCGGTGATGACTGCGCACATGATCAAAAAACTTTTTCCTGACATCATCGTAGGAATTAAATCCGCTCATTACTGGGGTGATTTTACCCAGGTGGACCGGGCGGTGGAGGCCGGTAAAATTGCCGGTGTTCCCGTCATGGTAGACTTTGGTGAGCATGATCCGCCGAATTCCATCGAATCCCTTTTTATGGAACACCTCCGACCGGGAGATATCTTCACACATACTTTTTCCTATGGGCCGAAGCAGAGAGAGACTATTGTTGATGAAGGTGGAAAGGTTAAGCCCTTTGTATTTGCGGCGCAGAAACGCGGTCTGATCTTCGATGTCGGCCATGGCGGCGGAGCATTTTCCTGGCGCCAGGCTGTGCCCGCGATGAAGCAGGGCTTTAAACCGGATGTGATCAGCACGGACCTGCATACCCAAAGCATGAATGGTGGAATGAAAGACCTCACCAACGTGATGTCCAAATTCATCAACATGGGCATGAGCGTTCAGGATGTTGTATTTCGGACGACGGTGAACCCCGCACGTGTGATCAACAGGCCTGAACTCGGCCATCTCAGCCCCGGCGCCGAAGCGGATGTTGCGGTCCTTAATTTGCGGAAAGGCGATTTTGGTTACCTCGATGTGAGGGGACTGAAGCTGAAGGGCAATCAGAAACTGGAGGCTGAATTAACCATTCGCGCTGGAAGGATCGTCTGGGACCTCAATGGTATCGGTGCACTCGTTTGGGATGCGGAGAAATAACTTATGATGCATAAGATCGTTTTCACAGTAGCTGTATGGTTAGGTTTCCTGGCCATCGCCGCGAATGCGCAGGAGATCGACCTGCTCATAAAGAACGGACATGTCATTGATCCAAGAAATAATATCAACACCCGCATGGATGTCGCCATCACGGGCGGGAAAATTGCACAGGTTGCCTCCGATATTTCCGAAGCGAAAGCAAAAAAAGTGATCGATGCCACCGGATTGTACGTAAGTCCCGGCTTCATTGATATCCACACCCACGTTTTTGTCGGAACCAGCCCGGGCTTTGCCAATGGCACCAGCAGCATTTCTCCGGATAATTTCGCATGCCGGTCAGGAGTGACTACGGTGGTGGATGCCGGAACGTCAGGATGGAGAAACTTTCCCATTTTTAAGCAACAGGTGATCGACAGATCGAAAACACGGATACTGGCCTTTCTCAGTATTGGTGGAACAGGCCTTAGCGGAAAACCGGCCCAGGAAGATCTCAATGACATGGATCCCGACTCAGCGTATGTCACGCTAAAAAAATTTTCCGAAACCATCGTCGGAATAAAGATTGGCCATTACGAAGGAAAAGACTGGACACCCTTTGACCGTGCCCTCGCCGCGGCTGAAAAAGCGGAAGTTCCACTTTTCGTAGAATGTCATTTGCCTCAGTATTCTCTGGAAGATCAGTTGAGGCGCATGAGGCCAGGGGATATCATCACCCATTCGTTTGAAAAGGTTTCTGAACGCATGTCCGTGGTGGATGAAAAAGGCAATGTGCGTCCCTTTGTGAAGGAAGCGCAAAAGCGCGGCATTCTGTTTGACCTCGGCCATGGCGGCGCGGGGTTCTGGTTCAGCGAGGCGATCCCGGCGTTGCAACAAGGTCTTGCTCCCAACTCATTTGGCACTGACCTCCATCGAAACAGTGTCAATGCCGGAATGAAAGACATGCTTAACGTCATGTCAAAGTATTTGGCGATGGGAATGAAAAAGGAAGAGGTAATTTTGCGAGCAACCTGGAACCCTGCCAGGTCCGTCAAACGGGAAGACCTTGGCCATCTGAGCAAAGGCGCTGTTGCGGACGTAGCCGTCTGGAACGTGCGAAAAGGGAAATTCGGATTTGTCGATGCCGGCGGAAATAAGATCGAAGGCGATGAGAAACTGGAAGCTGAATTAACCTTGAGGGAAGGAAAAGTCGTATGGGATCTCAATGGACTTGCAGCAAAGAAACTCCAATAGAGATCAAGGCACACCGTGTAAATTCTTAATTTATCCAGATGGGTAGACAGTCCCCGCTCTTCCTGAAAGTGATCATTTTTGTCTTCACGCTTGCAATCCTTGCGCAATGTCTGGAGCCTATTAAACTACCACCGGGTGATCCCGACAACGGCGGATTATTCCTTCCCGGGAAATTTGATGCGCTCGTTGTTGCAGAAAGCACCGGACGCGCCAGGCATCTTGCCGTGAATGATAACGGTGATATTTATGTGAAACTCACGTATAACGATTTAATGAAAGGTGCCGGTGGAACGGTGGGCCTGCGAGATATCAATGACGATGGCAAAGCTGATTCCATTGTTTACTTCGGTGATTACACTGATGAGGGCAATTCGGCGGTGGGCGTAACCATCCACAATGGTTTTCTGTACACCAGCACCGTAAGAATTGTATTGCGAACTAAATTGACACCAGGGAAATTGGTGCCCCAAAGTAAAACGGAAATAGTCCTGACAGATACTGATCCGAACGTTGTCAGGAACTGGCACACGACGAAACCCCTCGCCTTTGACAACAACGGAAATATGTTTGTCCCGTTTGGGTCACCTTCGGATGCGTGTCACGACATCAGCACAGTCGGCCCCGTTGGAATTCCGGGTGGCGCCGGACTGGATCCTTGTCCCGAACTTGAAAGCCACGGCGGCATCTGGAGATTTGACGCAAATAAGACAGGCATGACTCAGGATGATGGAGAAAGATTTGCCACGGGGATAAGGAGTGTTGTGGGTATGCAATGGAACCCTGCGGACGAAAGCTTATATGCAGTTGTAAACGGTATTGATAATTTCCACACGATCTATCCCGATCTTTTTTCTAACTGGCAGGCTGCAGTGCTGCCGGCGGAGACTTTGATCAAAGTTTCGGAGGGATCAGATTTTGGATGGCCCTATGCCTACTATGACCATATGCAGCGAAAAAATATCTTATCTCTCGCCTATGGAGGGGATGGAAAAAAAACAGAAAGGGCCAGTAACTTTGATACACCTGCGATGGGCTTTCCCGGTCATTGGGCTCCCATGGATTTGTTATTTTACCAGGGCAACCAATTTCCCGCCCGCTATAAGAAAGGCGTTTTTATCGCTTTCCATGGGTCGACCGACCGGTCACCTTATCCGCAAGCAGGATATATCGTCTGCTTTGTTCCTTTTGTGGATGGAAGGGCTGAGGGCAGCTGGGAGGTTTTTGCAGATGGCTTTACCGGTGTGGATACGGTGGCAAATACCAGCGATGCCCTTTACCGGCCCATGGGTCTTGCAGAAGGGCCTGATGGCTCGCTGTATATATCCGAATCCAACAAAGGAAAGATCTGGAGGGTAATGTATCGGGGGCGGAAGGATGCCTTTGGAGAGAAGGAACTGGCAAAGATGGAAAAACGTAAAGCCAGATCCTATGTTAAAACTCCCGACGAGATCAAGGATCACCTGCAGAAAGGAAGTCTCCTGGAGGGAGGAATATTGTACAATACCTATTGCGCCAGCTGCCATCAAAGGGATGGTAAGGGTGATAACAACCGGTTTCCTCCATTGGTTAATTCTGATTGGGTGAAAGGCGATCCGGAGCGGTTAATTGAAGTTGTTTTGAATGGTTTGCAGGGAGAGATCGTGGTAAATGGAAAATCGTGGAACGGATTAATGCCTAAGAATGACCACCTGGACGACCACGCCGTCGCCTCCATTTTGACTTATATCCGAAGGAATTTTAACAATAAATCCTCGCCGGTAAGTACCTTGCTGGTAAATGATGTCCGCAACAGGTTTGAAAGAGAGACTAATTGATATAATAGTTCCGGCTGCCGGCGAACGATCGATCAAATGATCTTCTTTTTATGAACGGTCTTTAAATTTCGGATCAATAGGAATAACTTTTGACAAAATAAATCGGAACTATGAAAACCACATTCCTGCTCCTCATGCTGATGACCTTTATTTCTTTGGCGATGGCACAAACACCCAAAGGGCAAACCTACCACCTGCTGGTTGGAACCTATACGAATGAGTCTAAAACGAATGGTATCCACGTGTATACCTTCAATACCGCAACCGGTGAATTCAAAGAGAAATCAAAAGCGCTAAACGTTAATAATCCGTCTTTCCTTACAATAAGCAAAGACAAAAAACATGTCTACGCTGTGAGTGAAGGCGGTCAGGGCAAAGGTATCAGCGCGTTTTCTTTCAATGCTTCCAGTGGTGAACTCACATTTCTAAACAGTACCAGCGCAGGAGGAAATGGTCCCTGTTATATCAACGTGGACGACAAGAAAACGACGGTGTTTACCGGTAATTACGGCGGCGGCAGCTTATCCGCTACACGTGTGAACAGCGATGGATCGCTGAGTGAAGACATCCAGGTGATCCAGCATGAAGGGGGGAGCGTAAAGGAAGGCAGGCAGGATAAACCTCATGTTCACGCGGTGGTGCTTTCTCCTGACAACCGTTATTTGCTCGTGCCGGATCTGGGAACCGATAAAGTAAACGTTTACAGGTTTGAGCCTGGCAATGCAAAACCCTTAGCGCCCGCCTCACCGCCTTTTGCAGGTGTGAATCCAGGCGGCGGACCGCGCCATCTTACTTTCCATCCAAACGGCAAATACGCTTATCTCATACTGGAAATGGAAGGGGCCATTGCTGCCTTTGATTACAAGGATGGAAAGCTGGAGACAAAGCAAACCATCACCATGCTGACACCAGGCTTCAACGGTAAAGTAGGGGCAGCGGATATCCACGTCTCACCTGACGGAAAATTTCTGTACGGTTCCAATCGCGGAGAAGCGAATGAAATCGTGACCTATGCCATTGATAAAAACGGAATACTGACCTACGCGGGCCGTCAGTCATCGCTGATCGACACACCCAGAAATTTTGCTATCGACCCCGCGGGAAACTTCTTACTGGTAGGCAATCAGAATTCGAATGATATTGTCATTTTCAAACGCGATAAGAAAACCGGTTTATTAACTGATTCTGGCAAGCGTATTCAGGTGGATAAACCCGTTTGCCTGAAGTTCGTTGCTATTGAATGATCTGCGATTACCTTTCCCCGGAGAAATAAATCCCGAGATGCTGTGCGCCTCCACTTGTATATACGTCGCTTCTATTACGGTGTCTTTTTCCTTCTGTCGATTGCCGTAGGGGCCTGCTCCTCATCCGCAGAATTACCTGTGGGTGACAAAGACAATGGCGGACTTTTTCTTCCCGGCGGTTTTGAAGCAGTGGTGGTAGCAGACAGTACAGGACGCGCACGGCATGTTGCAGTAAATGACAACGGGGATATCTATGTGAAATTAATTTCTTCCGACAGCAGGGTTGGTGGAAACATTGCCCTTCGCGATACGACAGGGGACGGCAAAGCAGATGTGATCTTGAATTTTGGCGGCACGGAACAAAAAAGGTCCACTTACGGAACGGGGATGATGATCCATAATGGTTATTTGTATTACAGTTCAGCGACCGTCATTTACAGGAATAAACTGACACCGGGAAAATTAATACCGGAAGGAGAGCCCGAAGTTGTCTTTACCGATGACCACGAACATGGTGTTCACTGGCACATTACCAAACCTGTGGCCTTTGATAAGAAAGGATCTATGTACATTCCTTTTGGCGGCCCTTCGAATGCGTGCCAGGATATCAGTCAGACACCCAACGGTGCACCTGGCGGCGCGGGATTGGATCCATGCCCGGAACTCGATCTCCACGGGGGTGTGTGGAAATTTGACGCGACAAAAACGGGGTTGACGCAGAAAGAAGGAGTAAGATTTGCTTCCGGTTTAAGGAGCGTTGTTGCCATGCAGTGGAATACTGCCGACGATAATTTGTATATCGTGATGCATGGTAGGGATAATCTCCACAGCCTTTTCCCAAATCGCTTTTCGGCATGGCAAAATGCTGTGTTGCCATCTGAAGAATTTTTGAAGGTAACGGAAGGAGATGATTTTGGATGGCCCTATTGTTATTACGACCAGATCAATCAAAAGAAATTTCTGGCGCCTGAATACGGTGGGGATGGAGGGATCGTGGGAAGGTGTGCGGATATGGATCTCCCGGTAATGGGTTTCCCCGGACATTGGGCGCCGAATGACCTGTTGTTCTACCAGGGAGACCAGTTTCCCGAACGGTACAAGGCGGGAGCATTCATCGCATTTCATGGTTCTACGAATCGTACCCCTTATCCACAGGCCGGATATTTTGTCGGTTTTATCCCCTTCCATGACGGTAAGCCTACTGGCGAATGGGAAGTGTTTGCCGATGGCTTTGCGGGCGTGGATACCATCGTCAACACCAGTGATGCCTTGCACAGGCCCATGGGACTCGCCACGGGTCCGGACGGATCGCTCTATATAACAGATTCAAGGAAAGGCAAGATCTGGAGGGTCATGTATAAGGGCGATCGCGAAAATTTTGACGCGCGACAGCTCGCCGGAATGGAAGCTCGAAAATCTTTGCCGCACATTAAGACTCCCGATGAAGTGGGGGATAATCTTCAGAAGAACCTGGCGAAGGATCAGAAATTGTACAATACTTTTTGCGGCACCTGTCATCAGCAGAATGGAAAAGGCGCGCGTGGCCGCATGCCACCGCTGGCAGTTACGGATTGGGTCACGGGTGATAAGAAGAGGTTGATCAGCATTGCATTGAACGGTTTACAGGGTCCGATCGATGTAAATGGGGAATCCTACAACAGCGTGATGCCTCCCCATAATTATTTGGGTGACGATGACCTGGCCACCATCCTGACATACATCAGAAAAAATTTCGGCAACAAGGCGAGCGCCGTGAGCCCGGAGGAAGTGAGCGCGGTCAGGATCAGGGCGGTGAAGTGAGTGTGAGCCATCAGATAGCGCATTGCAGAATTGCAGAATTCCCAACATTTATTTAACTACTTCTACAAGCCAATCCCACGGATAGGGATCTCTTAACCATTTGGGCGGTTCGGCGAACTCGGTGGTCCATGCATATTCAATGCGGTCGATCTTTTCGACTTTGAAACCGGCATCCTTAAAAATTACCTGAATTTCAGGGTGGGAATAATGTTTCGTTATTACACCGTCGATCCTGATGAGGCCCTGAAAGATATCGCGTTTGCCTTCGTTGAAATAACAGAATTCGGAATCGGGAATATCGGCAGGACTAATTCCTTCTTTTTTATACCATTCAATGAGGCGCCACGCGTAAAACAGGATCGAGTCCAGGGAAGGCATGACAAAAACGGCAGCTGAATTTTTCTTTAATGACCTGAAGGCGTTCTCTATCATAGCAATATTTTTTTGCAGGTCAGGCAGCAGAAGTACATTGCAGCAAAAGCCAAAGTCAGCGGCAGGAAGTTTCAGGCCCGTATCCGTCAGATCAACTTTCTGAAATTCAATGTTGGTAAACTTCTTGTTGGACGCAATATCCAGGCACTTATCGGAGATATCGACCGCAAAAACTTTTTTGAACGCCGGAGAGAGGTAAGGAAACGCTTTTCCTATTCCACAGCCCAGGTCAATGGCTACCTGATCCTTGTTGGCGTATTTCCGAAAATAGACGGGAAGTTTCTTACTCTTATCGCTCTTGAATACATCGAAGATCTCCTCCTCGTAACTGTGTGCGATTTTATTCCAGTGTAATTCCTCGTTCATAGTATGATGGATAACGGCTGCGAAGTCACAATATCGCCAAATAGGGGAAACGACAAAAGTATTACCGGACGATTCGCTGAAAGATAAAATGTGTACTTTTATAAATGATAAAAGCATTCATTTTTTTCTGCTGGTTTTCTTTTTTACTGTGTTTTGAAATTAATTCCCAGCAGGGCGACGAGCTTCCTTTTACGAAAGGTGTTTACGGCGATGCCGGGGCTTTTCTGAAAAATGGTATGCCCCTCAGGTCTCTCGGAATCAACGCTATTTTCGTTCACAGTGCCTCGCTCAAGGATGAGTTGTACAAGGCCGCAAAGGCAGAAGGTGTAAGGGTGTACGCTGAGTTCCCGACACTCAATGGCAAGGAATACCTCGAAGAACATCCTGAGGCCTGGCCAATAAATGAAAAAGGCGAACGCGCACCCATTGCCGACTGGTTTATGGGCATCTGCCCCACAGATCCCGGATTCCGGAAATACAGAGAGCAGCAACTGCACGACCTTCTGAGCAGGTACCAGGTTGACGGCATCTGGCTGGATTACCTCCACTGGCATGCTCAGTTCGAAACACCAAACCCAATCTTACCCGAAACTTGTTTCTGTGAACGATGCCTTCTGCAGTTTCAGGAGGAAATGAAGGTTGATATCCCTTCCGGGGATATTGAAACAAGATCCCAATGGATACTTACCCGCTCCGATTCTTCGTGGAGGCTCTGGCGAAGCAGCGTGCTGAATGATTGGGTAAGCGATATGAAAACGATTCTGAAAACCAGCCAACCGTCGGCTTTACTCGGAATCTACTATTGCCCCTGGTTTCCTGAAGATTATGGCGGAGCAAATTACCGTACGCTCGGTCTGGACATGAAAGCATTGGCTGAAATTGCCGACGTTTTTTCGCCAATGCTGTATCACCGCATGATGGGAAGGTCTCCTGCCTGGGTAGGGGAGTACGTGAAATGGCTTCACAAGTCAGTTATAGGCGATGGAAAGGCCCTGATCTGGCCTATCGTGCAGGCGCACAATAAACCGGGGGTCATCACTACCGAGGAATTCCGGGAAGTGATGTGGAACGGCTCGCGTGCGCCGTCAACAGGGATCATGATGTTTACACTCCATACACTGATAGGGGATGCGGGAAAGCTCGAAGTCATGAAAGACCTATACAGGAAGAGATAGGGGAAAAAGAAATGTCTGGAGCTTTGTGCCTGAATGGAACGAAATCGAAAGAAATGTGTTACCTTCATGGGCAGGTTCGTTCACATTACATTTATTGACATGACGATATTAAGAAGCTGGCGCGAGCAGAAAATTATGCTTAAAAGAAGGTTCCCTGATCTGAATGATGAGGATTTTCACTTTGAGGAGGGAAAAAAGGACACCATGTTGCAGCGATTGCAGCAAAAATTGAACAAAAGTGCTTCCGAACTGGAAGCCCTGTTTGCGGAGTTACAGCTTTATTAACAGAGAAACCCTCTTTTCCGCCAAATGTAGCCTGCCATTTTAGGACGTCCTCGTCCGATTTTCCCCGTTATCTGTTATGGGTTCAACCATCTTCCCTAAACCATCCTTAAGATTCGCGACGTTTTTCGATACACTTGACTGGAGGCAAAGAAAATAATTTGCACATATGGTTAAGGAAGAGTGCCCGTTTAAAGGGCTTTTTACGTTTTTATCGTTTGAATTTTTAGCATTAAATTTCTGTGACAACCCTTTTTAAGCCATGAACGTCTTAAAGAGCATCGCCTGGACAGTCGTTATTATTTACGTTGTGGTGATCATCCTTCTCTACACACTTCAGAGTAAACTGATTTTTTATCCCGGTGTTCTCGCCGGTGACTTTAGATTCAAACTCGGACCGGATGACGAGGAAATTTCTTTGAAAACATCTGACGGAGAGCAGATCAGTGCGTTGTTCTTTCCGAATAAAAGCCGTGATGTTATCTTGTATTTCCATGGCAACGCGGGTGACCTCAGTGGCTGGCAATTTGTTGCAGAGGATTTTACCGCCCTGGGTTACAACTTCCTGATCATTGACTATCGCGGATATGGAAAGAGCACCGGGAAACTGTCTGAAAGGGGATTTTATACCGATGCTGAGACGGCCTATCAATACCTGATCAGTAACGGTTTTGGTCCGGAAAATATCCTCATCTACGGCAGGTCAATAGGTTCCGGCGTGGCGGTGGACCTCGCCTCCAAACAACCATGTAAAGGCTTGATCCTTGAGTCACCGTTTTCCTCCTTAAGTAAGCTTGCCACTGAAAAATTCCCGCTTTTCTTTCCGTCCCTTTTTCTCAAATACCGGTTTGATAATGTCGATAAAGTAAATTTGGTAAAATCTCCCGTCATTTTTCTCCACGGCTCCGATGATACCCTGATCCCGGCCTCCCATTCTCACAGGCTCTTTGAGAAATTCAGTGGTAAAAAGAAACTGATCATCGTTGACCGTGGCGCTCATAACGATCTGCATGCCTTCACACAGTATGAGGATTTTTTAAAAGGGGTATTACCGGTGTTTTTTAGTAATGGAGATCAGTAACCTCCGGCTTCTGCAGACGGGGCCGCAGTGACGCGAATCTATCCACCTCTTCCCGTTTCGATTTTTCTTCTTACTTTAGTGCTCTTAACCTTCTATGAACGATGAAAATATTCAATTTCGGAGATATCATTTTTTGTTCTCTTCTGGGCCTGGCGTCGACCATTCCGGCCTTCGCGCAATCTGTGGGTGTTGGAACAACACCACCGAAAGGTGCTGAAGTGTTTTTTGATGGCAGCAGAAAGATGCTGGATGAAAAATGGACCTATTGGAAAGGTCCGCGTCTTGCCGCGGAGCTTCCCGTCAAATGGCAAATTGTGAATGATCCCGTAGACGACGGAACGGTGATGAATGCGAATGACCCTGCAGCGGTGGGCGGAAAGTACGGCTCAGCAGACCTTATTACCAAGAAAGAGTTCCGCGATTTCCGCGCACACGTAGAATTTTTCATTGTCAGTAAGGGGGGGAACAGCGGCGTCTATCTTCAAAACCGTTACGAGATCCAGATCCTGGATGGCGACTCCACCAAACACGGTCTCGGCGCCATCATCAACGAAACCGAATCACCCTACTATGCCTATAACGGTGTGGGTAAGTGGAATGCTTACGATATCGTGTTCCGCGCTGCCCGTTTCAAGGATGGGAAGCTCATTGAAAAAGCGATGGCCACAGTTTACTTCAATGGCAAAAAAGTACATGAAGGAAGGGTGATCAATCAGGTGTGGGGTGGCCCCAATTCCGGACTGGATGGAGGAAATGATGGCGGTAAAGGCATTACCGACGTTCCGGGCCCGTTGAAGCTGCAGGCCGAAGGCCATGATGTGCTTTACCGCAACATCTGGATCAAAGAACTCAACTTGAAAAAACCGGACACAGATTTCTGATTATCGGTCAGACCGATGCACCGTCAATTCGC
The DNA here is from genome assembly GCA_040882305.1 of Cyclobacteriaceae bacterium. Taxonomy (GTDB): domain Bacteria; phylum Bacteroidota; class Bacteroidia; order Cytophagales; family Cyclobacteriaceae; genus Chryseosolibacter. Next base: position 12,493 of record JBBEBN010000246.1, read on the forward strand.
GGATCACCCGTTGAAATCCTGATTTCGTTTCCGGCGCCGCGTGATGCAGCGCCTTCGAGATTTCCGTTCCTGTGAGATTTTCACCCTTCTGATGCAGGAGGGCTGCCACCTGTATGGCCACCGCTTCATCATAGGAAGCGAGTTTTTGTATCAACCCGGCGAAATCACGGGAGAACTGTTGCTGCAAACTCCTGGCGTAATCAAACGCGGCGTCGCGCTTTGCGTTCCTGTCGGCATCGAGCCACACCGCACCGCTCAATCCGAAAATACCCCCCACCCAATCAGGGGATGTAGGTTGATACGGTTTGCCTATTGGCCAATATGGCGCGTGGTTGTCCGGTCCTTCAGCCAGGGCTACAAGAAAAATATCGTGGGTGGGCATGGTCAGGTTCCAGCTTCCGCTCCACTTTATTCCCGGGGCTTTTTGGTTTTCGATTTTTTCCTCCCGTATTTTTTTTCCGTTCGCATACAGCGCAACGCTTTCCGCACGCGTCCATGCGGGCCCGGCAACTTTTACGGAAATTTGGACCTCATCGGAGGCGGGAACAAGTTCACCCGGTCCGTAGGCGTCATTGATCTCAATTTCAGTGAGCAGGCCAAAGCTCACCATCACGTTGCCTTCGCGGAAGTTTCGCACCGCCTGCTGAACATCGAGGTTTGCAGGGTCCTCATCGTCACACCTGATATACGTACGCGCCTGTCCAACAATATACCGGCTCACATCATGTGAATCACTCGCGCCAGCTGGCGTGATAAAATCACCGTGGTTGAGCATACCGAACCAATCGCGCGTTAACTCCATCCTGTCAGTTTGCTGCGCGCCGGAATTGATCACTTCCATGCCATTGGCGGGAAATTCCCAACCATCCAGTCGCATACCCGCGCTCGACAGATGTATGGCGGGATCAAAAGGCCTGAAGCTGGCATGAATATCCCGCGCGTGGTTCAGAATGATCGCTTTTGAATCTTTTCTGTCGCCGAGGCTTTCAGAAAGTGCTTTCCAGTTTCTTATGCGGTGATCAATTTCTGTTTTATCCGGAGCGAGGGGAAAGACATTGAAATGACCTACCTCCGTGGTGACTTCATTTCCGGTGACGGGAGTAAAGTAGCGGTCCACACCCTGGCGCTGCGCCACCGTCTTAAAATCAATTTGAAGGTTGTGTTCGGTGATGATAGGAAGTTCGATACCTTCTCCCACAATCGTGAGTACACGTTCGACGTCTGTGGCGTCACCGTGGCCGGACCACGTAAAAGTATGAATATGGGTATCACTGCTTACCCAGCCGGGTGTGGATACTTCCCGTTTAATGGCAAATTTGTGATCGAGGCGTTTGCCCTTTTTGATAACCACCGTCGTGGAGTCAACACCGTATTCAAAACCCCTGCCAGCGTAAAGTTTATAGGTTCCTTCCGGGAGGGCAATCAAGGCGGTGCCGCTCCCCGTGTAAATGTAGCCTGGTCGGGCGGCGGGGGAGCCCGAAAAACTTTGTAGTGTACCCGTAGCGTTAGTGATTGTAATGCGCGCGGGAATCAGCTCTCCCGAATCCGGGTCAGTAACGGAAAGGGCGAGCTGGCCATCGGAAAGCACGATATCGAGAGGCTGTTCATGAAGAACAACGTCCCCTACTTTAATATCATCCGGCTGAGCATCCGCACAGGCAACCTCAAGTGTGTTTTCCGCTTTGAGGATCCCGGCAGGAACTTTGAAGTAACACATCAAATCCTTTTCATCAGGCACTAAAGACCCAATGGCATGGCCGTTCAACAAGACCTTCCAGTTCAATTTCACATCGAATTGTCGGAGGGAAAGCGCATGTTCGGAGGGATTCGGCCCGCCCTTGAAATTCACCAATAATTTTTTCCTGTCCGGGTCTTTGGCAAAGGTGGACCACTCGCGTGGACCTGCGTTCCGCAGGTGATACCACCCCTTATCCAGTATTTGTTCCTGTCCGAAGCCCGGATTTGCACGGAACAGGAGCCATGCTATGAATATCAAAAAACCTGCTTTTCTCATGCCAAAAATTTAAAGAATCCTGCCTTCTGTCAAATCGATGCCCTAAATTTAGGATATTCTCCGTCCGTTGTGTATAATTCTGGTCTCAAACCGTGCAGCAGCCAGGATTCGGAAGGGTACATCGCCAGGGTGGGACAAAATAATTAGACCATAAATCCCCAATGTAAATTGTTAAGTTCTTGAATGACTTTAAATATTTGTTTAATTTATCCCATATCCAAAACAGATTGCAATGACAAAAAGAAGAGAGTTTCTCAAAAAGAGCGTGATGGGAACGGCTGGGCTTGCTCTCGGCAGCTCGTTCGTCGTCAGTCCCAAATCCTACGCCTCCATTATGGGGTCCAATGATCGCATTAACATGGCGGTGATTGGCATCAGGGGTCAGGGTAAAACCCATATCGACCGTTGGTGCGGCCTGAAAGACAACCGCAATGTCAGGTTAAAAACCCTTTGCGACACGGATGAACAATATTTTGCTCCGCTGGGCAAAACGGTCTTTGAAAAATCCGGACAAAAGCCGGGGACAGAATGGGATATGCGCAAGGTTTTTGATGACAAGGAAATCGATGCCGTGTCATTTGCTGTCCCAAATCATTGGCATGCCCTGGGAACGATCTGGGCTTGTCAGGCTGGCAAGCATGTTTACGTTGAAAAACCCGCCAGCCATAACGTCTTCGAAGGAAGGAAGATGGTCGACGCTGCCCGCAAATACAACCGCCTGGTTCAGGTCGGTTTCCAAAACCGTTCTATGACCAATGTAATGGCAGCGATGAAATTACTGCATGAAGGTGGCATTGGTGAAGTATATATGGCGCGAGGACTTTGCATCAAACCCCGTGATTCTTTTGGCATAGTGAAAGACGGCACGCCTCCGGCCAACCTCCACTACGATATGTGGATGGGCCCTGCCGCTTACCAGCCGTATAATGAGAAGAAAGTTCATTACAACTGGCATTGGTTCTGGAATACCGGCAATGGTGACACTGGAAACCAGGGACCGCATCAGTTTGATGTCGCCCGATGGGGATTGAATAAGAATGAACACCCCGTTTCTATTTTCTCTACTGGTGGAATTTATGGATGGTCTCCTGACGAATGCGCACAGGAAACCCCAAGTACCCAAACGTCCATTGTGAAATACAGAGACGGTAAGGTCCTTGAATTTGAAACACGAGGGGGATATTCAAACGGTGAAACAAGTCTGGATACCCGTATCGGAAATATTTTCTATGGAACCGATGGATATCTTGAGCTCGATGGAGGCACCTGGAAAGCATTCCGGAAACGCGAAAAAGAACCTTTTGCCGGATCAGGATTAGGCGAAGCAAAAGCTTCAAACGATCCGCTGGCCCCTCCGGGAGGAACGGAACATTATGCAAACTTTATTGATGCCATACGCTCGGAGAAAAACGGCGACCTCCACTGCGATATTGAAACAGGCTTGATTTCTTCCGCCATCCCGTTGTTGGCCAACATCTCCTATCGCCTCGGGCGCCAGCTGAAATTCAACGGCGAAAAGGAACAATTCGAAAATGATCCCGAAGCAGATGCAATGCTGACGCGCGAGTACCGGAAACCTTATATTATTTCAAACCAGGTTTAGCGAAAGCGATTAAAAATTTTGTCTAATGTTAATTATTACAGGGTCTAAATTCTTAGAGAAGCCATGAGAAAGAAGCAGTTCATAGTTTTTTCAATTGTTTTATCGGGGATAGCAGCGATCATGGCCTTTTCTTTCAGGGAAACCCAGCAATCAAAACGTTTTGCCATCGTCGAGGACAAGTCCGGTAAACGGCTGGATGTGCTCGTCGATGGCAAACCGTTTACTTCATATATCTTTCCGGATGATATCATGAAGCCAGTACTCTATCCGTTGCGCACCGCCGATGGAACACCCATCACCCGCGGATGGCCGCTGGACCCGCGCCCTGGTGAACGTGTTGACCACCCTCACCATGTGGGAATGTGGCTGAACTACGGCGATGTAAATGGTCTGGACTTCTGGAACAATTCCACAGACATTCCTGCCGAAAGGAAAAATCGCTATGGCACCATTAAACACCGGAAGGTGAATAAGATTGAAGCGGACAACGAAAAGGCAATACTTGACGTGACCATGGACTGGCAAAAACCCGATGGCGCCAATTTGCTTCAGGAAGAAACGCGTCTTATTTTCAATGGTTTCGGAAACATGCGCACCATTGAGCGCATCACCACCCTTACCGCATTGAATGAAGACGTCTCCTTCAAGGATAACAAGGAAGGGGTCATTGGCATTCGCCTGGCGCGTGAACTCGAACACCCTTCCAATAAACCGGAAGTGTTTACGGATGCAAGCGGAAAAGCGACGGCCGTACCCAAATTGAATAACGAAGGCGTATCGGGAAAGTACCGCAGCAGCGAAGGCAGGGAAGGGGATGACGTGTGGGGTACCAGAGGACAGTGGGTGAACCTCAATGGCGTTATTGCCTCGAAGCCGGTCTCGCTGGTCATACTGGACCATCCGAAGAACGTCGGATATCCCACTTACTGGCACGCCCGTGGTTATGGTCTTTTTGCAGCAAACCCGCTTGGTCAGAAAGAATTCAGCAAGGGAAAAGAGGTCCTTGATTTCAAACTCCCCGCTGGTAAGTCGGTAACATTCCGATACAAAGTGCTAATCCATTCCGGCAGCCACCTTACAGACGAACAGGTAAGCGCCGAGTTTAATAAATTTTCCAAAACAAAATAGATTTCAACGGTGGCATTGACCCAATGCAGAGACGCAAGAGTTTGCGCCCCTGCATTGCAACCGCCGCGAAAATATCATTCATTATGAAAAAACCTATACGCACGAGGCGGGATTTTTTGAAGATCACCGCCACCACCAGTGCAGCTTTTACGATGCCTGTTTTCAACATCATGAGCAAACCCATTCTTGCCGAAGAAACCATCGGCCACGGAAGTTTCCGTTACCGTGTAAACAAATCCTGGGGAAACCTGGATCCCGCGAAGACACCCGTGAACAACTGTCATGAAATGGTGACGGACAAAAAGGGTAGGCTTATCATGGTTACCGATGAAACACAAAACAACATCATCGTCTATGACCGCTCTGGCAAGCTCATCACCAGCTGGGGCAATGATTTCCCAGGTGGCCACGGGCTTACGATCTTTGACGAAGGTGGTCAGGAGGTTCTTTTTATCAGCGACCACGGTGGCCGTGTGGTTAAAACAACCCTGGACGGAAAGATGTTATTGGAGCTGCCCGACCCCAAAAAAATTGGTGTGTATGAAAGCAGTATGAATTATAAGCCCACCGAGACTGCCATCGCTCCCAACGGTGACATATATGTCGCCGACGGATATGGTTCACAATACATCCTGCAATTTTCACCTTCGGGAGAATTCATCCGTAAGTTCGGAGGTCCGGGTGAAGGCGATGAAAATTTCAGCACGGCCCACGGAGTCTGCATTGATAACCGCGACAAACAAAATATCACCTTACTCTGCACGTCACGTGCGCACAATTCTTTTAAGCGCTTCACCCTTGATGGCAAATACCTTTCAACGATCTTTCTTCCCGGAGCTTTTGTCTGCAGGGCAGTGGTCGATGCCGACAATATTTACGCCGGAGTTTGCTGGTCGCGTCTGCGCTACCTGAACCAGACCCCCAACTCAGGCTTTGTAACGATCCTTGACGGGAAAGACAAGGTGATATCTAACCCCGGAGGAACAAAACCGGAGTACGTGAAGGGCGAACTTCAACTGATGGTCCAGGAGAAATCGGTTTTTCAGCATTGCCACGACGTGTGCATTGATGGTGATAAAAATATTTACGTGTGCCAGTGGAATGCCAACAAAACTTACCCTGTAAAACTGGAAAGGATTTAGATAACGCCATCATCACCTACAAATAGAACCCTCCCATGATGAATTTTTAACAATAATATTTCAGCTTGATGGCAAAGAAAGCAGATGATATACGCGTATTGGTGGTGGGTTGCGGGAATATGGGTTCTTCGCACGCAAATGCTTATGACACACTGGAGGGATTTCAGATCTGTGGGATCGTGTCGCGGGGAAAAAGCAAGGAAGTGTTGAATGAAAAACTTGGAGGAGGCTATCCGCTGTTCGATGATTTTGACACAGCGCTTGAAAAGACGCGTCCCGATGCAGTTGCCATTTCGACATGGCCTGATACCCATGAAGCAATCGCGATTAAAGCACTCGAACACCGGTGCCATGTCTTCATCGAAAAACCGCTTGCCGATTCGGTTGAAGGAGCTGAGAGAGTGGTACAGGCCGCGAAGAAAGCCGGAAAAAAATTAGTGATCGGATATATTCTCCGCCATCACCCTTCATGGCAACGGTTCATCCAGGTAGCCCAAACGCTGGGCAAGCCGCTGGTCATGCGTATGAACCTGAATCAGCAAAGCAGTGGGGGAATGTGGACCCTTCACCGAAACCTGATGAAGAGCCTGAGCCCTATCGTTGATTGCGGTGTACATTACATCGACGTCATGTGCCAGATGGTCCATTCAAAACCTGTGCAGGTCAACGCTATTGGCGCAAAACTAACGGATGAGATTCCATCGGACAATTACAATTACGGACAATTGCAGATCCGTTTCGAGGATGGATCGGTAGGGTGGTATGAAGCCGGATGGGGACCCATGATGAGCGAGACCGCCTTCTTTGTGAAGGACGTTATCGGTCCGAAGGGCTCAGTCTCCATTGTAGCGAAAGAAGCAGGCGCCGCCGGGAAATCAGACTCCATTGAGGCTCACAGTAAAGCTGAATCCCTACGTGTGCACTACGCAGAACTGGATAAAAACGAAAAGTTTGCAAGGGAGGACGAATGGATAAACCTCAAGGACGAACCGGATCATCAGGAACTATGCAACCGCGAACAGCGATATTTCTTAAAAGCTATCAGGGAAAATATTGACCTGACAGACCATATGCAGGACGCCGTCAACAGCCTCCGTATTGCCTTTGCATGTGATAGATCCGTCAAGACAGGACAGGTTGTAATGTTATGATTCTGCCATTCCGGATGGACTCGTCCCGGCAATTGGCAACTGGTCCCTGACAAACTATCGTCATGCCACTGCCTTTCTCATTTTCTCCAAACCCGTTTTGGCAACCTGAAGCGGATCTTGTTTCCAGTACTCGCGGTTGAATAATTCGAGGGAGAGGATTTTCTCGCCTCCCATTTTTTTCAGGGCTGCAATGATCTGCTTTAAGGGAGCCACGCCATCACCGGGATAAATGCGGTCCTTATCCTCCATCTGTTCTCTGGGAATGGTATCAGGGTAATCATTCATGTGGAAAACCTCGATCATGTTGCCGTCCAGCATCTTCAGACTTTCAAATCCCGAGTTACCGCGGAATAGATGATAAACATCCGGCAGAATACGGGCATCGGGATCATTGGCTACCGCCACCGCCATCATTGCCTGCCCAATGTGGAAAAAGACAGATGCCCCCCATATCTCCAGCTGAGGTCTTACCCCTGTCTGTCTTCCCAGGTCGAGCAGCTCGCGATAGCGCTCTCCCACCTTAAACAAATCGGGGGCTGTCCTTACGCCCGCCGCAGGAGCCGCAATGCGTGTGCACCCAAGCTCCGCCATGATTTCCATTTCTTCCCGCATCTGTGTAAAACCCGCCTTCCGCTGGTCTTCATCATCTGTCATCCAGGGCGCGAACCCGATCGCGTTGATCGGCTTGACCTTACTGTCATCCAATAATTTTTTCAGCGTGCGCAAGGAACCTCCATTGGACATATACGCTCTTAGGTCATTGATCCAGGGTTCAATGCACTCATATCCGGCACGTGCGGCGATGTCAATGTATTTTTCGATCCCGGGTTTTTGCCCGCTGACCGTGCTGGTATTGAGTGAAAATTTCAATTTGGATTTATCCTGCTTCTTCCCACCAGCAGTGGCTGGCGTGAGCAATGTCACACCCGAAGTGACAGCCAAAGTTTGAAGAGCGTTTCGTCTGTTCATGGATTGATGGTTTTTACAAATCTAGAAAATATCCTGTATCAAACCCGCTCAAAGAGTTTACAGAGCTTTAACCGGCTATTTTTCGAGTGCATCGTTATCCGGTATTTATTTAAAATGCAAATCCTTTATTTTATCTTCACATTGAAACCTTGTATACCATATTTACTAAAATGCCTTTATGAATGCATCAAGCACTTCGGATCTGAATCAATCCCGGACGACCCGGCATGTCCGCCTTTTTGTAACGATGCTGGCCACGTGTTTAAGCCTGGTGGCCGCGGCGCAGCCGGAAGAGGCTTCGCGACGCAGGAATTTTAACGCTGAAAACGGTATTGCATTGCGGGAGTTTGATGCCGTAAGTTATTTCAAAGGCAGACCTTTAAAGGGAACTTCCAAATTCTACCACCAGCACAAGGGCATCACCTATTACTTTGCCAATCAGGAGAACCTGGATGAATTCAAGAAATCTCCCGATAAATTCGAGCCAGCATACGGTGGCTGGTGCGCCTATACGATAGGTCTGAACGGCGAACGCGTGAAGATCAATCCCGCCACCTATAAGATCATTGATGGCCGACTGTACGTGTTTTATAATTTCAACAGCGACAACCGCCTGACAAAATGGAATAAGGATGAAAAGAAACTGAAGCCTGCCGCAGACAGGAACTGGGTAGCGAGAATGCACTAGTAGAGACAGGGCATGCCCTGTCTCTACTAGTGCCCTGTCTCTATTCTCTTACCCGATGGGTTTTCGCAATTTAAAACGGTGGTAGAGCCGCGCGCCACTTTTCAGGTTCAGGTGGATGCGCGAGCCTACCACGCCGGCAAATTCTCCAAAAAGAGTTTGCCATTTGGCTGGAAACAAGGTCCTGATCCGCTCTCTCTTGACATCGTCTTCTGCTTCCATCGCCCGAACCACATTTGGGGCAATGTCGTCTTCTTCCAGAAATTCCAGTCCTGAATTGCGCAGCTGGCTCCGCAGCAGGTCCATATTTTTCACATCGCGGAAATCAACCAGCAGCAAATACCCGCCAGGTTTGAGGACGCGTTTCACTTCGCGAAGAAATTTATCAACGGAACCATAAGCATGGGAGGATTCTACATTGAGCACCACATCTATACTGTTGTCGGTAAGCGGAATGGATTCCGCGCTCCCCTGGATGAACCGGAGATTGGGCGAAACTTGAATTTTGTTCGCCAGGTCCACGGCGCTTTGTGCGATGTCCATTCCTATATAGGACGCGGGCTGAAATGAACCAGCCACATAACGCGCTCCGCCTCCCCGGCCACTGCCCACCTCCAGCACCTGTTTGCCTGTGACAGGGGTTTTCGCTGCCAGATAATGATACATCTGCATCGCATACTTCTGGACCTTCGGATCATCAGGCAGAGAGACGGGTGGCTCATTTTCATTGGGCATATACCCATAGTTCATAAATTGCCAGTCTTCTGCAGAAATACGTTTCGCCAGGATCTCGTAGGTAACTTTTGCATTCAATCGCTTAAACCAGGCAAAATGCTTAAATGCCCGAATGATCAGTCGTATCATAGGTTAAGTAAACTCCAAAGGTAAGATTTAATGGCCAAATATTCCTCATTCCTAAGATGGAAGAATGAAAGTATTCAGCATCCGGTGAGGCCAATTCCGGAAATTTTTCATGTGCCTGAAACACACATCCGGCGTCTTAGAGGGATTTTAAATTAATTGCTACATTCGCTTTATTAAAAAAACAGAAAATGCATTACCAGGTATTTAAAATGATACGGACATACCGCGCCGTCCTTCCCATCGCAGGTTTTATATTACTTTTTTCTTGCGACAACACCAAACCCTCGTCACCAGAGGCAAAGCTTCGCTTTGAAAGTATCACGCCCAAACCTGTGTCTGCAACCATGAGCGGGGAAACGTTCACGCTGACAAAGGATATGAAGATCGTCATCAACGGATCCGATAAAGAACTTCAGAATATTGCCAGCTTTCTCAGGGAAAAAATCAACACGGCAACAGGTTTTGACGCCGATGTTTCAGAGGAAGTTTCAGGTTCCGGAAATATTTCACTCTCCCTTGACGGCGCTAACAAAACGTTGGAAAGTGAGGGTTACGAATTGACAGTTGAAGAAGACGGCGTAAAGATCACGGCCAATTCGCCGGCGGGATTGTTGTGGGGAGTTCAAACGCTCAGGCAGTTGCTGCCGGTGGAAATTGAAAGATCTTCGTCCGCTCCTGATGTCGCATGGGAGATCGCCACCGGTGCTGTCCGGGATTTTCCCGAATACTCCTGGCGCGGTTCCATGCTTGATGTTTCGCGACACTTCTTCACCGTTGAGGATGTCAAGCATCATATTGACCTGATCAGCCTGTACAAAATGAACATCCTGCATCTGCACCTGAGCGACGATCAGGGATGGAGGATCCAGATCGATTCGTGGCCGAACCTCACGGAGATCGGCAGCCGAAACGCCGTGGGTGGCGGAAAGGGAGGATTCTATACAAAACAGGATTATACGGAGATCCTGAATTATGCGGCGAGCCGTTATATCACCATCATTCCGGAAATTGATATGCCCGGCCACATCAATGCTGCCCTGGTCTCTTACAACGAACTCCTTCCGGGACCACCCATTCGCAGGGAACCGGCAGGACCGGAAGAAAATAAACCAACGCCAGGGGTAGTGCACACCGGCATCGAAGTGGGTTTCAGTACGCTCGACATCAAAAAAGACGTGACGTTCAAATTTGTCAACGATGTGTTGCGCGAGTTGGCAAAAATGACGCCGGGCCCTTACTTGCACATTGGAGGCGATGAAGCTGCCGTTACAAAAAAACCGGACTACATCGCCTTCGTCAACAGGTTTAAAGAAATTGTCAAGGCAAATGGCAAAAAGATGGTCGGGTGGGAAGAGATCGCCCAGGCCGACGTTGATTCCACCATTATAGTCCAGTACTGGTCTAATCCCGAGCATGCAAAAATGGCTGCGGAGAAAGGGGCGAAACTGATCTTTTCCCCAGCCCAAAAAGTCTATCTCGACATGCAATATGACTCTACCACAAAACTGGGACTGCACTGGGCGGCCTATATCGAAGTGGATTCCTCTTATATGTGGGACCCAGCAACTTTCGTTGAAGGCATCGATCGCGATCAGATACTGGGAGTGGAGGCTCCTTTGTGGTCAGAAACACTGGTCACCATGGACGATGTTGAATACATGCTCTTCCCCAGGTTGCCCGGCGTGGCAGAAGTAGGATGGACGTCCGCGGAAAACAGGGACTGGCAGGAATATAAGAGCCGACTCGTCAACCAAAGCAAGCGGTGGGAGGTGATGGATATTAATTTTTATCGCTCACCCAAAGTACCATGGGGAGCTGGAAATTAGCTATTGGTTATTGGCCCAATGCCCCCGCCTTCGCTGCCAACACACATGCCCCTGGAAAGCGGCGGCGGGCGAAGCAATGCCTAACGCATATTCGCCCAGTAATCGATAACCGTTACTTTGTCAAGATGTGGTTTCAGGATCTCCACAAACGCCTGATGGTCGGGATGGACCAGGTAGGCATCGCGGTCTTTTTCGGTTTCAAAAGTGACAAAAAAACAATGCGTCAGCCCCTGATTTAAGTTTTCAGGACTGTTGTTGGTGCCCCATTCAAATTGTTTGATCAGGGAGATCTTTTTTGACAATCCGGCAAATGCCTCCTCCACTTTTTTTACATCAGTTCCACTGGAAGAGTCCTTAAATTTAAACAAGACAACATGCCGCAATGATTTTCCCTTTGCCTGTTTCTGGGCCTGCCCCGAAGTTGTTGCCATGATCATAAGTGCTACTATCAAAATGAGGTTGCTGAAATTTTTCATATCAGGAGATTATTTCGTCTTCGGCCGTATTGCCAGCAACGTAAGAAACTAAATTAAGAAAAAGAAGGGTTGAATATCTCCCGTTCTATTTTTTAAATTGCAGTGGAAGGCCGACCGGCCGAAGCTTCGGCGCACAAGCTTCCGGACGCTTCTGCAGGTGAGGCCGATTAACATGAAATGGATTTGCAGGCTATATTTATGGATCATTGGATGGAAGACGGGAAGCGCTCTCCCTTCCGCCGTAAGGAAGTGCGTGCTGGTGGGCGCACCCCACACCAGCAATATGGACTACCCCATTGCGCTGGCCACTTTGTACGCTTCAGGTGTGCGCGTGCGGTTTC
>JBBEBN010000247.1:0-24102 GCA_040882305.1 Cyclobacteriaceae bacterium
AGGGTAGCAGGTTCTCGATTCCATCCCGGATCTGCCTTCTGGAATCTTCAAGTGACTGTCGCGGTTCCGCTCCGCATACAAGTACCACCATCGTTGTTCCCAGCTCGGCTGCCTCGTCGATGGCTTTTTTGTTTTCGGCAATAGCCGCGGCCCTTTTGGTTTTGTCGATGTCCGGAAAAAATCCTCCCCTGCAGAGCGAAACGATATCAAAGCCCTGATCCCTCAATGACTCACCTGTCTTACCGATATTCCGTCCTTCGAGCGCGTCGCGCCAAACCGTGATGCCCTTTACGCCGGATGCTGCAAAATTTTTGGCTGCTTCCTCAATGGTCCATGGCTTGGTAGTGATGGTATGGATACACAGTTGTGAAAGATCTGTTAATGTTTTTGCGCTCATGAAAGGCAGTTGAAGAATGTGTAATACTTTTCATTGCGGATAATACGGTCGAGATACAGTGCAACTTCGCGTGCATGGTAATCCCCCCACATGCTCGATTCTCCGTTAGGAATTTTGCTTCCATCGGGTATATGGTCCCATCCGTTGGGCCGGTGGTAAATCGAATGCAGGATCAAGCCCTGGTGCTGAGAACTGGTGCTCAGGTAGGGTTCCTGCAGCAAGGTATTCAGAACCGTCAATCCGGCCTGCCAGTAGCGTTTGGCACGCTCAGCATCTGTTGGCCCGAGGAATTTTCCCAGCCTTAATAGGCCCTGTGCACCAATGGCTGCGGCAGAACTGTCGACCGGTTCAAATGCATTATATGGGTCTGCAGGTTTATTCAGGTGATCAGCGATACGATGAAGCTCTGGCGCTCCTGTGTCCCAGTAAGGAATGCCATCGCCAGGTGTATATTCAATATAAAAATCGCAGGTGGCCTTTGCTGCCTTCAGCATGAAAGCCTCGATATTTTCTTTACCTCCGAAGTCTCTCAATTCAGCGGCGGGACAGTTTTGCAACCACTCCAGTTCTTCAGCGTAACCGCACATCGCCCAGGCAAGACCGCGCGTCCATGTAGTGAAGCCGGTATATCCCTGCTGTGAATTCGGGCACCGGAAATTCCCATCCTTAACATTGAATATACTTTCGTGAGCGGTGCGACCTCTGACATCATAGGAGTCGCGACCTTCGCCATAATACACTGCATAATCCGCAGTTGCACGCATGTGCTGTATTGCCCGTTCCAATAAATTTACTTTGACATCATTCTCTCCCTGGAAAACATGACCCAGGGCATGGCTCAGTACCAGGGCGCGACAGGTGCGAATCGTGTCGACAAATAAAGAATGTGGGCCATTGAACGAGTGAATAAAACCTCCGTTCCTGATGGCGGTCCAACGGCTCGCCTGAACGGCACCGGATATTTTTAAGGCCAGTTCATAGAAATTTTTCTCCCATTCATTTGGGGAAATTTTACCTTCCTTCATCAGTCTGAGCAAATTTCCGTACGTGCTGACATTGTTGAAGCCGTGGTCGTGCACGCCGATATGACTGATGTGAGGCGCCATCACTTCTACGGTTTTTTTTCTGCTGGCCTCTAGAAGGCTTTTGTCTCCTGTTATATCATATTGAAGGATCATGGAACCGTATTGAAACCCCTGTGTCCATTCAGTCCACCCGCGGGTTGAATATTTTCCGTTTATTGTGAAAACAGGTGACCCCTTACTTTCGTCATAATGTTTTTCAATCAGTTGGATTTTTTCACCGGACAGCTCCCAGAATCGTTGAAGTTTTGGGGAGAGATCCGCTGTTTTCAGGCTTGTATCGATCTTGATCATCTTTGAGTATACGTGTATTTAAAATAAAGGAGTTTAACGGCGTTTTTTGGAAACGCGAGCAAAAATAGTGAATTGAAGATTACATCAAATGGATTCCCCGATATTCCGCGCCTATTTCCCAACCTCCTTCTTCCAATACTTGTCGGCAAAATTCATAAACTGTTCCCAGTCGTAATTGGTGACATCGTGTTTTCCTGCGCGGATGTGGTATCCGATCGTGCCCATAGCCGGCTCGTGAATACCGGGCATCGTCACGGCCGGCAGGCCCTCTTTTCCGAGTAATCGGTAAATTGAAGTGGCGTGCTTGGCTGAAAGGAATTCCCCGTAAGGGTCGGCCCAACTATCTTCCTCAGCACTGGCTACGTACAGTGGCCGGGGCGCTACCAGGGCGAGTAGCATGTGCTGGTCAACAGGAAGAGCGGCTTCATTGTTACTGTACTTGTTAAAATTATCACAGAACCAGTGAGGAAAAGCTTTGTTGATCACCGCAACAGTTTCGCCGAAGACCCGGCGTGACAGTGCAGCCCCTCCGCATCCGGAGTCATTGGAGATAACGAGTGCGAACCGCTCATCTTCGGCACCCGCCCAAAGGGACGCTTTTCCCAGGCGCGAGTGGCCCATGACAGCCACCCGTTTGGAATTGATATCGGCGTCTGTTTCGAAGTAATCCATTGCCCGGCTTAAGCCCCACGCCCAGGCTGCGATTGAACCCCATTCATTCGGCGCGGGCTGCTTCTGCCCATCTTTGTAAAACAGGGGTTGTACGCCATTTTGAAAGCCATCATCGAAGTCAGGATCGATGTCTCCATAGTAGATCGTGGCCAAGCCATAGCCACGCGCCAGGATACTCTCTAGTGGCCAGCGATTCGCGCGTACGCCGCGCGTGGTTTCTGTTGCCCGGTTGTTCTCCGTTCCGATCTGCTTGTCATTTCTCATCCACTGGTCTGAAAGGGTAATGGCGGGATCCGCGTGGATGGTGTGATTGCCGTAAAAATTCAATCCTAAAAACAGGGGCGGCTTTTTGACATGGTTGGGAAGATAGATTAAAATATCCATTCTGGGGCCATCCTGTTTTTCAGAAAAATGCACCCTGACTTCTTTCCTTGTGGCCTTTCCGTCCAGCGCATTCCTGTCCGCCGACCTAACCTCAAAACGCATGGCCGCGGGTTTACCGGGAGATTTGCCATACATATGTTCCCGGAACAACTCGAGGATCTCTTTTCTTCTTTGTAAGGTCCATGTTTTGACTTGTGTAACCTTTTTTCCACTGGATAGCATCAGTGGATCGGGAAGCGTGTAAGAAGGAACTTTGGCTTCATCATAGTTGGGTTCCTGGGCCAGGACGGGCGCGAGGAAAAATAGGAATGTCGCCGCGGTTACCGTGATTCTTAGTAGATTTAACATGAGAAAATATGGTTATAATTTTTAAATGATCTGATCACAACCCTCTAAAAACAACACATGAGAAATGGAACATGCCTGATGATTGTGCCTTTATCCGTTCTGTTATCCTGTCAGGACGGGGATAAATCTAAAGAAACAAATTCTAAAATTATACAGGAATTGAACCGGGCGGAAATAAGGGCAGGTGAGCGGGTCATTGCTCTGGTGGGCGCCACGCTAATTGATGGGAACGGCGGCGAGCCTTTGCAGAATGCAACGGTAATTATCAGGAATAACGTGATCGAATTTGCCGGAAAAGCCGAGGATCAAGGTATGCATGAAGGTGCAGAGGAAATTGATGTGAAGGGTATGACCATCCTGCCCGGACTGATCGACGCACACTATCACAACGGTTACAGCACGACTATGCCGCCTGTATTTTTAAGCCGCGGAATAACATCTGTGCGAGACCCTGGTGCGTGGATGGACTTTTATGATTCTGTTCGCATGTCAGGAAAGCCCATCCCGAGGTTATTTCTTACCGGACCGCATATTGATATGTATCCACCTGCCTATCCCGATAATTCCTATCTGGTGAAAGATCCGGAAGAAGCGCGCTTAGCCGTAGAGTTATTTGCCAGCCAGGGCGCCACCGCCGTCAAGGTATACTTCCGGCTCCCCATTTCTATAATAAGGGAGATCTGTGAAACTGCGGATGAACACGGCATACCGGTGACAGGTCACCTTGAAATTGCCAATGCCAGGGATGCCATTAATGCAGGTATGGACGGTATTGAACATATCACCTCTTTTGGTGTGTGCCTGTTGCCGCCGCGGGAAGCAGAACAGTTCAAACAACTGATCGCGGCGAATAATGCGGCGAGAAACCGCGGAAGGTATGAGGCGTGGAATTCCATTGAGTTTGAAGACAATCCCGTCGTAGATTCACTCATCCGGTTTCTTACTGAGAAAAAAACATTTATCTGCCCTACACTTGCCGTGTTTGAAAGGCAATCCGATCGCGGTGACAGTGTTGATGTGAACGGTTTTGCCAACATGGTGAAATTTGTGGGAATGGCACACCAGGGTGGTGCGCGCATGGTGGTAGGGTCACATACATGGGTTCCCTATGCTGATATGGGGTACGCTTATTTCAGGGAAATGGAATTGTTTCAGGAAGCCGGGATGAGCCCCATGGAAATCATTCAGGCGGCGACCATTGAAAATGCCCGCTTTCTGCGTATAGACGAAAGGGTGGGAAGCATCGAGAAAGGAAAACTTGCGGATCTGATCGTCGTGGAGGGCGATCCTCTTTCCGACATCAAAGTGATGAGAAATGTGAAGAGGGTGATGCTGAACGGCGTGTGGGTGGCCGGTGATCAGTAATCAGTAATATCAGTAATCGGTAATCAGTCATTGGTCATATTAGTCATTAGTAATTCTATTTCTTAATGGTAAGATTAACAGCATTCCTATTTCTTGCAATCCTGGCCGCGACGGGATGTGATCGTGGCGGTGATGATAAAAGGATTATTGTTGAGGTAAATGATAAAGAGATCTTAAAGGGAAATAAGGTGCTGGCCCTTGTGGGCGCTACGTTAATTGACGGGAGGGGCGGGGCGCCAATCCAGAATGCTTGTGTTATTGTCAGGAATGACAGGATTGAAGCTGCAGGTAAAAAGGAGGATGTAACTATTCCGGACGAGGCGGAAATAATTGAACTTAGCGGGCTCACCATGCTTCCAGGGTTAATAGATGCCCACTACCACAATGAAGACAGCGATACACTCGCGGGTTTGTTTTTGCGAAAAGGTGTTACATCAGTAAGGGATCCGGGAGAATGGATTGAATCATACGATGCCCTCCGCGAGTCCGCCAAACCCATTCCCAGACTTTTTCTTGCCGGCCCTCATATAGACACTTATCCGCCCGCGTACCCCGCGGATTCCTACATTGTAAAAGATCCCGATGAAGCCAGCCTTGCAGTGGACCAATTCGTGAAACAGGGCGCAACGGTGATTAAAGTTTATTATGGATTGTCGCTTGAGATGATCCACCAGATCTGTGTTACTGCTCATGCATCCGGATTGCCGGTCACGGCCCATCTCGAAGTGACGAATGCCAGGGATGCTATCAATGCCGGCCTTGATGGCATTGAACACATCACTTCTTTCGGGACATGCCTGCTACCCATGCGGGAGGGGGAGCAGTATAAACAGAAAGTAATGGCGGACAACAACGCCAGAAGGAGAGGAAGGTACGAGGTGTGGGCGTCCATTGATTTTGAAAACAATCCTGCTGTAGATTCGCTTATCGGTTTTCTAGTAGAGAAGAAGACATTTGTCAGTCCCACGTTGGCAGTTTTTGAGCGGCGTCACGACCGTGGAGATAGCATCGAAACAGAAGGTTTTGCGAATATGCTGAAATTTGTCGCGGCTGCGAATGAGGGCGGTGTCCGGTTTGTTGTGGGCTCGCATTCTTTCGTGCCTTATGCGGAATTAGGTTTTGCCTATAACAGGGAAATGGAGCTTCTGAATGAGGCGGGTCTCTCCAATATGCGGGTGATTGAAGCCGCTACCCTGGAGAACGCGCGCTTCTTCCGGATTGAGGAAAGGTTGGGCAGTATTGAAGAGGGAAAACTGGCAGACCTGTTTTTGGTGGAGGGTGATCCGCTGAAAGATATTACCGTTATGCGGCAGGTAAGACGGGTGATGCTGAATGGCGTTTGGGTTTCACATTCTGATTAAAGAAAATGCCAAAAGCTTTAAGGATTTGCAGTAAATTTACTGGTCTGTCGGTACGCGGGTTTCCAAATAGCTGCTCGAGGGAAACAACATTAGACTGTGGATGATCCGGGTGCAAGGACCCGTCTTTCTTTGCCGCTGATCACTTTTTGATATAAGATGGAAACCAAATACGTTACGATCAGCGCAATGCCAATGATTGCGACTCCGGGCGACAACTCCAATAAATGTAGGGCCAGTAGCAAGACTAGAAAGTGTAGAAGATACAGCTGGTAGGAGATCCTGCCCGTAAAAAGGAAAAATTTATTGATCATTTCAATGTTCAACTGAAATATCCAGACAGCTATACATGAATAGCCAATCAACGCCGGAATATCGTTCAGCATTTTGCCGATATCGCCGCCTTTCATCGCCAGGAAAGCATATAAAACGCAGTTGAACACGCCGATGATGAGAAACCAAATCGGCCTTGGCTTAAAGGGAAGCTGATAATCATTTTCTTTCAGCTTCGAGGCGATGACCATTCCTAATGCAAATTCCCAGAGGTATCGCAGGAAAAAGCTGTTCCAAACCCTTTCCGGTTCTTTGCCTATCGCCAGGACGAAAACGATCCAGGCCATACTTAAGAAGAGGCATATCAATAAAAAGTACTTGTAATTAAATCTTCTCGTCAGGAAAACGATTGCGTAGAAAGCGACGTAAAATTGCAATATCATCGAAATGAACCATAAGGGATATCCATATGAACCCATGATGCTTTCGTCGAACATCTTGTATAGGAAGATATGCCCTCCAAGAGCATATAGGGAATTGTCGTAAATGGGTATAAAGAGTGAGATCAAGGCCGAGACGAGCACTACGGCAATATAGGGAAAATAGATCTTGCCTGTCCTCTTTTTGAGGTACACCGTGTAGGGGATGGGTTTGTTTAGGTACGACAGATGCAATCCAAAACCGGAAAGCAGGACAAATAAGTGAACGCCTGTACCACCGAAAAATATCAGCTGGCTGAAGGGAGCGGGCAAATGAAGAGCCTGCAAGTAATGAAAAATGATAATGGTGAAAATGGCATAACCTTTCAGGAATGCTACTATATCCAATTTCCTCATATCGCTGTTTTTATCCAATCTTTATGCTCGAAGCCGGCTCCTTTCATTCATTATCTGCAGCCTCAACTTGTTGTAAAACACCGTGCCTGAACCAGGTAAATTCCGGGCTAGCGCCGCTTGCCATGGTTGTTCACCTTACAATGAACCTGATATGCTTCGCCCCATTCTCATAATCCAATCTTAAAGTATACGTTCCCGCACTTAAAGGGCCAAGATCAACATGCTTGAGGTAGGAGGCCTCTCCGCTATCTTTGATATGTCCTATTTTTTTCCCGGTTAATACACTCCAGACAGTTAATGTTAGCGCACTTTCCTCGATAAACTCTACAGCGACGTCAAACACCCCGTCGTTGGGATTAGGATACAGCGCGAATTGCTTTACAAATGGTTCATGGCCGAGTCTGCCTTGCTCCATCGAAGGCGTATCGCCGGAAAGGATTGTGATACGCTTGATTATTTTGTCGCGGCATTCGCCAAGGGTGGCTTCCATGGAAATATTATAGTGTCCCGCGTGTTCAAACTTGCCATAAACAATATCCCCAAAATCATGCAGGCGCACCATTTCAGGAGGTAGATTCCACACTACACGTTCGGGTATGGGCCAGGATATGTCGATCATCACCACGGTATCGCGGACCATGGCTTCCGATGTCATCAAGAATCTCGCGTTCAGAAGGTCCGCGGAAGTCTCAAGGAAAAAGGTGTCCTGAGCGACGCAGCCTTCACTGCTGACGGCCTCCAGCCAATACATTCCCCCATCGTAGATCGTTACTCTTCGCTCAGAACTCTTGAATCCCGTATTGCTTCCCCATGTATATGATTTCCAAAAGGAACCTGCGTCAAGGATGTGCATCTGGCCCGTGCAAAGGACGACAGAGCCTCCAAGATCAAGGACATTACCGGCAGGATTTGCCACCGTAAAAGATTCCGTCGTTGTGCACTGATGATCATCTGATACCGTAATGGAATAAGTGCCTGCGCAAATGCCACTGATCTCTGGTTTATCTGATCCGGTTACCCATCTGTACTGTAAGCTGCCGGTTCCGCCGGAAGCCTCCACCTCGATCCTTGCATCACAGCCATCCATGCAAACCGGACTCTCGGCCGATGCTAATTTTACATGCAGCGGATCCGGTTCGATGAGCGAAAACGTTTTTCGCGCCTCACACCCTTTTTCATCGGTTATCATCACTTCATATCCTCCTCCACAGAGATTGGTGGCCTCTGATCCTGCAAAATCTCCCCAGGCAAAACGGTAGCTACCATTTCCGCCTTTTCCGGATACCTCGAGTTTACCATTGCAATTGCCGTAACATCCTGGTTCGGTTTTTTCAACCAGTTCTACCTGAATGGAGTCAGGGGCAGTGATGATAACGGATTCTACAACGGTACAATTATTCGCATCTGTTATTTCAACAAGGTGATCGCCCTTTCTCAGATTCAATGCTTCCGCTGTGACCTGCCCGTCCTCCCAAATGAAAGTGAAGGGACCATTTCCCTCCGCCATCAATACTGCCCTTCCGTCTGCGGCATCGTGACACGAAGCGGGAAGTACACTGCTCACGTTTACGCCGGGACCATCAGTTGCTGTGATCCCGACTGATTTTATTGCCTCACAGAGTTGATCATCCAATACCTTCAGGGTGAAAATGCCCGAAGGAACGTCCCGTAGCCACGCTTGCTCTGAAATGATCTGCTGTTCCGAATCTTTCCATTCATATCGATAGGAGCCCGTGCCGCCGGTTACAATGGCCGAAACCTTTCCCCGGGATTCTCCGCAAAGCGCGGGTTCAATGTCGTTAAAGTGAATGGAGACAGGTGCGGGTCCGGCAATTGTTTGCATGATAGATTGCTGGCATCCATTAACATCCATTGCGATTGGTTGATAAGTCCCGGCACCTAATCCTGTCAATAGCCTTTCTGCCTGCCAGCCTTCCCCCGAAGCTGAAAATGTATAATCACCGGCCCCTCCGGTTGCGGCGAGTTGAATTTCTCCGTCAGTGCTATTCTCGCAGGAGACATTTTTGAAAGCGGATACTTCTAATACGAGGGGCTCCGGCTCGGTAATGGATCCCTGTGTAAAGCCTGTACAACCATTTTGATCTTTCACGATTACGGTATAAGTGCCTCCTGGAAGATTTTCATAAAGTGGTTCCGCATGGCTGGTTCTTTCCCACATAAAATCATACCGACCAGTTCCACCCGAGCCTGTTGATAATAGGTAGCCGTCGCTGGCGCCATAGCATGAAACGCCATAGCCGTGGTAGCCCGACGATCCCGAAATATTCGCTTCTACAGGATCTGGCTCCAGGAGAATTTTATCTGTCTCCGATGTGCAACCGTTGGCATCTGTTGCCGTGAGAAAATAATGCCCTGCCCCGATGTCGATCAATTCCTGGGTGGTGTGCCCTGAATTCCATTGATACGCAAATGGTGGCGCACCACCGGTGGCAAGGCCTCTGAGGCGGGCATCTGATGCATCGACGCAACTGAGTGGCTGCCCATGGTAGTTGGAAAGAACTGAAATGACTGCTTTCACCGGCTCGGGTTCTTCCAGAATTTTTTCGGCCTTGCCTTCACATCCGTTCACGTCGCGAGCTGTCACAATATAGCTCCCTGAGGAGATGTTATTTAATAACGGGTCCGTTTCTCCGCTTCCCCATGAATACTCATATGCATTACCCGTGCCGCCTGCGCCGAAGGCCCTGATGCCACCATCGGCCTTGCCATAACAACTGATGGGAAAACCGTTGTAGTTACGTTCATTCGAAATGGTGACAATTACCGGGTCTGGTTCCGTCAGCACGATGGTCTTTTCCGCCTTACAAAAATTCCTGTAAGTGATTTCTGCTTTATATTGCCCGGCAGCTAAACCGGCCTGTGAAGACAATGTTGCGCCGGAAGTGAATTCATCGCCGTCTTTATACCAGGTATACAGCTCTGCCGGAGTCATGTTTCTTTCTCCGTCCATAACGATGGCTGCGAGTTCTGCGCTGTGATCTCCATGGCAGCGGATGGACGTGCCGTTGTAATCCGATATGACCATGATATCGACCGTCCAGGCGGAAGACTCGGAAAGCATATGATGTTTTGTCGTGACGCACCCCTGATCATCTGAAACCGACGCAGCATAAGAACCCGCGGGCTGATTGGCAATTTCATTTCCCGATCCGCCAGAAGACCATGAGTAGTAGACCAGGCCGATAGCGTTGGCTACTGACTGCACTTCAAGAACACCCGAATGTTCGCCCGGACATATGATCCCAGTGATTTCGACGATTGAAAAATCAATGGGACTTGGCGCCAAAAGGGTTGCAAATTCCGTTTCGGCGCATCCATTGGCATCTGTGATCGTCACTTCATAAATGCCTGCTCCTATATTGCTCAGATCGTGCCGTGTTGTCCCGTTTGACCAGTCAAAAGTATATTCCGGAACACCACCTGAAAGGATGGTTTCAAGCATGCCGTCTGTCTTGTCCGTACAACTGACATCAAAGCCATTTTTACCCCCGGTTGAAATTAACGATACCGTTAACTGCTCCGGCGCAATCAGTTTTTGGCTCTGCAGATCACTCCAGCAACCGTTGCTGTCCTGTACCCTTACCTCGTAAATTCCCGCCGGCAAATTTTCGGCAAGATCTGTTGTGCTTACTCCGGCAGACCATTCATACGCTGCGTAAATACCTGTCCCGCCTATGGGATTTACCTTTAGGTTTCCATCCGAACCACCATTGCATTTTATCGCGTAGCCGTTATAATCAGATAATTCAAAAGAAGCGATGGAAACGGGAGATGGATTTTTCAAAGGTTCAACATCCATATCGACCTGGCATGCTCCGAGCGTTTCTTTTTTGGAGTTGTTTTCTATTCTGATACTGTAAGTGCCGGCAGGAAGTCCCATGAACGCAGCCACAAATCCATCATTTACAGCAACCTGCCTGACCTGACCTTTGGGAATAAGGGGAAACAAGGTGACGACAAAATCATTAATGACAGATGGATCCGCGCTTATAATATCTACTGTCACGGTACCATCCGCCCCATTATGACATTTAGGTGAGGTGATGGAGACTAAACCGCCGGGAGGTGGATAGTAAATATCCACCGGTTGAATCTGGCTCGTAGTTCCCCGTCGGCCCGTTACCCTGAAATACTTTCTTCCATATGGATCGGAAAAACCCAGGTTGACCAGTTCATTGCGGGTGATCGTAATGACAGACTTATTCTTCCCGGCGATCACGGTATAGTTGCCGTTTATAGTTTCACTCACTTCCCAAAGAAAAACGTCGGAGCAGGTGGTTGTCGCAAATGACAACTCATCACAGTTATTATTAAAGTCAGCGATCTCCAGTCTTGGATAGAATTCAATCCAAATATAGATCTGTTCGTGAGTCGACTCGCCGTTGTTTTCAAAAAAGCCCCTTCCGCACAGTTCTCTGAAGTTTCCTGAATACGTAGCGGCTATCGGTTCGCTATAAGGCTCCTCGGGATAGTAAGGCTCCAAAGCCAGCCCGTTAATGGTAAGATCCATGTCTCCGGTAACTGGACCGGCGCCATAAAAAATAAGTTGGAGGTTGCTCGTTTCCGAGCTTCCCGTTTCCGTTACGCCCGAATAGGTGAACGTGGCGTTTGTAATTTTTTCAAATGCATAGAGATCGTGGTTGAAATCGAGATCAATGACGGCCATCCATCCCTGTGCATGACTATCCTGGCAAAAGGTGATGCTATAAAATATGACAAGAAGCGCAAATATTGTTTTCATCGTCTTGATATTGTCTTTCGCTTTGCGTTGTTAGTATTGGTATTCAATCTCCTCACTCAGGAATGATTTCTTGCCATCTGCAAAGAGGGCCATGATCCTGTAGCTGTAATGCTGTCCGGGTATCATTGTGTGGGTGAATTCTTTTTGTCCTCCACTAACTGTTTGAAACAACACTGGAGGATGATCATCAACAGCCCTGAATATTTTGAAGGTCTGGACCTGAGATTGGAGATACTCCCACAGCAGGGTGATCTGACCAAGTTCGCGGCTGATCCGTGGTTTTTTCCACGTTATGGCTGGGCGCAGGACTGGATCGACGTAACCTCCTGCGACTGGATGCGCCGGCACCGATTCCAGGCCTGCATCGTCAATGGCAATTAATGTGTAGTGGTTGACCTGCCCCGGCGGTGCACTTTCGTCCAGGAAGTGATAGAGGGAATCAGAAGCAGCTTCCCTTGTTAGAATATGATACCATTCGACCTCCCCCGGGCTTTTTCTGTACAATTTGTATTGCATAATATCAGCGCTTCCTCCGGGGACCCAACTCAATGAAATGCCGTCAGCGGTACCATCCACCCGAAGGAATACCGGCGGCTGGGGTCTGATCTTATCCGGTAAAGTAACCCGTAATAATTCGGATAATGCTGAATGATTCTGGTGGATGTCCAATGCCATTACACTGTAATAGACCGTCTCGTTTAATGTGTTCAGGTCTACCTTATCGGTAAAGGAAGCGTTCGAAATGGGACCTTCCGTTATTTGCGCCAACTCTTCGCTTTGGTGGTATGACTTGTAGATCCTGTAACCGTAAATGTCAGGTTCACTGTTTGGTACCCATGAAACCGTCACCAGTCCTTTTTCATCCACTTCTGCTTCAACGCCCGCAGGAGCGGAGGGAGGAAGACTATCAACAAGCTGTGCGAAATAGACAGGTGAATGGTATAACGCATGATCAAGGCCATATGCAGTGACACGGTAGTAGTTTGCCTGTGCAGGATGGTTGTCTTCGAAGGTTCTTATCTCTGCCGGGAGAAGTTTTTCTGTAATAAACTTGAAGCCTCCATCAGGCTGGGAAGTTCTTTCTACGGCGAATCCTGCAATGGCATGATTATCCGAGTCGGGGAAATGCCACCGGATCAGAACCGACGTGTTGCCTTTGTTGTCTGCGTTTGAGATATAAGGAACCTGATTTACCGACTGCAATGCTTTTCCATTGATGACGGGTGAAGGTGGGCCCTCTTCCCCGAAAGGTGTCAGCCCCCTGACTCTGTAATAATATATTCTGGAGATTTCCTTGAGAGAGTCTACAGCATATTCATATCGGGCATCCTCCGTTTCGGTTGGAGACACGGTGACCAGGGGCGAGTCTGAAATGGGAACAAAGTGTTTTCCGTCTTCCGATCTTTCTACAATATAAGCTGTGTAATACCGTGTATTGGTTTTGTCCCACCGCAGTGATACAAGCTGGTCTTTAAAATCACCTTTTAGATTTTGCGGCATGGGTAAGGAATAAGGATCATCAGGACTAATGAAAATACTTCCTCGCAGGCTGTCCATAGAATGGATGACAACACGGTACAGGTACTTTTCCCCTTTGTTAACCTGTTTATCCGTAAGCATCAATCCCGACAACCTCGCGACGTCGGCAGACATATCAGCGCTGAAAAGGGCAAAGAGAAAACGTTGCTCATTTTCACGGACTTTGTCAACAATGGAGAAGATGTCGCTTTCTTTCAGGCTGACTTCAAACCGGTCGCCGAACAAAGCTTGTGCGGCAATGCCCGCAAATCTATTGCGTTGTACGAGGGTTTCCCATTCGCCTTCCGGTAAGCGTTTAACAGAAGTCGCCAGGATTTTTTTCTCGGGCTCGGACAAAAGCTTTCCATTCCGGGTCAGGGTATAACGTTCGACCCGGCATCCTTGCTGGATGCCCCATTGCCATACCTTAACGTTCAGTGGAGCCCATCGCAAAGTGATAGAGTCAGGCGTCGGCCGTGCAGAGACGGCAATCCTTTCTGAAATGATCCCGGTATTCTGACCTGACGAAATAAACGGGGCCAGACAAATGTTGGCGATAGCAACAATGGAATGTAAGTGCGTGTTCTTGATGTTACTTTTCATGATTTCCTAATCGTTATCTGGGATAGAATTGAATATCTCCACGTCATAAGTAGAACTGATTTTGTTGATCCCGGGAATGACATAACTGACCTTGATCCGATAGGATCCATACCGGATTGTGGGCATGGGCTTAATAACAAGCGATTCTAACCTTGGCGTAATTCGCGACGCATCATCTGCGATATAATTCACTGCATGGCGTTGCAGGTCATAAAAATCCGATGCTACTGATTGGCCCAGGTTATAGACCAGATATTCCCTCGTGAACGGTATTCCCAGGGGTGCTTCACGTGTGAGCGAAACATTATTTATGTTTTCGAAATAAATATCTCTGACCGGCGGTATGCCTAATCGGTAAGGATCCGGCCTCCTGACCTTCATCCAACCCAGCAGCGGATATCCATCATAGATGAGCGGATATACGTGGCGGTCATACCATTCATTTCCATCTGTCACCGCCTCAACGCGAATAAGGTTGCTGAATTCGCCCGATGACAGGATTTCTGCTCTCTCGAAAAATTCATCGCCCCGCAGATAACTCGCCAGCTGGAAAATGTTGACTTCCTCACTTAGCCTTATGGAAGGTGTGAGGGTCACGTGCTGCATCTTTTCAAGAAAGGAATTATACTTGCTTGTCCGGAATCTCGAACTGTAGATTGGTTTTGCTTGTAGCATGTTGAGCGCTCCCTCAATGGCCTTTGTTGTGAGGGTAGCAGTTCCTGCGGATTGGTCAATATTGAGTTCCGTATTGATCGTCTGTACATTCTGATCAATGGTGTTTGCCTGTTTGGGTATGTTGACAATTTCCAGCTGATACACTTTTGAGTTTAGGAAGCCGTCCGGTATGCTGAATGTGACCTGCCGGGTATTGGAATGATACACAGGAACCGTTTCAATAAATTGACCAGATAAAGATTCGGTGATCCGGATCTTTTGGATCCAGGGTTCGCCCGGATTGAAGAGGTAGGGCTGACCCTCCTTCAACTGGATAAAGCCCTGAGAATATTCTTTCGGGTGAAAGTTTACCTGATCACGAAGTGGATAGGAAAATGCGATATTATTTTCGGGAATGTAGTCAGGAGCAGCCCCGGTCTCAAAATTCGACTCAGCGGTTTCCATGACTATCTTTCCATTGGATTTTACTTTCGTCCAGGCCCCGTTTATTTTCTCTTCGAACGTGAGTTTTGCCCTGGCCCTGAGTTTTTTATTTCCCGGAAGCAGGTCGGTTGCATCAAAGATGACCACATCCTTTTCGCTATTCCACGCAAGGCTTCCGTTTATACGTCGTGAGCCATCCAGCACAACAAACTCGTCCAGCGTCGCGCGGAAATGGTGCGTTCTCTTTTCCATGTCTGTGATCTCAAAAACCTCTCCCACGGGAAGATTAAATGCTACCTGGGGAGTATTGAAGACGTTCACATCCGTTGATGAATTCAGCGGAGAAATTTGCGCAATCATATTAACCTCTTCCAGCAGGTTTTGTTCGCCCACGGGTTTGCATTCTTTTCCCACGGTGATTTCGAACCTGCACTTCCCTTTCACAAGGCCACCGAGAATTTTATAATAGCCGCCTACCGTTCCGTTCATCCAAAAGGGATTGGGCCCCTTGGCCTGGAGAATGGCTGCGGCGCCGATGCTCAGGATATCATAAGTGCCTTTATAAAAGCGCAGGTTCACTTTAATTCCGATCTTCCCCATGACGAACGCATAGGCCTGACCGTTGGCAAACCATCCGTTGATGCCCATTGCATCGGAGGAACCGGCACAGTGGTAATCGTTTCCATAGTCCTTAAGCATGAAGTCCAGTCCCGTGCCCGCGCTGAAACGGCCGTAAAACATGAGGAAGCGAAGGTCACCGGTGTCAACAAGGAAGTGCAGGCCGAAAGCTATCCCCATTCCGGATTCCAGCGCATTCATGTCGCGCATGTAGTCCAGGTCGATGTCGCCAAGTATTTCTGACACCTGGGGAGGCGGAGGTGGACTGCCCGGAAGGTTTTTTCCCAGCATGAAATAGCTTTTTGATTTGAATATCCGCGCTACTTCAAGACCCAGGGGCTGGTCAGGCGTTCCTATGTGGATATACCAGTCATTCTTTTCAAAATGCAAGACCGCCCAGCCGGCCTTGTTGCCTTCACTAACACCGCGTACAATGCCGCCGGCGACGTTGACATAGATCTCCAGGTTTCCATGAAAGACATCGTTCACATAGTCGAAGTGCAATCTGACAGTTCCATACACCTGGCCCCTGGTAAGATTGCCAAGTTTTTCGGTGAGTTTACCAGACACCGCGGCGGAAGCGAGGTCTTTGATCTGTTCTTTTCCGAGAGAAGCGGCGCTCATAAAGTTGGCATTGCCGGTAAATGTCACGGAATTGATTCCTCCGTGTTGGTTTATGCTGACCTCCAATGCTACGTCCCCGCTCATTGCCTCAGGACGAGGTGTCCCTATCAAAACAATGGCACGGATCCCGATTGCATTTTCATCAGGGACATATGTTATCCCGGATGGCGACCTTCCCAACGTAGTGGGTATATCTTTTTCGGTCTGTTTCATCTTTGAATAATATCCACCACCAAAACCGAACGCGGATAATACTCCCGGGACAATTGGAATTCCTGTTTTTAATTCAACCAGCGCATCTGCATACCAGTAGCGGAATGTTTCCGTCTTTCCAAACAGCGCTTCGGCCTGAACCTTGATCGATTGTATAGTCCCTTTAAGAGATCCCTTGAAACCCTCGCCGTAGATCTGGTCTTCATCATAAAATCTCACCGAACCCGAGAGCTCAATGATCCTGGGTTTTATGATGTTGATCCTTACACTGGTCAATTCCACTTTGTCAAACTGCCAGTGATACCTGTCGATTGCGATCACGTTTCCATCTGCATCCCGTGCCGGCTCGTCGTCCTGTATGCCCCACACAATGAGACCTCCCTTTCCGGCGAAGGATTCGTCTTCCGGTTTTCCGCTGATATTGATGATGAGGTCAAAGGCGATCCCTACGCGCCTTTCTTCACTCTTAAGTGTGATCTTGTCAATTACAACGGGGTATTTTGAAATGGAGGACCTTTCTCCTTCGCGGCCGAAGCCAAATGTTCCGGGTTGAAAGTAAGGGGCTTCACTGTTGATCACCATGTTTTCAAACCGTATGCTGTTGAAGCGTGCTTTCGGCCCCTTGCCGGTGAAGTTGATGGTTAATTCTCCGTTGAGGTGTGCGGAGGGGTAGAATTTATTTTCCTTTTCCCTTACAATAGCGCTCGACCCCTCCGTGAGCTTCAGGTCGGCCATCCATAGATCCAGCTTTAGATCGTCCTCTACCTGAACCGAAAAAACATAGTTTCCTTCCGCGCCTCGTTGTGCCTTGTACTGGAACTTCGCGGCGTCCCCCTCTTTGCTTTTGACCACCGGAATGGACAATTTTCCCTCGAGCGAAAAACCGGCTACCTGGTTGGTAATTAACTGAAGGGCAAGCCTGTCAAGGGTATAGGCCCAACCGTTCATGTCGCCGTCGCGGATCACTTCTTCGACATACACTTCGCCGGTAAAACCCTGCTCATCGAGAATTACATGGCGAGCGCCTGTTGAAATGCGTTCAGCGGAATTCCGCCTGGCAAAGGCAGGTGGAAGTTTCACTTCAAGTTCTTCCAGGTATATGCCCTGCCACAGGGCATCGAGGCCGGCCTCAACCACAGGTGAGGTATAACCTCGGGGAAAATCAATTCCGGCCGGGTTCGAGAGATCACTCCAATCAAGAAAAGCGTTGGTTGCCTGAAACCCAAAACCCTTTAACCCCTTTACCTGAAACGGAGGTAGCGATATGCCGAGAATGATATCGTGCAGACTTTGGGTGTAAGTGGTAAAGGAAACTCTGACTCGTTCGTTCTTTGGTTTGCCGTTTTCATCCTCAGGCACGATGAGGTCTGTGGAAAATTCTATTTCCGAGTCGAGGTTGACCCCAAGAAAACCAGTGCAATCAAACTCCACGTAAGACCTGTCTGTTCCCCTCAACGTGATGAGCACCGAGCTGTTCAGTTTGATTGGATGATCACCCAATAAGAAAACTCTTGCGTTTCCGGAGATGCCGCCCTTTGCCGAGAGTGGCACCACTCCGTGAAATGCAAGCCGAGAGGCCGTTTGAGGCAGCGTGAGCGAGACGTACACATCCATCAAGGCCCCCTCTTTTGTGAATTCGATGCGGTCGACGAGTATGCTGTAATCGACCGAACCCCCCGACTTCACTACGCCAACCGGTAATTCTATTTCCGAGAGCGCATCCAAAGATTCCAGGAACCTTTGCTGGCTCAACACTTTTTCCAACAACGCGTGTGCATGTGCCCTTTTGTTGAGGATCGTGTCGGCGACGGAACCATCACCGGCTACAATAGGGTCACTGTTTATGAGGAAGTTGTCCGGGACAGCGAGTTCTTCAAACCGTCTGTAGTGCGACCCGGTCCCAACTCGTGGATCTTTGGTGGAAGCGAGAATGGTTGAATCGTTCAGCGCATAGGTTTCCAGTTGCGAGGCGACAAAGCATTGCAGGATAAGAAGCAGGCTTCTAAGAGAGGGTCGTTTCATGTAGAGGGTCTTTATCTTGTGTTACATATTTAGTAGCTGTCGTTTAATATGGTATATCTTTGGTGTATCCTGAACCACTGCCGCACTGTATCCAAAGCTGCAGGATAGTCATCTGTTTTCATGTCGCCGCTTTCGCCCAGTTTCAGCGGAAAATTTTCAATGACTGGGGCGAGCTGTTCCATGATCCTGTAGCCGCATGGAATGGGTAGTTCTCTTTCGACGTCTGCGGACAGGCAGTTCTTAAGATCACTTTGGAGTGCTTCTACGACATAGGCTATTGGCTCGCGTTGTCGGGTGAAAATGAGGTCCGGAAAGATTTTATACACGAGGTCATCGTTTACAGGTAATCTTTCAACCTGTTTCATCACACCTCTTATGGCGGCCGGTTGCCCCATGCGCGCAAGGCTCTGCAGGGCCGACCACCGCAGGCGGAATGGATTTCCGCGTTGCGCTAAGGGTTGGATGTCAGGGAGCAGGTCTGTGAGGTGCAGGAATCCCGCGAGTTTTAGTAGTCGGTCCAGGGGTGAGACCTTCGACCTGATCAATTTGCGCAAACTGTCCCTGGCTGCGAGATTGTAATCAACCCTATGGAATTCGGTAAGGAGGTCAAGCGCCGTTGCCCTGATCCCCGGGTCATGATCGTTGCATGCGCGAAGGAGAATAACAACGCCCTCGTTACGCAGGAGGCTATTTTCGGAACCTGAGGCAACAGCGTACACTAATTCATATGCTTTATCCCTCACGGCACTGCTTGAATCGATCAGAAAAGATTGAAGGATTTTGAGCGTTTCCTCTTCATGAGGTGCTGATGAAAGCGTACGCGGGGTGAAGGGATAATTTCCTTGCCGAACCTGATTGAAATACTGAGCAATTTCCTGTTTGAGCCCTTGCGCGTGAGAAGTAACTGCGAGCGCTGGGAGTATTAAGAAGAGCAATAATGACGAAAGTGAAGCCGCGACAGAGATGGGCTTCTCCTGAGAATTAATTTTGGCCGCTATTGTATCGGTACCGGGTTTACACACCGGTATCAGGCCTTGGCGAGAGGGTCTTCGCATTGAAAGGCTATTTTTTTACTTAGCTAAATATCGAAAGGGATTTTTTAAAGATCAAGCTTCGGAGAATTATTTTTTTTTGAGCTTGGGTTTTGCCTTGCAAAAAAAGAGGACAGCGCACCAGGGAGTTTAAACGCGTGGCTAAGGGACGAATCAGATATCAAAAGGTTAATTATCTTTTTTTAATTTGATAAAACCTTCCCTTGACAGATCATAAAAATCGGCCAGCTGAACGATCACAACTCCAGTAGAGCCTTTTTCACCGTAGATCTTCCTGCCTTCCTTACCGCTTAAGACGGTGACGAACTTGACATGCTTTTGGTCGACGGATTTCACGTCAAATATTTCATTTTTCTTGGGGTCCAGCTCTATCGACCTGAGATCGGATTTTAATACATATAAAGCAGTGTACATCGGAGCGCTTTCAACCATTGTGCCTTCGGTCGCCATCGCGGTGACGTTCGACTGTCCAAAAGAAAAGTGGCCTGCGGCGGCAACGAGGAAGAAGATGAAAATGAGCCTTATCTTCATTGGTGTTAGGTTTTTAGGTTCCGAACCGATGGTAGTCAGTCCAGATCGTGGAAAAATTTCATTTCAAAATACCTGAATAATCAGCATCCTCCAAAAAAAAATTCGGGCACATCAGTTTCCTTTATGTCATCATCCAGGGAATTTCCGTCTCATCGAGACCATAAAATCGCATGCCCGCGGCCACATCCGGTCAGGCTAGATAGAGAAAATCGGTGGGAGGGCGAATATGACAGACCTCGCCACGTCCCTGCATTTCACCAGGGGAATAATGTTCATGACACATCAATTAAATCCTTCATTCCTTTTCATAACGGTAATGTCCGATGATCCTGAAATCGAACAAGCAATCTGCCAGCACCTGGCCGGTTCCAATGTTATGCACAATTAATGGGCGCCTGCCATCACCTGATTTCTTGTTTACCACCATCCCTATGTGTGTGATCGCGCCTCCCAAATTCCAACATACAATATCACCTGGTAAATAATCTTTCCCTTCAGTCTTTATGCCTTTCACCTGACCAAACCTTTTGAAAAATACGATCAGGTTTGGAACCCTCCGATGGTCGATATTTTTGTCTGGTCGTGTTAACTTCCAAATCTTCGGATACACGTTGAAATGGTCGCGCATATCCTCATGCACTTCCTTCTGGAGATCGATGCCCATCTTTCGGTAAGCCCGGATAATGACGTCGGTACAAACACCCCTGTCGGAAGGCACGTCCCCGTTGGGATAATTGATGCGCGTATAGGTGGGGTCATACACCACGTTTTGTTTCGTCAGTTCCATGGCGGCGTCTGAAAGTTTCGCAAAAAAGTTTTCCTGGCCGGCAGCGGCATAGCCGAACAGCAGGAGCAGCAAGACGGTAAGATTTTTTCTAATGACCATATTCCAGGAATACGCTTTTGTCCGGCCTACTGGAAGGACAGTTGAAAAATGGCTGGACCAATGATCAACACAGAGCCTTTTATTGTCCATTAACCGCTTAATCAATTTTTCCCTTCCGTCCTGTGTCGCAAAATTGACAGAAATAAACGTAAACAGCAACACCGCACTCTTTTGGACCCTGAAGTCCGCTAAGTGTTGGAATTTGCGGGCATCTGGGAATGCCAATGCCCAATGACTAATCTAATGACTAATGAGCCACCCGAAAACATTTTGACCCATCCACGCTGAAACTCTTGCATTAATTACCCCAACCTTTTATCTTGAGTTTGCTTCTGTATTTTCCAGCATTATTTTCTTTACACTCAAACCCACAAATCATGGCACCCTTCAAAAAAATCAGCAGGAGAAAGTTCGTCAGCGCCGCGGCAGTAGCATCACTCGGTTTTTCCATTGTTCCCCGCCATGTGTTGGGAGGGAAGAGTTTCATTCCGCCCAGCGATAAACTAACGATCGGATATATTGGTTGCGGAACTCAGGGTCTGAGTGAAATGGCCGACCTCATTCAGAACCCTAAGATCCGGATCGTGGCTGTTTGTGATCCGAATAAAAGAAGCGCGGATTACATCTACTGGTCGCAACACGGATTGCGCAACAAGATCCGCAAAACACTTGGAGATGAGTCATGGGCTGAAGGTGTTAACGGCATTCTCGGCGGACGTGATATAGGGCAGGAATTCGTCGAGGCCTATTATGGGAAAAACAAGGAATCCGGAAAGTATAAAGGCTGCCCTTCATACATAGACTTCCGCGAGCTGCTCGAAAAGGAAAAAGACGTCGATGCCCTGAAGATCATGACACCGGATCACCTTCACGCAACTGTTTCCATCGCGGGTATGAAGAAAGGCAAGCATTTGGTGATCCATAAACCTATCGCCAACCGCATATACGAGAGCAGGCTCACGATTGACACTGCACGCAAGACTGGAGTGAGCACCCACCTGCTCGCCTGGAGCAAGCGCCCTGGTAATGACATGGTAAAGAAATGGATCGCTGACGGCGCTATCGGAACTTTAAAAGAGATCCATAACTGGTCTTACAGGCCCGTGTGGCCCCAGTGGACAACCCTACCGAAGGACACACCGCCTGTTCCGAAAGACTTTAACTGGGATCTTTGGCTGGGCCCGGTTCCCGAAAGGCCGTATCACCCTAACTACACCCACTGTGTTTTCCGCGGTTGGTATGACTTCGGCGGCGGAAGCATTGCCGACATGGGGCATTACAGCCTGTGGCCGATGTTCCTCACCCTCGGCATCAACTCCGCGCCACTCAGCGCCGAATCCTACGCTACCACCACCCGCACCGTTGTGGACGGTGTCAGTAAAAATGTGGTCAATGATGTCGCCTTCCCGTATTCCTGTATCGTGCGTTTTAAATTCCCTCAACAGCAGACCCTCCCTGCGTTCGATCTGTTTTGGTATGATGGAGGCATGAAACCGCATACGCCCGAGGAACTCGAAGTCGATGGCAAGGATATGCCCGAAGAGGGAATGATGTTCGTCGGCGACAAGGGTAAAATCCTCGGCGGTTTCCGGAATGAAGATCCCGTCCTGCTGCCGGAAAGCAGGATGAAAAGCTACCTGGACGGAAAAGCTTTGGAGAAAGAACAACCTGAAAGGGGTGATGATTTCTGGATCGACGCGTTCCGTGATAAAAAACAATCACCAGGAAGTTTTCTCCTCGCCAATGCGGTGTCCGAAACTATCAACCTGGGGGCTATTGCCCTTCGCACGCGCAAAAAAGTTCTTTACGATGCGTCGAAGATGGAGATTACGAACTTGGCGGATGCGAACAAATACCTGAGAAGGGAATACCGTAAGGGTTGGGAACTCTGAGAGTGCCTCGTTCGAAGTTTCGCTACCTATAAATTGGTGCATTATTCTGAAGTCCTGCCTTCTAATGACATGTTGCTAAACAACTAATAAAAAAATAAAATGAGTAAACTTAACCGCAGAAATTTTTTTGAAAGAACAGCAGCGCTGGGTGCGACGGGCCTTTTGGCTTCGGGAGCATTGAAGGCCGCTGAAAAAGTAACACCATCATCAACACCGCGTATGATTAAAGACGACATATCCCTTGCCCAGTGGGCGCTGGTCGATGAAGTCCGCGCCGGCAAATGGAAGACGACGGAATTCGCAAAAGTCGCCAAAGAGGATTTCGGCATCACGGGTATTGAGTACGTGAACACGCTGATGGAAGTGCCCACGGAAGGATATTTAAGAAAATTGAAAAAGAACGCTGAAGACTTCGGCGTAACCAACGTCCTGATCATGGTGGACGATGAAGGAGATGGATGTTCGCACACCAGGGAGGGACGGGAACAGTTTGCGGTCAACCACCGCAAGTGGATTGACGCTGCCCAATATCTTGGATGCCACGCCATACGGACGAACTGTCGCGGAAGCCAGGTTGCCCAAAAGGTAGGCAGGGAGGAATCCCTTAAGTGGGCCACTGAATCGTATAACATGTTGCTCGAGTACGCCGTGCCTGCAAAGATCCAGGTCGTGATCGAAAACCACGGAGGATTGTCCAATGACGCCGACTGGATGGTAGACCTTATGAATGAAGTTGACAATCTTTATTTTGGGACTTATCCCGACTGGCGTCAACCTTCGAACGAATTCGACAATTACCAGTACCTGCTGAAGTGCCTTCCGTATGCCAAAGGTATGTCATACCGCAATCAGCCTACGGAGGAGCTAAGCGCAAAAATGATCAAACTCGCCAAGGACGCCGGCTACCGGGGATGGTATGGAATTGAGTCTTCGGGAAGAGAGGAGATCAAAAAAGGAAAGGAACTACTGAAGAAGTACCTTTTTAATACATGAAAGGATGATCGGTGATGCACTGCTGAAGGGACACAAAATTTGTGTCCTTTTTTCATGGTACACATGCGCAAAAAGCACCTCGGGTTACGTATTTGGATTCACCATTGTGAATTTTTGATGTTATCTTGACGGTATTAATCATTAGAATAGATCCATGAATCATCAGTATGTTTCTGCCGCACTGGCAATTGCGGTCCTATGTATCCCGGTCCTTACAGGATGTAATTCAAAAAAAACCGGATAAAAAAAAAGTATGGAGAAGCCCAGGGTAACCGTGGTGT
>JBBEBN010000248.1:0-24076 GCA_040882305.1 Cyclobacteriaceae bacterium
CCGAAATACCGTTGGAAATGTGTCTTATACAATCGGCATGAACGGCGGTTATTCGAAAAATGAGATCTTATTCTGGGATGAAGCTCCGGGAGCTCCTTCCTACCAACGTTCCACCGGCGCGCCGATCAACGCGAGAACCTATTACGAGGCCATCGGAATTTTCACGGACCAGCAACATCTTGACAGCTATCCGCATTTCAACAACGCAAGGCCCGGCGATGTGATCTTCGCCGATGTGAACAATGACGGAAACATTGATGCAAATGATATGGTGCGCAGCGATAAGACAAGTATCCCTAGATGGACAGGCGGCTTGAATTTTGAAATAAAGTATAAAGGTTTTGATTTTTCCGCGCTCGTTCAGGGAGCAGCAGGGGCTCAAACTTATATTCAAACTGAATCCGGAACCATCGGAAACTTTCTCAAATCTTTTTATGATGAACGATGGACAGAGTCAAACCCGGGTGCGAGTTCACCGCGCACGTTCGACAGGGGTGCGGAATACTGGGCAAGCCTCTCGAATACTTACTGGCTGCACAACACTGATTATATTCGCCTGAAGAACATTGAGATCGGTTATTCATTTCCGGAAAAAATACTCGACAAGGCAGGCATTCAGCGTGTCAGGCTCTACATGAACGCCTATAATCTGTTGACATACAGTCCGGACATGAAAGATTTCGATCCGGAACTGGCACCTTCCATTGACAATCCGAATTCCGATGGACAAAGTTATCCATTGCAAAAAATTATTAACATGGGTTTATCACTAACCTTCTAAACATCGAAACCATGAAAGTCAGATATCCAATTCTATTCGCCGTAGTGATCATGTGCTTCCCGGGATGCAAGGAAGATTTTCTTGACGTGAAACCCCTGGACAAATATTCGGATGCCGCCGTATGGGAGGATCCCGTTCTTGTCCAATCTTATGTAAATAACATTTATATGGGAATTCCTTTTCCTTTTACGACGCTGATGTTGTCTTCCTGTGTGGACGAATCCATGGCGGTATGGGATTGGGAAAGCAGTTTGGTGACGCAAAGTGTTGTTTCGCCAAGTTATCTCGCCATTTTTGACGCCGGATTCTGGACCGGCTCTCCGCGGTATATGACCTGGAACAGCATGTATCGGAATGTGCGTGCGTGCAATCTGTTCTTTGAAAAAGTAGGGGAAGTTAATTTTGACGATGAGGCGGTGAAACAAAATTTGATCGGACAGGTAACTTTTTTACGCGCTTATTTTTATCACCAGTTGGTTTCCCTTTATGGTGGAGTTCCCATTATTACGGAGGCATACGAGGCGAGTGATAATTTTCAGGTCGCACGGAATTCATATGCGGATTGCGTTCAGTTTATTGTTGAAGAATGCGACAAGGCTGCGGCGCTGCTGGACGAAGAGGGGAATAAAGCCTATGCGACGAAAGGGGCAGCGTTGACCCTGAAATCCCGAGTCTTACTGTATGCTGCCAGTGACGTTTTCAATTCAAATGCATCGTGGGCTGGTGGCTATTCGAATCCTGAATTAGTCTCCTATATAAGCGGCGACCAGACCTCCAGGTGGCAGGCCGCAAAAGATGCCGCGAAAGCAGTGATTGATTTGGGTATGTACAGTTTATACGGCGGAGAAAGTCCCGCATCGCGCCAGGAAGCTACTGATAACTTCGCAGGACTGTTCCTCAATGATGGTAATGAGGAAGATATCTTTTTACAGTTTTATGATGTTCAGCACAATACCGATTGGGACGGTCCGAATCCCGGCCTGTTCAACGGGCCGAATGGGTGGCATAACTGGGGTGGCAATACACCGACGGGCCAATTCGCGGATGCTTTCGAAATGAACGATGGGTCTGAATTCGATTGGAGTAATGGCACGCATGCCAGTAATCCGTACGTCAACAGAGATCCAAGGTTCTACGCCAGTATTCTTTATGAAGGCGCTAGCTGGCGGGAACGGCCCGCCGACGTAGTGAATGCGGATCCGCAGGGGATTGTTCAGGTGGGAATATACCAGAAAAATGGCGTCGCAGTTCCTGGACTGGATACACGGAAAAGTCCGATTGAAGATTGGAACGGATCCTATACGGGTTACTACCTGCGGAAATTCATCGATCCATCTATCAACCATCAATATGAGCGCCAGGAATTACCGTGGCGCAGATTCAGATATGCGGAAGTGCTGCTGAACTATGCGGAGGCCTGTATTGAACTTGGCCAGGAGGATGAAGCAAAAGTGTACCTCAACAAAATAAGAGCGCGTGCAGGAATGCCTGTCACAGACGAAACCGGTGTCGCACTGAAAGACCGGTACAGAAACGAGCGGAGGGTAGAACTTGGTTACGAAGAGCACCGCTATTACGACGTTCGCCGGTGGATGATCGCGCCATCTGCCTATGAAGATGCACAGGGAGTGATCGTCACAGGTGATATGGCTGCCGATGGAACGATTTCAAACCGTGTATATGCACCGGACGAATCCGTTCAGGAGCGTGCATGGAATCCTAGCAACTCGTTTTATTTCTTACCAATTAAATTGGATGAAATTAATCGCAATAGCCTGTTAGTTCAAAATCCCCAATATTAATCCGCTTCAGTCTTATGACAAAAAAATTATCCCGATTTGATCGGGATAATTTTTTTTTGTCCTTGAACTGTTAATCCAAAAGTTGTCCGTAAGTACAATAATCAAAGAGTTATGGCAAGGCTACCGTGTTTTTTTCAGCCACCGCTCGAGCCATTCGAAAGCGTCGTTCTGCATTTCCACATTGAATTGATGCGGAACATCATAGTACCTGCCCTGAAACCGGTCAGGTTGTTTCAGTTCTGTATAGACACGGGCGATCTTATTCACTGCAGCATCCATCCCGGCGCGGGTAAACAACCGATCCCGTCCGCAATTCTGGACCAAGATAGCGCAATCGGGAGCAGCGAGGATAGCAATGTCCGGGTGATCTAAATTTGCGTGCACACCAAAGGGGTCGAACATATCGCGATGGACAGGATACGGTATGTCCGTCGTCGTGGGAAGCGAAGTCATCCAGCCAACGATCACGGCGGCCTTGATGCGCGGTTCCATGCCGGCGAGATACGTGGACCGGAATCCACCGCCCGAGAGACCGGCACAACCAATTCTTTCCTTGTCAACCTCGGAAAGAGAACTGAGCAGGTCGACGGCGCGCCGGTCGTCGTAAGTAATGATCCCGCCCCATGTCATCCCGGCGAAAGACATCCGTATGTGCAGATCGGTAGTGCGCTCAACAAGATAACGGTTCACGGCTCGCACGTATTCAATTGTGGTCGTGTCCAACCCCGCAACCCGGTTCCTTAATTCCTCCGGTTCGAGATCATATTTGAGCCGTCGATCGCCCCAGTAAAAAGCATCCGGCACGATCACCACAAATCCGCGCTTTGCGAGCGCCTCGGCCCAGGCGCGACCCCCATACGATCCGTTGCGAAACTCCTTTACAGCAACATGTTCTCCTTCCATTGCCACAAGTTTCTCCTTACCGTGCATGAACCATCCGCCATGGTCGTGCAGTGCCACCACTCCCGGAAAAGGACCTTTACCCTCCGGCACGAGCAGGAACGCGGGAATGCGATAGTACGGCGAGCCGGCAAACGAAATACTGCGTATCTCGTAGCCATCCCGTTTTACCACTGAATGAACTTTTACATCGAGCGATACTTTCTCCGGCGCATAGGCAAAGACACGTTGCACCTCTGCCCTGCCGCGATTCCGCCATTCGGCAACAGACAACTTTCCCTTATGCGCAAAATCCATCGGAAAGCCGCGGTCTTCATGGATGGCATTCATAATGGGGGCAAGACTGCCCAGGAGGCTCTCAGGTTTGTCCTGGCAGAAAGCGGGCCCGGCGAACGACAATAAAATAAATACGGCAGCAAAGAAACGGAATCTCCGCACGGCCGCCCTTTCCAAAGTTCGGGCTAATTCATGCGCCTTTAAGGGAAGGATCAATGTTAATATCTTCATCATATTTCAGCTATTTTGTACCCTAACTCACTTAACTATCCACTCCAAATTTGTGACTCTGATACCATCCAACCCCGGATTTAAGGCGAAGAGATAATATTTCCCCTGGTGGTAAACAATCTCCGGCGCAGCCACAGGCAGCGTGCAAACCTTACGCCTCGCATCATTCACACCAAAGTACATCAGATCAGGGGACGCATACACGGTCGTTTGGCTGTCTTTTCCGTACAGCTGCGTTACGAACAGGTAGTAAAGTTTATACTCGGGAAGGTAAACCACAAAGGGGCATTCATCGGAGAAACGCTGACTGTTTCCCTTGTAAGGAGCGGTTCGCGCTATCATCGAAGATTCGCTCCATTCTGTTAAGTTCGATGAAATCCTGCAGAATGCGGCGCCATCCTCCCCCGGCTCCCGCAGGTGGGCAGTGTAATAACAATAAAACGTATTTCCCCTTTTGAGGATCATTGGGTCCCTTGCATTTCTGCCATATTCCAGATCTTCATATTCTGAAAACAGATCTGGTTGTCCGTTCTCATTTAAAACACGTTCGAAATTTTTTCCGTCAGTACTGCTGGCCAGGCATATCCGGTTCCAGTCGCCGTAAAACAGATGATAACCTTCGCCTTCCTTTAGCACAAATGGCGCCTGCATTCCGCCAGGTATTTCTCCCAGCGTCGAATCTGCCGCCCATTTTATTCCCATCGGTTCCCAGTTTGCCGAGGTTAATGATCTACCCTCCCAACCGTAAAGGAACCTTGTTGTGTATGGTGTTCCCGGAAATTTTGACTTACGAATGCACGACCACAATTGCCAGCTCCCATCCTTTGCCTGCCATACGCCAAAGTCGACAGGCTCCTGTTCCGGCGAATTATATTTTCCCAGGTCAGGATTTTTAGCGATGGGCCGCCACTCCCCTGAAATAGTCGGGACCGGGATTTTCCGGTTTTGCCCGTGTAGGTACAGGTTGACAAAACTCAACAACAGACACGTAATCAGCAGTGGGTTCATAGTCAATTTTGTAGTCGCCAAAATATGGGTGTACCGCGGGAAAGTGACTTGCCATTCAAGAGTTTAGATAATTTCTCTTACCGAACATAGTTCTAATCTATTCAAACTTTTCGGGTTTTAAAACTGAAAAATATGATTTAATAGATAACCTGAGTTGAGATCATTTGAATACTCAACGTCTTATGGAACTCTGCTTTTTAATGACTAGTAATAATGAAAGAAGAAAGCCTGCAATTCAACGACGGCTACGGATGCCATTTTTGTCAAGCCCGAAATTAATCCGTTTTCTCCAGAATTCGCTTAATAGCTTTCAAGTCCTTACTGTTCGCTTTCTTCATTATGGCGGACATAAATGGTGAGAATAATTTTGAAAAGCCGGAAGGAGTGCCTCTATTCCTAAGGGTCATCCGGGTGATGTTGTCACTGATCTTTTCTAAACTATACGTTGTCTCCATTGGAAAAGGACCATCTGCGGTCCTCATGACCATTCTCGTGTCTGAAAGTTCAGTCACCTCATAGGTGTAACTCAACTTCTTTCCGAGGAAGCGCGCAATAAAAGCTATCTGTGAACCTTTAGCCAATGGCTTCGGAGTTTTCCACTCAGCAGATTTGATATTGACATACCACTCTGGAGCCTTATCGGGGTCCATTGCATATGCTGCCACTTTTTTGAGTGGCACTGCAATCTCGATAGAGGTGATCACGTCAACCATCCATCAGCTATTTATCTGTTGCATGATCGACATTTTAATCATGCCCAAATGCTGTTCTTTATTTGCGGGGGCGGATGTCATTGGATGGCTGAACTGATGGCTGTTGTCCATCATTCGTTCCAGGTCATCGCAGCGGTTGGCGTCAATGTTCGCGAACCAGGTTTTAATGAATTCTTTGGGTGTCATGAGATCGATTATTGGGTTAAACTAGATTTTGCTTCATGACGAACGGCTTTAGAATGCGGGGACAATCTTTTCTAAAAAATTAAATCCCGCAGATAGGGGTAAAAAAGCTTTGATGATAGGTTTTACTTTTGGCTGGCGATAAATGCTTCAAGGCCGGTTACATCATCGGTAACGATAACATCAAAATTGAGATCCATCTGTTGCTTCCAGGCGCTTTCGAAGTCAGGTGTTGCCCAGAAGCGGATCCTTTTGCCTTTTGCGTGGACTTCATCCACAAGCATTTTGATTTTCTTCATTGCCTCTCCGCTCAGTTTGCTCTTGCCATCCCAGTTCACATGATCGCGGAAGTTTGTGCTGATCATCACAATGCGCTTTAATTGTTCCCCGGTATAAGGTATCGCGGGTCTTCCGTCAATTGAAATAAAGGAGGGGTAATCTGTCCATTTTCCCGGAGGCGGAACATTCCCGCTGATCATAAAATGCAACGTTGAACACGCAAGCAGGCTGGGATACTCCTGTAGCAACCCGACAATGTTATCCAGCGTAGCTGTGCCTTCGGTTTTCAAATCGATCATCAGTGTTAAATGACTTCCCGGATCTTCGTACACTGATCCGCGATTTTCCGCCACCTGTTTCGACAACGGTTCCAGGTACAATGCCGCCAGCGTTCTTCGCGCATCTGTTTCGTTACGGTGATGCGCCACCAGCAGGTCACCACCAATCAGAAAGACATCGGCCTCGATAAATCCCACACGCAGGTTGTAAGCAGTATAAAAAGGCTGGGACTGCACATAATCATTGTGGGCAAAAATCCGTGACGGACTGTACCCCTGGCTGTTTGCCGCAGTAAAGAAAAACGCGACGATGGTTGCCAGGGAAGTCCTCATCGCGGTAATCTTAGCTTTGTGCTTCATTTTATTGTAATTCTTTGGAATTTATCAAAATGGTAACAACAACCAAATCTTTTTTCTGATTTTTACCAAAGCAATGAGCATGATGACAGCGATACATGTTTTTATTTTTATATCAGCCACCTGTTACACAGTTGATGTTGATCGCTTCTCCACGCTAAAGCATCCTCATCCCATGAAGGAGATCGCGTTGGGAGAGGGCGGAGTTGGGCCGGGAAGTGCGGTTCCAGAGCTGGATCACGCTCCGAAGGTGGAAATAGAGATCCCGGGAGCGCCGGAACATCTTACCTGGAATACGCAGGTCCGGTACATCATTAGTGTGTCGGATCTAAAGGACGGTGAATCCAGGTATGGAGAGATTGAAGCTCGTGCGTGTCTGATGGAAGTAGAATATTTTCCGGCAGGAGATGAAAAGAAAGTGAATGAACTCATTAAAGCATCACAGCAAAAGAAAGAGCATAAAGGGCTCTCTGCCATGAAGCGTTCTACCTGCTTTGGATGTCATTCTGACAAGACCAGACTTGTGGGGCCTTCCTTTCAGGAAATTGCAGGGCGGTATCAAAACAACCCTGTTACTGTTAAGGAGTTGGGAGGTCGTATTATTGGCGGGTCTTCCGGCATCTGGGGCTCTCAGGTAATGCCTTCGCATCCCGATCTCACATTGGAAGAGGCTGCGCAAATCGCCGACTACATTCTGCAACAGGGTGGAAATAAAAACCGTTGGATCTACCCAGGCCTTGAAGGGACGTTCTGGGTGATAGAAAAACCTGAAAATCACGATCAGGGTATATACGTGCTGACGGCGAGCTACACCTCCACTTCCAATATCAGGGGTCAGCAATGTGTTGTGTTAAAGATCAGGTAATTTAGTATGTACTATGGCGAAAATTAGCGCCGACGAGAATTTATTGACATTTAATTCAGGACTAAAAAAAACCACATGAATAAATTACCTGTCACAATATTTATCAGCCTCTCTTCTCTGT
Source organism: Cyclobacteriaceae bacterium (assembly GCA_040882305.1). Taxonomy (GTDB): domain Bacteria; phylum Bacteroidota; class Bacteroidia; order Cytophagales; family Cyclobacteriaceae; genus Chryseosolibacter. Next base: position 7,795 of record JBBEBN010000248.1, read on the forward strand.
TTTTTACGAGTTGTTCCAGACAGAACAAGCCGGAATCACAACCGGTAAGTTCTCAGCCGGCGCATTATACAGCAGACGACTTTCACCTGGTGGAAAAGTTCGATTCTCACATCCACCTTAATACGGAGGATACCACTTTTATTAAGCAGGCGGAAAGAGATAATTTTCGTTTCCTCGTCATCGTTGACGACAGACCTTTCGGGATAAGCATGGCAGACCAGGAAAAGATCGTAAGGAAGCAATTGAAGACCTTCCCTGAAAGAATCGCCTACGCTACGACTTTTTCGGTTGCAAACTTTAATACGCAGGGCTGGCAGGATGAAACGCTTGCCTACCTGAAGAATTCATTTTCCCACGGAGCAATTGCTGTGAAAGTCTGGAAGAACATAGGTATGGACCTGAAAGATGAGAAGGGAAAGTTTGTCATGATCGACGATCCAAAGTTCGATCCAATACTGGACTACCTCGAGCAAAACAAGATACCTTTGGTAGGACACCTTGGCGAACCCAGAGACTGCTGGCTTCCCCTCGAAGAAATGACGTTTCATCAGGGGTATTACAAATCTCACCCGGAATACCATATGTATTTACATCCCGATCATCCGAGTTATGAAGACCAGATAAACTCCAGGGACCACATGCTCGAGAAGCATCCGGATCTGAAATTTATCGGCGCACACCTCGGGAGTCTCGAGTGGAGTCTTGAGGAACTTTCAAAACGGCTGGATAAATATCCGCATATGGCCGTCGATCTCGCACGCATGTCAGACCTGTGTTACCACGCGAAGAACGACTGGCAGGCGACGCATGATTTTTTCGTGAAGTACCAGGACAGGCTTCTTTATGCTACTGATGTTCAGGTGAGGATGCCGGAGGACCCAGCCGAAATGAACCGAGGCACGCATGACAGCAGGATTTTTCAGTGGAGGTTTTTCGCCACCGGTGAGATGTTAAGCATATCCGGAATAGATGGCGAATTCAAAGGATTGAATTTGCCCCGGGAGGTAGTCGACAAGATTTACAGGAAGAATGCAGAGCAGTATTTAGGGATATAGACTCTTTTTGTATTCCGACACAGCGCCCATTTTCTGACCAGCGGTTGTACGGTTTTGAACAAATCTGACGACCGCTTCTGCATTCTGACCTAAAGAAGTGGAAGGCGGTGAAGCAGCCTTACTTCGGCGCCACTATAATAGCAGCCGAAAAATTGATGCTGTTTATCGGATCGACAACCGGGACAGCGATCAAAAAAACATGTACCTCAAAATCCGGCACGCGTTTTTTACGGCTACGGGTTTAATCAAATTCAGGTGACACTGATAAGAGACAACATAGTACCCTTCCTTGAGCTAAAACGATTGCTCTATGAACTGCAGGATTTGAGACCAGATATCAGTTTCAGATATCGTCTTATGGGGGAAATGTGGCAACCAAATTTCCTTAGAATCATGCAGATCAACGAAAAGGGGGCGGTTCTCATTGAAGAAACGTCGAAAAAACTGGTCATTATTCAGAACCTGAGCAATGTAATGCAATTCGAGCTGGATCACCCCTTCCGACAATACGAGGCTCATAATCACTATACCGTTGAAGCAACGCTGGTTCATTAACCAATCAAAAGGCGCTTTATTAAGAGATTAATTTTGCTGCATACTTGTGCACACACCCTCCCTAACGTATATTCGATAAGGTTTAAGACAGGCAGATTCAGCGGCAGCTCTGATGCAGGTCAGCTCGACCATCAAACCGGCTCTCAGTTGCTCTTCCTGGACTCAAGACCACTAGCTAAGTATACGAGCCCTACTAGACCACTTCCAGATGGCAAAGGATCGAAGCGACTTCCAGGCGCCAAAGACTGCAGCCACGACCAGGAAAATCCTGCTGGCTGAAGATGATCCGGATATCCGTTTTATATTGAATTTAGTACTGAACGACGCTGGTTACGAGGTGGAGACGTTATCGGACGGCGATACCATTGTTGAAGAAAACCACCAATCGCCTGACCTATTTATCTTAGATAAAGCTTTGCCAACAACTGACGGACTTGAGATATGTAAGTATTTGAAAAGCAACGAAAAGACCAAAGATATTCCGATCATCATGATCTCATGCTATCATGATCTTAAACGGAAAGCGAAGAAATCCGGTGTGGATGATTTTATTGAAAAGCCCTTTGATCTGGGCATGCTCCTGGAAATGGTAGATAAAAATATCAAAATCCACGAGCACAGGAGCTCGGGGACCGGGGCAAGGATAAAATAGTGGCATGTCCTGAATTTGGCGATGCATACGACATGGAACTTCCGTTGGTGAACCCTTTACAAAGGCTACGTGTCGCAACATAAATTCGTCCTCGCCACCCGCCAAAAATTTTGGAAGGTGTTTGATTTTCATAACTTCTTGTTTGAAAAAAATAAGGTTATCAGGCTTCGATTACTATCTTTATTGACCAATTTCGTATAGAACTCTCGCTAAATTCAAATACAATGGCAAAGATCAACCTTGATATCAATGGAAAAAAACAAGTGGTGGATGTTGATCCCGGTACCCCTGTATTATGGGTGTTAAGGGATCATTTGAACCTTGTTGGAACGAAGTACGGGTGCGGAATGGCACAATGCGGAGCGTGCACGATCCTTCTTGAAGGCAAAGCGGTGCGTTCTTGTGTGCTACCCGTTTCACAGGTTGAAAACAAGGCAGTTACCACCATCGAAGGGCTTTCAGAAAATGGTGATCATCCCGTTCAGAAAGCCTGGCTGGAACACGATGTTCCTCAATGCGGATACTGTCAGACTGGACAGATCCTGACAGCTGTTGCATTTTTAAAAGAAAATCCCAATCCTACTGATGAGGAGGTCGAATCGGCTATGAATGGGAATATCTGCCGCTGTGGCACTTATGTCCGGATCAAAGCGGCGGTAAAAACAGCCGCTCATTCGTAATCACTTTAACCTTCCCAACAAATGACACTCGTAAAAACAACCATAAACCGAAGATCTTTCTTAAAGGTTTCCACCCTGGCAGGCGGAGGTATGATGCTTAGCTTTAGCTGGCTGGCCGGATGTAAGCCTTCACCTGAGGGGGCATTAACCCTCCCCAAAGAATGGTTTGAGCTGAACAGCTACATCAAGATCGGAGAAAACGGAGTAGCCACCCTAATGGCTCCGAACCCGGAATTTGGCTCAAATGTCAAGACATCCTTGCCGATGATCCTGGCTGATGAGTTGGACATAGATTGGAAAAACGTCATCGTAGAGCAAGCCGATTTCTTTCCTGAACGATTTGAACGCCAGTTCACAGGTGGCAGCCAGTCTGTCCGTCAGGGATGGAAAATTCTCCGGACTGCGGGTGCTACTGCCCGACAAATGCTGGTCAATGCAGCCGCACAGACCTGGAATGTTCCTGCTGAGGAGATTACGACCGAAGCCGGGACGTTGCACCACAAGTTAAGTGGCAAAAAAGCAGGCTATGGTGAAATGGCTTCCAGGGCGGCTGAACTTCCTATTCCGGAGGAGGTTTCATTAAAAAATGTCAATGATTTCAAAATCATCGGGACTTCCAGGAAAAACGTGGACGGAATGAAGATCGTGACCGGCAAGCCAATGTTTGGGATCGATCATACCCAGGAAGGAATGTTGATTGCCATGATTGTTCACCCTCCTGCATTTGGCTTGAAAGTCAAATCAGTAGATGACGCCGCAGCGAGATCCATGCCCGGCATCAAGGATGTATTTACCATCAAAACCCTTGCAGATGATTACGAACGCAACGGTTTCGACACGACTACATTCACGGAATTGGTGGCTGTAGTGGGAAATACCACCTGGGAGGTGATGAACGCAAAGAAGGCCCTGAAAATAGAATGGGAAGGTACTTCCGACTCAAATATATTCGTCAGTGGTCGTGGAGGCAAACAAACAGTCAGGATTCCAGGCGGACTGGAAAGCACCATCGGACACAAAGCCAAGATGGAGGAGATGGCGAAAAAACCTGCGAATGTTCTTCGAAAAGATGGTGATCCGGAAGGAGTTTTTAAGAAGGCAGCCAAAGTGATTGAGCGAACTTATTCAGCTCCGTACCTGGCGCACAATACCATGGAGCCCGTCAATTGTTTTGCCCATGTTACAAAAGAAAAAGCTGAGATATATGGACCTATCCAGGCACCGGAGTTCGTTGTTCAAACTCTATCCGCGCGGTTGGGGCTTCCGAAAGAAAAGATCCACGTTAAATTGGCGAGAATGGGAGGAGGATTTGGTTTAAGAGCCTACGGACATCATATGGTTGAGGCAGCGGTCATTTCCCAAAAAGTGAACGCACCCATCAAAATGATTTATACCCGCGAGGACGACATGACCTATGGTATTTATCGCCCTACGTACAGAGTCACATACAAGGCGGCGCTGGACAAAGACAACAATCTCATTGCATTTCACGTGCGCGGCGGTGGCGTCCCTGAACATCCGGTTGCCGCAAACCGCTTTCCGGCCGGCGCCGTAGATAATTACCTGGCAGAAGGATGGTCATTAGAATCCAACATTACCATCGGTGCATTCCGTGCGCCCAGGTCGAACTTCATCGCCGGAGCCGAGCAATCATTTCTGGACGAGTTGGCAGAACTTGCAGGAAAGGATCCCATTGAGTTCCGCCTCGAACTTTTAGAGCGTGCCAGGACCAATCCAGTGGGATCGAACAACGACTACGACGCGGAGCGCTATGCCGGAGTTTTGAAATTGGTGAGGGAGAAATCCAAATGGAATGAGTCTCAAGCCAATGTTCACCGTGGAGTTTCAGCATATTTCTGCCACAACTCCTATGTAGCTGAGGTGCTCGATCTGGTGATGCAAAACAATAATCCTGTTATTCAAAAAGTGTATGCGGCAGTAGACTGTGGCATTGTTGTCAATCCTGACGCCGCTGCGAACATGGGTGAAGGGGGTATTGTGGATGGTATCGGAAATGCGCTTTTCGGTGAAATGACGTTCGTGGATGGAGTGCCCGAAAAAAATAATTTCGACAAGTATCGCCTCATCAGACAGAAGGAGGCGCCGAAATCAATTGAGATACATTTCGTAAAAAACGACATCGATCCGACGGGTCTTGGCGAGCCCTTGTTTCCGCCCGTCTTTGCCGCAGTTGCAAACGCCTTGTACAAGGCTACAGGAAAGCGCTTTTACGATCAGCCTTTCGGTAAAGAGTTGCAGGCGGCTCCATCGCGGATGTGATAGTAGCCAGCCCGTTGTAGAACAGCTGCTCAATCACTTTAAACGTTGCGAAAATGGCACTGGTAAAGACAACAATAAACCGAAGATCTTTCTTAAAGGTTTCCGCCATGGCAGGCGGCGGTATGATGCTGAGCTTTAGCTGGCTGGCCGGATGCAAGCCTGCACCGGAAGATGCATTGACCCTTCCAAAAGAGTGGTTCAACCTGAACGGCTTTTTGAAAATCGGCGAGAACGGCCTCATCACAATCATGTCACCTAATCCTGAAGGGGGACAGAACGTGAAAACCTCAATGCCCATGATCGTGGCCGAGGAACTTGATGCGGAATGGGAAAAGGTAATTGTGGAGCAGGCGCCCCTGAATACGAATTTGTATGTCCGCCAATTTATTGGAGGAAGTCAGGCAATCAGACAGGGTTGGCAGGGCCTACGGATGGCTGGCGCCACTGCAAGGAGTATGCTGAGACAGGCAGCGGCTCAGGCATGGCAGGTGCCCGCGGAAGAGATCATCACGGAAGCAGGTGTATTGCATCACAAGAAAAGCGGTAAGTCAGTGGGCTATGGCGAAGTGGCGTCGGCCGCTGCCCAAATCCCTGTGCCCAAAGAGGTGCAGCTTAAGGATAAGAAGGACTTCAAAATTATTGGCACTTCCCGCAGAAATGTGGACGGTGAAAAGATCGTAAAAGGACGACCGCTGTTTGGCATCGACTACCACCGCCCGGGGATGCTTATCGCCATGATTACTCACCCCCCGGCATTTGGGATGAAACTGAAGTCGCTGGATGACGCGGCAGCAAGGAAAATGCCCGGCATAAAAGACATTTTCACCATCAAGACCTTAGAAGATGATTATGAGAGGCAGAATTTTGATACTTGTACCTTTACCGATCTGGTGGTTGTGGCAGGTAACACCACCTGGGAAGTGCTGAATGCAAAAAAGGCGCTGAATGTCGAATGGGAACCCTTCTCCGATCACACTGTAATAAGGAATTCCTCTGGCGGAACACAAACTATACATGTTCCTGCAGGTCTTGAAAGCACTGCTGACCACTGGTTAAAGATGGCAGAAATGGCGGCCAAACCGGGAAATCTACGTCGTAAAGACGGAGACCCGGAGAAAGCGTTTAAGAATGCCTCACAGATTATAGAACGTACTTATACAGCTCCCTTCCTTGCCCACAACTGCATGGAACCAATGAACTTTTTTGCACATGTAACTGCAGAGAAGGCAGAGTTGGCAGGACCATTACAGAAACCGGAGTATACAGAGCAAACATTGTCGACCCGGCTCGGCTTACCCCTTGACAAGATAGATATACAGATGACACGCCTGGGTGGAGGATTCGGACGACGGTCTTATGCTCACTGGCTGGTGGAGGCAGCGCTCATTTCCCGGAAAATGAATGCGCCTGTTAAACTTATATACACGCGTGAAGATGACATGACTTCCGGCATTTATCGACCGGCTTACCATGCAACGTACCGGGCTGCGTTAGATACGAACAATAACCTGATCGCTTTTCATGTAAAGGCCGGGGGAATTCCGGAAAGCCCGCTTGCTGCCAACAGGTTCCCGGCGGGTGCCGTGGATAATTATCTTGCCGAGGATTGGACAATAGCGTCCAACATTACCGTTGGATCATTCAGGGCACCAAGATCCAATTTCATGGCAGCGGCCGAACAGTCGTTCCTGGATGAGGTGGCTGAACTCGCGGGAAAAGATCCGATTGAATTCCGCCTCGAACTTTTAGAACGTGCCGGAAACAATCCCGTAGGCTCGAACAACGATTATGATCCGGAACGCTATGCCGGAGTCTTGAAATTGGTGCGGGAGAAATCCAAATGGGAGGAGTCTCAGGCCAATGTCCACCGTGGGGTTTCAGCCTATTTCTGCCACAACACTTATGTAGCCCAGGTACTTGATCTTGAGATGCAAAACAATAAGCCAGTCATTCAAAAAGTGTATGCCGCAGTGGATTGTGGCATTGTAGTCAACCCTGATGCAGCTGCCAATTTGGGTGAAGGGTGTATTGTGGACGGTATTGGGAATGCCCTGTTCGGTGAAGTGACGTTCGTTAACGGAGTGCCGGAAAAAAATAACTTCGACAAATATCGCCTGATCAGACTGAAAGAGGCGCCCAAATCAATTGAGATACATTTCGTGCAAAACGAACATGATCCAACCGGTCTCGGTGAGCCATGTTTTCCGCCTGTCTTTGCCGCCCTTGCAAACGCCTTGTACAAGGGTACCGGAAAGCGTTTTTACAATCAACCTTTCGTTAAAGATCTGCTTGTATCTCCATCACGCATGTGAGTATTGACGTTTCTGGGAAAACGTGATCTTTATTATTATCATCACACTTATTTGCATTATTTCGTTGGTCGTTTCGAAATAAGCAGCGTGCCTGGTTAAAGGGTCGTTATATTGCTTTGCGGCAATTAACACATAAGGTCTGTTTAGCCGGCAAATTCGCAACTTTTTTACAATCCCCGGCCCGCACAGATCTTTCAAAATTGCCTTGTTGATTGCTGTGTTTTTGTTACTTTACCCTCAAATGAAATACGTCCGGATCGAAGGCAGCCGCAAACTATCGTCTTTCGTTGAGCCCATGAAAGCGCAGCTCACCGATCAACCGGCTTTCAACAGCCCCGATTGGCTTTTCGAAATAAAGTGGGACGGTTATCGCGCCATTGCGGAGGTCAACAAATCCGGTAACAAACTGTACTCCCGCAATGGGCTGACCTTCGACAAAGCTTATTCTAAAATATTTGAGGGGTTGAAAGCAATCAAGAAGAATGCAATAATCGATGGGGAAATAGTCGTGTTCGGCGAAAATGCGAAACCGAATTTTCAAAAGCTTCAGAACTACCAGAGCAAGGATAAATATGCAATCCAATATTTTGTATTCGATATAATAGAACTGGAGGGCAAGGCTTTGACCAATCTTCCTTTGATCGAAAGGAAAGAGATCCTAAGAGAGTTATTACCTGAATCAAAGGTGGTCAAATACTGTGATCATGTTGAAGACGAAGGGAAAATGCTGTTCAGGGAAATGCAGAAAATGAACCTTGAAGGCATGATCGCCAAAAAAAAGAACAGCAAATATTATATCGGAAAAAGAACATCTGACTGGCTCAAAATAAAGAACGTCCAATCCCAGGAGGTGATCATCGTTGGTTTCACCGACCCGAAAGGATCAAGGCAATATTTTGGTTCATTATTAGTCGCCGTGAAGGATAAAGAAAAGCTGGTTTATATCGGTAACGTAGGCACCGGATTTAATGATAAAAGCTTAAAGGACCTTCACATTAAACTGAAAAAGATCATTAGAAAGACTTCTCCGCTCGATGTTCCGATCAAAGAAACCCCTGACATAACCTGGGTGGAACCGGAGGTGGTTTGCAATATTAAGTTCACCGAAATCACGGATGATGGAAGTGTCCGGCACCCGGTATTCCAGGGTCTAAGGGTTGATAAAGCGCCCAAGGATACTGGGCTTGAAAAACCGAAACACACGAAAGTAAAATGATTTAGCAGGCTGGCCACCAATTCCGATGACCAGAAATTTCTGATACTGGCAGCTGGCACCCGGCAACAAACGGGGCATTTCGATTGCATTCCTCTAAACATCGGCTTCAACAATAGCTCTCCTGATACTGAGTTATTTTCAAAAAGGCAAGGGCGATATCCCCTATGTACCCACCGGCTGGTCCCCGGAATCCAAATTTCTTCCTGAGTTTCCCCACTTTTAAAGTCGTCGTATTGAATCCCGGAATTTCCCGCCCCTTTCCCGGAATTTCCTAATTCGAAATTATATCTTCGCTATTTCTTTGAAGATCAGTGGGCTTTTAAGATTGGGCTTCAATACCTGTTTACAGAATACACAACAAATAACAAACCTCAGCAATTCCCAGCGCCAAACGACAGGTTTCGGAACAAGTCAACTCTACTCAGTTTTGGAGTTACTCATAGTTTCAATTGATAAGTTTACTTATGGAGCAAGCTGGTTTCTATTTTGAATGTGTGATGCAGTTCGATGATAAATTGTAATATCTCACCGTAACTTCAAAAAAAAGAAGAAATCGAATAAACGATTTTGTTTCTATATTCTATAAGATTTTATTGCGCAAGCGATTTGGAATTAATACTCTTTCAAGTCCTTCAAAGACAAGTTCGATTAAAATTGCCAATAGTGCTGCGGGACGTTCGAATGGCGGGTTAATACTGATATTTATCAGTTCCATACGTGATTCAAATCACTAATCACTCAACTCAATCAAGGTAAATTTGACTTTAAACTGCTAGGACTTAAAATCCGTGAAGACTTCAGCCGTAATACTTTATGTCGTTATCCGTTCCAGACGTCAGGCAGTTCTTTTCAGATGTGTAAACTTCTAATGACAATACAAATTGAAATTGAAACTTCTATTTAAAGTAATTATATCTCTTTTCTCTGTTGCCACGGCAAATGCCCAGGAAAGTATCCGTTTCACAAACCCGGATTCTTTATTGGCTTTTGCTGAACAACAAAGCATTGCCTTAAAAACCGGAGATGCTCAGATCCTGTTGGCCAAATACCAAACTTTGTATGCAAAAATCAACCGGTTCAATCCTCGCGCAAGTGCAAATTATGCAGCCACAAACAATTCACAACTACCTGTAAATTTCTTTCCTGCCGAAATTTTTAATGGAAAGCCAGGAACGTTTAAAGAAGTTTATACCGGAAAGCAATATGTACAATCCGTGTATTTAACACCGCAGATTGATGTGATAAATCCGGTCGCCTGGGCTGAATTAAAGTCAGCTAAGCTCGGTGGGCAACTTACAACTATTAATAACACATTAACCAAAAAGACTCTATTTGAGTCTCTCGCAGCCTCTTATTTTAACATTGTTTCCTTTCAGCAACAAATAACCATTACTTCTAAAACTTTATTAAATGCTGATTCGATTTTAAAAATATTTACAAACAAATATGAGCAAGGCATTATCAGAAGCCAGGATGTCAGTAATGCAAAAGTAAATCATTTGTTGGTAAAAAACCGTCTCCAACTTTTACAAACTGCTACGGAGCAGCAATTCAATATATTGAAATTGTTGTGTGATACAGATCCTACTGTAACATTTATAATTGAACACCAGGATAACGCTGCTGTTCTTATTCAGGATGCCGTTGTATCGGAAAACATACTGTATGCAAGGCAAGCTCAAACACAACTGCAATATTCCATTAGCGAATATAAAGCCGGCAAAGCAGCACACTTTCCCACCCTTTCATTTATTGGCTATTGGGCGAAACAACAAAACAGCAACCTGCAATTTTTTGATAATACAGCCCGGTGGATTCCTGCCAATTATATTGGACTAAGACTTAGTTATACATTTCCGGATGCTGGCCGTTTATACAAAACCGCGACAGCAAAAGCAAATTGGAAAACCGCGGAAATGAATCTAAAACACAAGGAAATACAACAGAAAATGGAATATTTGCAGTTACTGATTGACTATAAAAAGGCGAAAGAATCCATGATAATTACAAAAGAGATTAGATACCTAAAGGAAGATATCTACCGGAAAAACCTGAATTTATTCCTGCAGGATATCTATCCCGCTGATAATCTTTTAAGTTCATTCACAGACGCGCTGACTGCATCACTGGACTATCAATCGGCTCTTATAAACTTGCAATATCAACAATCCAAAATCAGCATTAACAACAGTATACAATGAACATCAAGCCAATAGAAATCTTACTCCTGATTGTTATTGCAGCTATACTTATTGCCTGTGGAAAACCAACGTCAGAAACCAAGCCTGTCAGAAACAATATTACTGAAACCGTTTTTGCGTCCGGCATCCTTATACCGGGCGATCAATATAATTTAACCTCGCTAACGGACGGGTACATCGTACAGTTAAATATTGACGAGGGCGATACCGTTAAAGCAGGTCAACTATTGGCCATGGTTGACAATGAACAAAGTGTTATAAACGCGCGGAGTGCAGATAAGTTATTGACTATTGCTGCCGAAAATGCAAGGCCAGATGCACCGGCGTTAAGGCAGGCAGAAATCAATCTTGAACTCGCCAAACAACAGCTTTTTCAGGATGAAAAGCAAGCAGAAAGATATAAGAAGCTTTATGAATCCAACAGTGTATCAAAATTGGAATATGAAAATATTTTGCTCGCGCTTCAAAACTCCAAAACGAATATAATAGGACTACAAGAAAACTACAAACTATTAAGGCAACAAGCGGATCAACAACTTATTATACAAAAGTCGCAAAAGGATATTAATAGCGTCTCACAAAATTACAATGCCTTAAGAGCGGTAATAGGTGGTAAAGTATACTTAATGGAAAAGGAACTGGGAGATTACATTAGAAAAGGTGACGTGATTGCCGAAATGGGAAGTCCGAAACACTTATATGCTCTGCTGAGTGTTGATGAAAGTAGCATTTCAAAAATAAAATTAAATCAAACGGCCCTTATTCAGCTTAATACGCAATTACAAAAGACCTATCAAGGCATTGTAACCAAAATATATCCGTCATTTGACGCAAAATCACAATCCTTTTATTGCGAAGTAGAATTTACCGAGCCCTTAGAATTTAGAATATCAGGTACACAGCTTCAAGGCAACATCATTATTCAAAACAAAGAAAACGTTTTAGTCATTCCGAGAAATTATTTGGGCTATAGCAACAAAGTAAGAATAAAGGGGAAGGGAGAAATAATTGTGGAAACCGGGTTTATTTCCAATGACTGGGTTGAAATACTCAAAGGACTAGATGAAACAACAATTATTGTGACGGATAAAACAAATTGAATGAAACTAAAAGTAAATACTGATATAGCATTGACCCATTTATTTACCGGTAAGAAACAGGCAATGGTTGCGGCATTAGGGGTAACCGTTGGTATCGGAATATTCATATTTATGATTTCCCTGGTGGTCGGCTTTAATCGGTATTCTGATGAATCTCTGTTTAAAGCCGTTCCACACATTCGGATCTACCAGGATGATATTTTAAGCCGTCCTTTAATTCCTCATATTGATTCAGGTTATCTAACCGCAATCATTAATCCCAAAATTGCGAACTTAACCAATACGCTTATCAACCCTGAAAAAATAATAATCGACTTAAAAAAACACCAAGACGTGGTTAATATTGCCCCACAAGTATCCGTCAATCTCTTCTATAACAATGGAACATCGCAGATAAATGGTGTTGCATCCGGTGTAAATATCATTGAAGCAAATGCAATGTTCAATATCGAATCTACCATGCTGGCCGGAGATATCCAGAACCTTTTAACAACACCGAACGGAATAATGATCGGCGTGGGTATTGCAGATCAATTAAACATTCAGGTGGATGATAATATTAACGTCACCTCATCCATCGGGGTAATAAAAACGATGAAGGTTATTGGCATTTTCCAGACCAATAATTCAATTATTGACAAAACGAAATCATACATGAATCTACCTACGGGACAACAATTGCTTCTCGAGAGTCCCAGTTACGTAACGGATATTTTTGTAAATATTAAGGACCCTGATAAAGCACCTGAATATACAACGCGGTTTGGAAAACTGACAGGTTATAAAGCCGAGGATTGGCAATCGGCCAACAATCAAACGATGGCACAGAACAAAACGAGAAAGGTCATGTTCGGTTCAATATCCATAGCAATCCTATTGGTAGCTGCATTTGGTATCTATAACATTATGAATATGACTATTAGAGGAAAACTAAATGATATCGCCATTCTAAAAGCTACAGGGTTCAAGGGAAAAGACGTGATCAGCATATTTCTTATAGAAACCCTTATCATGGGTTTTATGGGAACGCTAATGGGACTTCTTTTGGCTTCCGGATTAATCAAAGTTGTCAGCAGCATTTATATTGGAGGCGATCGGGATTACTTTCCCATTGGATTTGAACTGCCTGTTTTTATCATCGGTTCTATTGTTGGAATACTGATAACGCTCGTCGCTGGTTATCTTCCTGCCCACAGTGCAGCCAGGGTCGACCCAATTGAAATATTCAGAAAATAATGGAAAACGAAATAATTCTCAGTACAAATCTTATCAATAAATACTTCTACGAACCAGTAAAGTTTAAGGCTTTAGATAACATTTCATTTGAAGTATCTGAGGGTGAATTTGTGACCTTGATTGGCAAATCCGGATGTGGTAAATCAACCCTGCTTTACATTCTATCAACAATGGACACAGATTATGAGGGGAAATTATTTATTGCGGGAGAACAAATAACCGGGCAAAAATCTGATAGCCTTGCTGAAATTCGCAGTAGAAGTATCGGATTTGTATTTCAGTTCCACTACCTGCTTCCTGAGTTTACATGTTTGAAGAATGTAATGATCCCTGCCTTAAAATTAGGCAGGCATTCGCACGACGAAATAGAAGCCCAAGCCTATGCAAAACTGGAACTATTAGGAATAAAAGATCAGGCATTAAAACCAGCATCTAAACTTTCAGGCGGTCAGCAACAAAGGGTAGCAATTGCACGTGCTCTAATAAATGACCCTAAGATTATTATGTGTGATGAGCCTACTGGTAATCTCGACAGTAAAAATACGACAATCGTTCTTGAAACATTCCATCAACTAGCAACACAGTTCGGGCAAACAATAATTACGGTAACGCATGACAATGATTTTGCCAAAGCCTCAGATAGAATAATTGAAATGGCTGATGGTAAAGTTATAAATCATACTTCGAATACTCAGTAATCTGAAACATATATTGGCTGAAGCGTCTAATTTTATAACCGGCTTTCATCAGCGAAGGAATTAATCGGTTAAGACAATCACTATCCGCCCAAATGATAATCTCACGAACAATGGTCAAGATAACATCTCAGGTCCTTTTGGCTTTTGATGCTATCCACTTATTCCAATTTATGTAGTCCAAATCACTCTTTGGAACCAAATTCTCTGCAACGACTTCTGAATAAAGTTTGCCGAACAACCCGTTATACTCAGATACAGGAGCGTTGCTGATTTTAGTAAAAAATCCCAGCAATTTTTTGTGGTGAGGTTTGAATGACGCATTTTTATTTCCAAACCGCCTTGTTCCATCAACAAAGTATCGCATTACGAAGAAGTTCTTCAATTCAAAGTGAACCATCAAGTTTAAGAAATGCGCCTGAATGTGAATATCAGGTCTTAATACCGCAAATGACGAATTCAGTACTTCATTAATCCAATGAAGTGAAGACTTGAAATCCCGCTGCAAGAAGTATATGTACCCGAATTGGAACCACAGAGAGATTAAATATTCGCGAGGTGTTGTATTGGGATGCTGCTGAATCATTTTTTCAATATCCCTGATTAATGCAATTCCTTTTCCCAAAGATTCGGTATCACGGTAAATTTCTAATTCGATATTATACATCCTTAAGATTTGCCTGAAATTATTCTGACTCTTTTTCGCCCTGTCGGATGTTTCGTAAAACATTTTTGCCCTTACCAGGAGCGAAATGGCTTTGTCATAATCTTTCGTAAATACGAAAAAACTTAAGAGGTTGTTTACTGAAGAAAGATAAATGCCCGGCTCTTCTCTGATCCTCGAAGAATTATCCTCGAGGATTCCTATCAATTCTTCAAGAGACTGCTTTGCAGCATCATTTCGTCTGTTCTGTATTTCAGTTCTGTAAAGAAGGTGATACAATAAAACTTTTTCATTCATTGATTCGGCACTTTGCTTATCGGGTGGTGGACTATTGTCCAGGCCAACCATTAATTCCCATAGCTTATGCAGTTTGTATAGCCTTTGCAACGAGGTTTTCTGATTGCTAATAATTTCTCTGAGCTCCAGATTTTGAGGAGATTGAGTTTGAGCCAGTTTTCGCTTCCAGTTAAGAATCTCGAGCAGCGAAATATCATCCTCAATCCTGAAAGCAATTTTTTCGGCTTTTTGAATTTCCAACGCACAGTGGTTATAAAGTTCTTTATTGAAGCATATTTCAATGTTCTTTAAGAGATCCTTTATCATCAACGATGAAGATGCATTAGCATGAAATGACCTGAGGCTTTTCAGAATAGTATCATGTAGATAAATTTTCGTAACGTGAAGCTGCTTAGTAAACCTTTCCCCTTTGAACTTGCTTTTTAGCCTTGTTTCTTCGTATGAATCCATTTTATCAATCGCATCGAACAGGCGAAGAAAGTTCGGGTTGTCGCTTCCGGGTGTAGTTGTTAATGAATGCCTGAAATACCGCTTTTCTGCAGGCGAAAGCGATTTTATGAGGTCAAAAAGGCGATTTTTTTTTCGCATCGGCATACTACGTTTTAGAGCCACTTGGCGGACAATTTAGCCATTCTATTGCATATTTAAAGAAATTAGCGCCCTACGTTTTTAAGACTATTTACAACCTTTGTTTGAAACCACACAATAACTTGGATCATCAATTCAACAAAACAATTACACTATGTCAAATGCAATCAATTGGTTCGAAATTCCGGCAACGAACCTTAAACGTGCCGTAAAATTTTACGGAGAAGTGCTGGACGCTGAACTTCAGCCCATGGAGACCAATGGTCTACAAATGGCCTTTTTTCCTGCCGCGGATAATGGCGTAGGCGGCTGTGTAACATACGGAAACGGCAACAAGCCAAACGCAGAAGGTACGATCGTTTATCTTAATGGAGGTGGCGATCTGGCTGAGCCCTTATCAAAAGTTGAAAAGGCAGGCGGAAAAATAATGATGCCCAAGACATCCATCGGACCGAATGGTTTTATGGCAATCATCACGGACACCGAAGGTAATCGTGTTGCGTTTCACTCAATGAAATAACCATGGTGCTCGAGGAAACCGTAGTTCCGAATTACGGTTTCTTCTTTATCTTGTCTTAACAATGGCATACAGTGAACACCTGGCTGAGCGAGTGAGGAAAGTGCTTAAGGAAAAGCGAGTCCGATTCGAGGAAAAAAAGATGATGGGAGGGCTATGCTTCATGGTCAGTGACAAGATGTGCATGGGGGTGGAAAGGAACATGCTCATGGCCCGCATCGATCCGGAGACCTA
>JBBEBN010000249.1:0-23557 GCA_040882305.1 Cyclobacteriaceae bacterium
GGTCGCATTCGGGTTCAGGTTAACATCCGGGCGCAACAGCTTCAGCAAATAATAGCCCGTGCGGGTTGAAAAGTCAGGTGTTTTATTGATACCATCGGCGGGGCTGTTGACATCCGTATCGATGGTGCTGCTGCCCAATTTATTGCCATCATAAATGATGTAGGCAGCCAGTCTGGGATCTCTGTTAGTGTAAGGGTCGGCAGGATCGAAGCCGCTGGCTCCGTCTGAAATGGGATAACCGCTCTTCATCGGAAATGCATCCACGAGGTTTTGGGTGGGATTTACCCGGCCATCACCAAACTTGGAAGGGGGATAATTCAGCATTTCACGGATGTTGCTGTTGCCAAAATCACCGCGCCAGAATATTTCCGCATTGGTGGCATCCGCATCGGCATCATAAAACTTCAGGCCGGCTGAAGGAAGGACCCCGTTTATTGAATCCAATAAACCGCCAGTGAGCGTCGCAGCCAACACATATTGGTCTGTGGCGCCGCCGGGATTAAAAGCGGGGCTGGCCGCATGCAAAGCTGCTCTTGACTTCAAGGCAGTAACTATCTTGCGGTTCACCCGGTTCTGATTGGTGGAGCCCGTGGTCCGGTTGTAAGCTTCAGAACCTTCACCGGTGATATTTACCCACTCAAAGGGCAATAGGGTCAAGGCCTGATCAAAATCACTGTGGATCTGATCGATGGACTCCTGATAAGTATTGCGCGGCAGCTTCCAGTTATCTTCCGTTCCGATCACTTCCGTAACCAGGGGAACACCAAGTAGCTGGCCATTGGAGGCAACACCGCCAAATCTTTCCAGTAACTTGAAATAAAAATAACCTCTGAGGGCATGGGCTTCACCTTTGAATCGTTTCCGAAACAATTCATTGCGTTCCTCACTTTGCCAGCTCCATTCAACTTCATCGACTACAGACAAAAAGTAGTTAAGGTTAAAGATCGCATCATAGGCAGTGCCCCAATTGTCCAGTGGATTGAACTGAGGTGACCATTCTCCTGTGGCCATGCGGAGGTAGGCATTACCCCGCTGGTTGGAAACGGCATCGTCGGTGGCAACTTCTTCAAAGCTGTAATCGGTTGGCAGGAGCCTGTACGCTCTCAACAGGATCCCTTCAGCAAATGCCGGGTCCTTAAAAACGCGATCCTCGGTAAACTGGTTGTCTAAATCCGGTTCAGTCAATAGTTCGCAGGCGCTCATCATCAACCCGAGAAACAGAACTAATAATATTTTTGACTTCATGCTTATGTAGTTTTTTTTCTTAAAAGGAAAGTCTTGCACCAACGGCATAGCTGCGATAATCCGGTTCCCAACCGATTCTCAGCTGCTGTCTGTCGGTATTCTTACCGATCATGGCCAGGTTCATCGCACGTACGTAAAGCCCGATATTCTTCACCGACCAACGAGAGGTAAGCGTTCCCGGAAGGTCATAGCTCAGTTGCACACGGCTCAGGCTGAAGTAACTGTTATCGTATAACCAGTAAGTAGAATTCCGGAAATTATTCGGGCTGTTGCCGGCCGATAATCTCGGATAGGTGGCGGTGGAGGCAGTAGCGGGAGTCCACCGGCCCAACACTTCTTCCGAATAGCGGTCATTGCCCTGAACCCAGAAATACTGGCCACTGAAGAACCGGTCGGCTCCTGTCTGTCCATTACCAATGGCGAAAAGGCTGAAGTTCCGGTAGCGCAGCGTCGCATGCAGTCCATACGAGAACCGGGCCTGATAATTTCCGATCATCACTTCGTCGTTCTGGTTGATGACACCGTCTCCGTTCTGATCCTTGTATTTGATGTCGCCGGGACGCACTACCCCAAAAGCCTGCACAGGACTGTTCTGGATATCGGAATCATCGGCGAACAAACCAAGGGACTCCAGCGCGAATATGGCATCCGCCGGCCGTCCTTCGCGCTCCTGATATTCATTTTGCCAAACTTCATCACGTTTCACTTCACTGGACGTAGCGTACAGGAAGTTCGTTCCGAGGTCGAAGGAGAATTCACCAAGTGACTTTGACCAGATCAGTCCCAGCTCTCCGCCGGTATAACCGGTTTCATTGAAGTTCTCATACGGAACGTAGTTTGAAATGAATCCAGGGTAAATTGTTCGCTGCACCGCCTGTCCCGAATTTCTGGTTGTGAACGCATTTGCTTCCACAAACAGTGAACGGTTCAGGAAATAACCCTCCACTCCAAGATTGAGATTTTTCATTTTCTCGAAAGTGAGGTCAGGATTCGCAGAGCGGTTGATGAGGGTCTCGCGGTTGTTTCTGCCTCCATCGTTCCAGGCATAGGTAGATCCCTGTGACAATGTGTTTTCATACAGCCGGTAGTTGGTTCCTGCGAATTCCGTGTTGATGATTCCCCCGGACAATCTTACTTTCAGATAGTTGACAGCGCCAGTCCCGGAATAGTCCTGATTTTTTACAACCCAGGCCAGGCCGAGTGAGGGAGAAAATCCGCCGCGGTTACCCTCCTGCAGCTTGAATCCATTTACGTAAGCGCTGCTGAAATCAACCAGATATTTGTTCTGGAAAGCGTACGTCAGACGCAATCCAAGGTGGGAATGCTTATCATTAATGATCACATTTTGAATGTTTACCTTATCAAAATATCCCAGCAAACTTCCTGTGAGTGAGTGATCCTCGTTGAAAGTCCTGTTGTAATCAAACATGGCATAGGCTCCGGTCCTGCGGACAAAAAATGCGTTGCCTAAATTTTCAACACCGGTGGAAAGGTCCACTCCAATCTGGTTCAAATCAGAAATTTCAAAATTGCCATCGACAGGATCCTGAGTCCAGGTTGGCTGATATACCGCATACTCGTTAACCACAGATTGATTGAAGGTGTTATAGATGTCGAAACTCAGATAGGTTTTGAATTTCAACCCTTCGGTCACATTCCGGAGATCAACATCGATCGAATTGTTAAACTGAATCGTACGGTAGATATTCTGATTGTAACCGGCAAAAAGCATGTTGCCGTAAGCGTTGCTGTTGTATTGCGAAGTGCCGCCGAGAATGTAATCGCCGTTGACGCGCTTTACTTTTTGAAGATCGACCGCACCTGAGAGCGCCTCCTGGTCAATGAGCGATACGGGGATCAGTGCAGGATACAGGTAAGGCTGTTGTGACGCGGCATCACCCCAGAAATTTCCATGCGGGCTGTTCTGTCTGTCATAGATCACCACGGCGCCGATATTGCTCTTGATAAAATCGTTGGCTTTAAAATCGACTCTCGCGCGAACGTTAAAACGATCGGCATCGCCGTTGTTTCCTTCGATGAGTCTATAGAGACTTTCTGAATGAGTCCATCCGACACTGGCAAAATATTGCGCCACATCGGAACCGCCGGAAAATTCTCCGATAACCCTGCTGAAGGGCTTTCTGCTGTTAAGGAATTCATTTGAATAGTAATTCACATCCGGATACAGGTATGGATTAGTACCACCGGCATACAGGTTGATAACGGAATCGGAAAAGGCAGCCGGAAGGCCATCGTTCGCCAGTGCCTCATTATACAAACCCATCGACTGGGCTGAATTGAGATATTTCGGCATCGTTATAGGATCGGAAATACCCTGCTCCAATGAAACGTCAATTTTGCGTTTAAAAGCATGTCCGCGTTTTGTCGTCACCAGGATGACACCATTTTTTGCCTGAACTCCATACAGTATCGCCGAATTGGCATCCTTCAATACGGTGATTTGTTCGACTTCAGCGAGGTTGATATTGGAGGCATCGCGGGGAATACCATCGACGATGATCAGCGCGTTGCCGATCCCGCGGATGTTGCTATAGCCCAACAAACCTGGTACCCTGGCCCTGATCGCGTCTGCAATACTTTGTGTGTTGTCATAAAAGGCAAGTTCTTTGGGATCAATCACTGTCAGCGAACCGACGACGTCCTTTTGCATCACTTCGCCGAATGGAATGTTCACCAGATTGCTCTCCTCTCTGGAGAACAATGCTTTTTCAAGTCGGACTTCAGGAGTGTTGGCCTCCGGAAAAATCGTGATCAACTGCTTTTCAAAACCACTTGCTTCGATCAGGATATCCGTATTCTCAGGTATCTGGATAGTGAATTCCCCATTAACGTCAGATAATGCTTCAATCGCACCTTCATTTCCTGAGATAACAGCACCTGGTATGGGGTTTCCTTCTGCATCCTTCACGGCAGATTGCACCGTTACTAACTTTTCGGCGCCTCTCTTCTGTCCGAATATATTTCCGGAAATCACGCTCAAAAAGAGGATTGCCAAAATAATTGGGGTAAATCTCTTATTCATTATTGGGAGTTTTTAATACTATTTATTTTAATCTTTCTGTTTCGGAAAGAGTAACGATGGGGATGTCTGCGCCCGACATCATTACTTTTGCCAACCTCCTGTTCTTTTACTACCAACCGGGATTTTGTTCAAACTCAGGGTATAGTGTTACCTGTCCAACCGCAAAAGGAAGCCAGTAGTGTTTTTCTTCAAATACAATGGTGCGGGCCAATACCTTTTTAAAATATGTTTGGTCTTTATCATATTCCAGTTCATATTTTTCACGGTACTGAGGTAGATGAGAAACATACCAGCGGCGCAAGTCGAACCAGCGATGGCCTTCAAAAGCAAGTTCCACTGCCCGCTCCACGCGAATGGCTTCACGGAAAGTTTCTTTTGTGCCGGTGAAGCGCGAGTCGATGTCAGCCACTTGCGCACGGCTGCGGATAATGTTTACAGCCTCGATGGCCGTTGGGCCCCCTCCTACACTTCCCATAGGACCAAAGGCTTCATTCACCGCTTCAGCATACATCAGGTAAATATCTGCCAGGCGCATTTGAGGGCATTCGTAAAAAAAGTTGTTACCCCATCCATTATCTCTGTTGTTCGCTGTGAGCGGACGGAATTTTGTATGTCCGTAACCGGAAATGCTGTTGTTTGGATTGCGGTGACGTCCGCCGACCTGAAACTGGGCAAATTCATCCAGCGGAGCTTTTGAAGCGTTCGCGGTAGTGATCAGCCTGTCACCACCCTTTACGATGTTATAATAAAATCTCGGTTCGCGGTTATCCCATGGCTTCATCGGGTCATATCCTGAATCAGCTTCGCCAATAGGCAGGCCGTTATTCATTCCGAAGTACTCAACATAATTAGCCGTGGGAGAGGCATACATCCCCCAGCCACCCAATACCTGGAGCTGATGCTCACCGTAGTTCCAGCGTTTGTACATGTAGACCGGGTTATTAAAAATAACTTCCGTGCCGATCGGCATTTCCGCCACCAGCGTGTAAAAGTTTTTAAAATAATCAGCCCACGGGCGCAGGCTGTGGTAACCCTGGTTGGCCAATTGGATCAACTCGTCAAAGACTTCAGCAGCTTCCGAGCAGAGCGCTTCATCATACGTGTAACTACCTGTAGAGACACCATTCATCAATGGACTCGCGGCATAAAGAAGGTTTTTGCCAAGATAACCAAGGGCGGCACCTTTGGTTATGCGGCCATCATTTTGACCTGCCGTTGCCTGCCCTGCGATGGTTTCATCCCAGGATGCAGGTAGCAATTCTGCCGCTTTTCTAAAATCAGCCGCGGCCTTTAGCGCTGTTTCCCTGTATGAAAGACGTGGAAGTCGGATTTCATCGGTGGGCGAATACACCGAATCGACATAGGCAACACCACCCCATGAACGCATGATCTCAAAATGCAAATAACCGCGGAAGAAATACGCCTGACCGGCGATCAGATCGCGCTCTTCCTGTGTGCCCGAGGTGAGTTTGCTTAAATTTCTCAGCGCCGTATTGGCTTTGCGGATCCCGTACCAGCCATGCTGCCAGTAACCTTTTTTGCCTTTTGCAGAGGTGCCATTGTCATTGGCGATTCCAATAGTGCCCCAGAACTGACTGGCCTTGGAATGCGTCCAGAAACTGTAGTTACCCTGGTCAAAATTATGGACCACACCATCGGTTCTGTCTTCCAGCACATCGTCGCCGTAATTCCAGTTCACGTAAGCATCCGTTCCAAGAGTTTCATCAACGATGCATTGATAAATGTCTTCCATATAACCTTGAAAACTGACGAATTTACTGAAGACTTCATCTTCAGCGATCGCAGCTTCCGGCGCCTGGTCGAGATAGTCCTCGCAGGACGTGGTTACAAAGAGCGCGAGTATCAGCGCGCCGATGTACTTTAATATAGATTTATGAATTTTCATGTTTTTATTTTTACGCTTACCGATCGATATCTTTAGAAATTGACATTCAGGCCAAGGTTAACACGTCTGTAAACCGGATACCCTGCACCGTTTGAAACCCCGGGGCCTTCCTGGTCATCCATCAGGTCTGACCAGAAAAAGAGATTGTTTCCATTCAAATAGATCCTGGCGGAGCTGGCGCCGACGGCTTTCAGCCAGGTGCCACTCATGGAATAAGCGATCTCGGCAGTTTTCAATCTCAGGAAAGAGGCATCCTGTATCCAGCGGTCTCCCGTATAGAGGTTATCCTGCTGGTAGCTCGAGTTAGTCCTTTGCGCCGGCCAGGTTGGATTGGTATTTTCAGGCGTCCACTGATCCAGATTGTTTTCAAATACCACGAATGAGGCAGCATCACTATAAGGCCTTAAGAACCAACCATAGACCCTGCTAACATTGTATACGCCGTAAAACTGCGCCATCAGACTAAATCCTTTGTAGTTAAGGCCGAAGGAGAAGTTATAGGTGTTCTGCGGCCGTGTCGGATAACCATAAGGCGCCACATCAAAACTGTTGATGACACCGTCGGCATTGAAATCCAGAAGGCGCTGATCGCCCGGAAGCTTCAATTGATTCTGAGCCTGCCAGTAAGTGGTCGCATAAAGTTCATCCCAGTTGTCAACGTATCCTTCGGAAACAACAGTCTTCATCTGACCGATCTGGTAACCCTCGGCCTTCTGGTAACCAGAGAGCAAAGCAGGGTCTTCCATGTAGATCACTTCATCCTTGGCATAGGTGTAACTGATGTTACCCCAGTAATGCAATTCTTTGAATTGATTCTGGAGGTTTAATGTCAATTCGTAACCATGGCTCTTCGTTTCGCCGAGGTTCGCGGAAACGGGCAGCGCTCCAAAGTAGTCGGAGATCCTCCTTTGCCCGGCACTCATGAAAATATTGGTGCGGTGGTCCCTGAAGAAGTCAGCTGTCATGCCGATCTTGTTTTGGAACACGGCAAATTCAATTCCCAGGTTTTGTTTAAGGGCAGTCTCCCATTGCAGATCCGGATTGCCGATAACCGCTTCGGTGTATTGCGTATAAGGACTTGCGTTGTTACCTGTACCAAAGTTTGTTCGGTCATCGGTCTTCCACTGCGTATCATAAGCCCAACGCGGTGCGCTGAAGTTATCGTTACCCACTTTACCTATAGAGTAGCGTATTTTAAGATTGTCAATCCAGTCTGTTTGCAGGAAACTTTCATTGGAGAGTCTCCATCCGACTGCAACAGAGGGGAAGAATCCGAAGCGGTACTCTTTCGCAAATTTTTCAGAACCGTTGTAAGCGCCGTTGGTCTCAAATAAATAACGGTCGTCATACGCATACGTGACACGGCCCACCCAGTCTTCGCGGTAGCGGGGAAACATGCTGCCTTCTGCAAATTGCTCGCGGGTCATGACGATGGTGGCTCCTACGTCATGGTTGTCAAAGACGCGGGCAAAATTCAGCTGGTTTTGATAGAATAATCTGCGATAGGCATTATTAAGGTCACTGGAATTTTCCGACCGGTAGGTAATGGGTTGCTGAACCCAGTCAAACTCATTGATCCCGCCTGCGGCATTCGTACCCTGGGTGTAATCGTCAATCGTTTCGCCATCCTTCATATAAATGACCATCGGGTCGATGTACCGGGTTGGCGCGTTGCCACCGTCGGTGATACCACCGGAGCTGTAAAACAGGTTATCGTAAGCCAAAAGACCACGGAAGCTCAAACCTTCAAGGATGAAATCAAGTTTTTGCTGTAATATGAAGTCGGTATTGACCTGTGTCCTGGTAGTTGTCGGCCGGCCGCTGTTATTCAACAGATACAATGGGTTTGGAATATTGTACAGCGGTGTAAAGCCCCAGGCGCCATCGGGAAAACGCGCGGGGAAAGTATGTGGGGCCGACTGATAAAATGGTCTCCAGATATCCTGACTGGGGGTTCCGAATTTTGTTCCAACGTACCCGGCAACGTTGACCGAAAACGTCGTGGTCTTTGTTATGTCCAGGTCGAGGTTGGTCCGGAAGTTAAAACGCTCATAGGCATTTTTGGTCTTATATCCTTTTCCATTATCAAGGCCTGAATTCAGCAAGTCACCGTCATGGGTATAAGAGAGGGACCCAAAGTATCGGGCGGTTTTTGTGCCGCCTGAAACGTTGAAGTTAAGGCGGTGTGATAATGCAAAATCTTTAAGTTGCTCCTTTGGCCAGTCTACATCGGGGAAAATATATTCATCGCCGGGAGCCTGGGGCTGTCTGTAGCGGTTAACCATTTCCATGGGCTGAAAATTACCCCAGGAAGATTCGGTTACAGGAAGTTCATATTCTATGCTGTTATTCCGATACAGGAAGCCTTCATAGGAATTGAGTTTGTCAGGCGTCTTTGAAAGGAACTTCACGTTTGAGTTCATGTCAAGCGTAAACTTCGGCGCGCCGGATTTTCCGCGTTTGGTGGTGATGAGGATCACACCTTCAGCACCTTTTACTCCGAAAACCGCTGTGGCGGAAGCATCTTTCAAAACTGAAATGCTTTCAATTTCATTCACGTCGATGTCGTTCATCCGACGTTCAACTCCATCTACGAGGATGAGGGGATTTGAATTGTTCCAGCTACCCTGTGCGCGGATAAGGATGCGCGGGTCATCGGCACCGGGTTCACCCGTACCCTGGATGACCGTTACACCGGGAAGCTGACCTGTAAGCGCCTGTGCTACGTTTACAACCCCGCCTGCGCGTTTCAGGTCTTCGCCCTTCGTCTGAACAATAGCGCCGACCACACTTTCCTTTTTCTGTTCGCCATAACCCACTACGACTATTTCTTCGAGCGTGGTCACTGATTCCTTCAGGACGATGTTGAAGTTGGTCTGGTTTCCGATCGCGATTTCCTGGGATTCCATTCCAATAAATGAAAACACCAGTGTTTCTGAGCTCTCATCTACTCTCAACGCGAAATTTCCCTCCGCATCGGTGTTGGTACCATTGGTGGTACCCTTCTCAATAACGGCCACACCCGGTAATGTTCCCGTGGCATCCGATACAGTTCCCGTTAATGTCCTCGTTTGCGAATATGCAGTAGACAGAGATGCTACTACAAAGGCAAGAGTAAACAAAGTCATCCTCAAAAACGTGGACAACTTCATTTCATTTCCTTCCTTACAAAAGTGTAGAAATTTTTTGTTCATAAATATGGATTAGGCATTTACTAAATACTTGACGTGCGATCAGTACAAAACTGAGTGGCCCAGATGTCAGCGCTTGAAAAAAATCGCCGGATCTGCGGTGCATCCGATGGTAATTATCTGCTCATAAGGTTCAAATCTTTATTTACAGTCCTGTTCCTTCTTTAATTCAGACTACCTCAATCGAGGGGTTTGGCGATTTTTCGGGCACGTACCCGGGAAATTCACTGTCAGAAAAGGTTTTTCGTTCCAATGCTAAAAGTATTCAGGGGTTTA
This sequence comes from Cyclobacteriaceae bacterium, assembly GCA_040882305.1. GTDB lineage: Bacteria > Bacteroidota > Bacteroidia > Cytophagales > Cyclobacteriaceae > Chryseosolibacter. The sequence continues at coordinate 9,662 of JBBEBN010000249.1, forward strand.
CAACAACCGGTATGATTTCAATCACAGCAGGAGTATGATTTAAATCAGGTCCAAAACCAATCAGAATTATAAATTATGCCGCCCGGATTAAATATTCCCACTTTTACGGGTGCGTACCCGAAAGTAAGCGGATTTTATTGGGTTAATGCAACAAAAGGCAAAAATTTGGCGAAAATTTATGTGAAAGGTTTTTTTCTGATATCCAACGTCACGAGATGAGGAAATTTTACCACTCCTAACATTTCTTTTTACCGTTTGCGAAATCTTGTCTACCATTCAGTTGAAAAATGCGCCCTCCTCGTCCGCGCAAACCAATGCAAATCACAATTTGAATCGATCATCACTTCTCCTTACGACTATGAACAAATGGAAATATCCGTTCACCCTCTTGGTAGCGCTTGCGATATCGCTTGCCGCAAGCGCCATTGGCGATAGGCCCCTGTCGGATCATACGCTCATGGCAGGGACTGCAAAAATCATCATTACGCCCACCAAACCCATTCCTATGAGTGGGTACGGCGGACGAAAAGATCCTTTTAAAGGAGTGCACGATGATATATACGCGCGCATTGTGGTTTTCAGCGATGGAAATAATAAGGCCGCGATCATCTCAGTCGAACTGGTCGGGATATCCAACAGCTTTTGGCAGGAAGTAACGGAAGCCGTTGAAAAGAAAACAGGCATTAAAAGAGAATTTATATTCCTTTCCGCCGTTCACAACCACAATGGTCCGTCTACCAATGTTTATAATGAAAGCAACTCACCCGATGTCACGGCCTATGTGAAAGAACTGCGGGACAAACTGGTGGCCACCACAGCCCTTGCCGCAAACAATATGGTGCTTGTAAGCATCGGTGTAGGCAAGGGTGAATGTAAGATGAACATCAACCGCCGCGCGCAGAACGGCAAAGGACAGATCTCCCTGGGCCGGAATCCCTATGGCCCGTGTGATCAGGAAGTCGGTGTCATCCGCATTGATGACAAAGGCGGGAAGCCGCTTTCCGTCATTATGAACTGGCCATGCCATGCGGTAGTACTGGGACCGAAAAACTATATGATCACCGGCGACTGGCCGGGAGCAGCATCCCGGTATGTGGAAGGAGGATACTCCGAAAATTTTGTTGCCCCTGTGACCATCGGCGCTTCCGGTGACATTAACCCTCTTTATGGTCCGCATATTGATTTTGAAACCAACAGTGCCTACGCCTTTGGAAAAGAAGCCATAGGGGAAGACCTGGGAAAGGAATCCCTGCGTGTAGCCAGAGAGCTGAAAATGTTTTCCAGGGGAATGATCAATGCCACACAACGGTTGATATCCGTTCCCGCCAAGGACGACGAAGTACCCGGAAGATTTCAGCAACCCAGGAGCACGGAAGATGGATCTCTGAAAATACGGTTATCGGCTATGCGCATCGGCAATATTATTTTAACCGGTGTATCCGGTGAGGTGTTCAATCAGATCAGCGTAAGGATGAGAAAAAAATCACCCTATACCAATACGTTCATGATCACGCATTGCAACGGCAGCAGCGGTTACCTTGTCACCGACGAGGCCTACGCAGAAGGAGGATATGAAGTGAACTCCACCCGGGCGAAGTCAGGCGCGGAGAAAGCTATCATTGAGAATCTGTTGGAGATGATTGAAGAACTGTAAAGCAGTTGACAGGCGCCTTCGCTATCCCCGCTGTGTCCGTCGCTAGCTTCGGACGGGCAGGCAAGCCTTTTGCATACAGTAACTGAAATAGTGGTGGGACGGATCAAGCCAACGCGAACTGATCTATTCCCTACTCATGTTTCAAACTCTGCACCGGATTAGCCTCTGCCGCTCTCAGCGCATGAAACCCAACCGTTAAAATCGCGATGAGAAAAGTGACCGCACCGGCCAGGACGAAATAACCAATCGAAATTTCCGTGCGAAAGGCAAAATTGTTAAGCCAGCCTTTCATCACGTACCAGGCCACCGGCCAGGCTAGAATATTGGAAATGAGCACCCACAATGCAAACTCTCTTGAGACGAGTAAAACCACTTGCGTTGAGGTAGCACCCAACACTTTGCGAATACCAATCTCTTTCGTCCGCTGTTCGGTCACGAAAGCAGCCAGGCCAAACAAACCGATGCAGGCAATAAATATGGCGATCGAAGAAAAGATAACGGAGGCAACATTCGTCTTCTCCTCGGCTACGTACAAACGGGCAAGATTTTCATCCACAAAATTGTAATTCAAGGGATCGACCGGGATAAATTGTTTCCATTTGTCCGTGACGTAACCAAGTGTGCTCATCATCTCATCGGAGCCCACGCGTATCGTAAGGACGTTGGCAAACTGATTGGGCGCCTCGGGAACAGGCACCGGCAACCCGACTACGCTTCCTACCGCAATCCTTACGCGAGCTTCGTCGGGTAAAGCTGGCACCCTGCTACCCCAGCCTGTGCTTATTCTGCACCTCCGTCGATTCGGCGAGCTGCTCGTCGTAGGTTGGCAGATCGTACTCCTTCAAAATATCCCTTACTTTAATTTCAGGATCAAGACTTTCCAACGTCGCCCAGTTTTCAGGGTGGTAAACTTTAAACCGGATCTTTGCTCCGTATTTTTTCTGGATATCCTTAAACTTTAACGTCTGCGGCCAGATGTGCAGGAATTCTTTTTCCAGATTCAGGGGCGCGCAGACCCACCGCGCGAATTCACCATCGGAGGCAATGACATCGCCAGTGATGTCGAGGATGCGCGCATCTTCTCCGGTGGCGGACACTATATAATAGTGATTCAGCCAGGCGTGATCGCTCAGGGTATTTGAATAAGGACCCTGCGAAGGAAATAAAACCATTTCGGCGCCATCGTTCTTCAATGATCTCCAGTTCTCCGTCCAGGAAGCATCAGCGCATATCTGCATCCCGACAGTTCCGAAATCGGTCTTGAATACCGGTGGTCGTAACGCGCCGGGCGTGATACCACCTCCTTTATAATACTTGTGGGGGACAATCTCGGTAGCGGTAGGCCTGACCTTGTGAAATACTCCTGCGATCTTTCCCTTCCGATCGAGCAAAATGGAACTGTTGTAATAACGACCGTCCTTTTTTGTGATCACGGGAGCGGTAATATAGCACTGCTGCCTTTTGGCCACTTCAGCGAGCATGCTGGTAACGGGTCCGGGAGTTTTTTCATCTTCGGCGATCTCTTCCAGCGATTTGGTTTCCTTTACCCATGAGGTCTGGATGGTTTCCGGGATCACGATCACATCCGGCTCGAACGCAAAAACATTTTCCATTCTGGCGAGAAGATCTTTCATCCGCCGTTCAATGGTATCTACGGGCCAAAGCCCCTTAATGCTGATCGCCGCGGCCCAAACTTCGCGCGGCAACCGGTTCGTTTTTTTAATGTTGTAGTCCATAATGTTTTTATATCGTATCCCCCGGCCCGATAGCTATCGGGACCGTTAACTTCTTACTTCTTACTTCTTACTAATCACCCGGGCCTGTACTGGTTCTGGACCTCGGTTTCTTTTTCGAGCAATTCGGCATACGTCGGGATCTCGAACTCTTTTAATACACTGGCTACTTTCAACTCGGGGTCACGGCTTTCAATCGTGATCACACCCGTGTTGCCCCATACTTTTATTCCCAGACGGTCCTTGTATTTACCGAAAACCTCCGGAAGGCGGTCGCGTGTCGGCCAGGTGGTGACGTTGACTTTTTCAAGGTTGACCGTCCTCCATGCGTAACGAACAAATTCACTGCTCACATCAAGGTTATTCCCCGATATGTCAATGATTCGGGCGTCCTGCCCCGTACTGGAGGCGATGTAACAATTGTTTCTTAAGGCGTAATAGTTGAGCATCCTCCCCCCGGGAAAGGCGGAAGAGAACAGTACAAGCTCCGCGCCCTGTCTCCTCAGGTTTTCCCAGCCGTCCGCCCAGTTTGCATCGTAGCAGATCTGCATGCCGACTTTTCCGAAGTCGGTTTTCACAACGGGCTGGTTAAGCGCACCAGGTGTGACGCCCCCGCCTTTGAACGCCTGGTCGGAGAGGATTTCCGTTTTGGTTGGATGAATTTTATGGTACACGCCGGCGATGTTACCCTTGCGGTCGATCAGGAGGCTGCTGTTGTAATAGCGTCCGTCCTTTTTTGTTAACACCGGACAAACAACGTAACAGCTATGCTTCCTGGCGAACTCCGCCACCCGGCTGGTAACCGGGCCGGGAACCTTTTCGTCTTCGGCAATGTCGGCAATATCCCTTTGCTCCGAGACCCACATGGTATCAAAAAGCTCGGCAAGGCAAATGATATCCGGCTGCAGCCCTGCAATGTCGTCCATCCTGTCGAACATCCTTTTCAGCCGTATCTCCGTGGTCTTATCCGGCCAGCCCAACAGGTCTATACTCACTACTGTAGCTTCCCGCGGTAATTTTTTATTTTCCGCAAGCCCGTCCTTCCCGGATCCCGGAAGGGATACACCTGTGATGCCAGCACCCAATCCCAGCGAAGATTGTTTCAAAAATTCCCGGCGGGATGCATTTTCTTTATTTGACATAAACCATCATTTTTAGCGATACACGTGATCGAAAAATTTGCCTTCGAAAAACCGTTCTTATAAAATTGAGACATTTTTTATCAATTTCATAGGATTATCCTTATTTTTCGGGTACGTACCCGGGAAAGGTACGCGAAATGCACACTCTCCAACCCCGAAGCCAACCGTGCGTTGATCATAAATATCTTAAGAAAACACCGATGAAGATGATGCTCAAATCTCCGTTACTCCTTATCATGGTATGCTGGATGTCTGCGCACCACGCCGGGGCAACGAGCCTTCCCCAACTTGACCCGCACCTTAAATTGTCCATCAGCTGGCCATCCCCTACCCTGAAAAGAGATGTGCCACTCAAAATATATTTTCAGGGTACGCCGAAAGAACTCGAGGAGCCGGAAGTGATTGTCTACCTCAAAAATAAAGCGTGGGAAAGGATCGGTCAGGAATCGGATCTGTCCATACTCACGGATTATCTCGGGAAGAGATTTATTGTCATCACACTGGACTATGGCATGGATCCACAGGCAAGTTCTCCGAATTTTGATAACGATCTCAATACCCTCTTTCGCGGGATCTTTGGTTATCAGACAACCTCGCTGTTGAAAGACCTCAACCTTAAGCCGAAAGAGTACCGGTGCTTTTTTCTTCCGGAAGGCTACCGCGTGGCTACGGACCTCGTGTACTGGGACATGTCAAAACACGGCGCGCATGGCACGCTGGAATTCGTCATGAAGTCATATAATGAAGACATCGTCGCGAAAGTTCCCGGTCTGAGGGTCGTGACCGATCCCAGGGATATGGTTGACAGGAAAGGCAAACCGTTCGACTTCACCGTGAAGATGGATATCGTGTATCCTTCACAGCCGAAGAAAAAATTACCCGTCATCATTCATTCTGAAACACTGTCCGCAAGAAATCCAAACGAGCGTCCACATAATTATTCTCCGCACTTTGCCGGTTTTCTCACACGCGGGTATGTTTACGCTGTTATGGGCCACTGCTTTAATCCCTGCGTGAATCATTATTTTCATTTTGGAAAATTCACGCTTGATCACTGGAATGGATTTGCGTGCTATACAGCTGCGATCCGTTTCCTCCATGCGCACGCCGATCAATTCAGCCTGAACCCCGAGCACATTGGCATGATCGGTTATTCAAAAGGCGAATATGCGATCACGCGTCTCTCCGACCCCAACCACGCCGGAGGAAGTGAAAGCCAGAAATACGCCGGCTTCCCGGAGGGTTCGCCGGAGCCGCAGCCATGGCCGGGATATCCTTCAAGGATCTCCGCCGGCATGCAGGGAATGGGAATGGGCCTCTTCGAAACAGAATACATTACCGCCGATTACGCACCCAATATTCTCATATGCGGCGAGAACGACCGTGAAGTCATCACGCAACAGCATCCCGTCTTTGTGAAGAGACTTGAGGAACTTGGCGCAAATCATATAAGCCTTTTTATGCAGGGCCAGGGGCACGAACTTCCCTACGGTTATGATAAGAGAATGGGCGTGGACCGGTACCAGCTTGTTCACGATTTCTTTGACCGGTATCTCAGGATAGAAGACAAACTGCCTCCCGTGGTACTCGCCGTTTCACCATACCACGATAAAGAAAACGTATCGGAGTCTTCGGAGATCTCCGTGCAGTTCGCTCCCGTGATCAACGAAAAAACCATTCTCGAAGGAAATGCTGTACGAATCATCCGGCTGAAGAACAACAAAGACATCAACGGAAAGTGGAAAGTATCCCACGGCGGAACAAAGTTTACTTTTACACCTGCCTCCCCTCTTCAAAACAAGGGACAATACAAAATTTTAGTTACCACAAAGGTGAAGGATAAAACAGGCACGAAGCTTGAAAAGGAAAAATCCGTGACTTTTACGGTAGCTGAAAATAAGACACCATAAAAAAAGAATAAGTAAAACGAGATAAACATGAAAGGAACAAAGACTGCAAGCTTAATTCTCTCCCTGATGCTTCTTATGTGGCACAGCGGAACCTCCTATGGGCAGCAGGAGAGCACACTTGGCATTACACCCGATCAGCTATACGAAAAAATGTCCGGCAATCCCGCGTTTGCAGAAAACGCAAAGGGCGAAGGATTTTGTTGGCATGCCCGCAGTGGGATGGACCAGTTTGTAGATAATTATGAGTTGACAAAAAACACGGCATGGCTGGACGCCGGCGTGCGTTATTACGATTTCGTCATCAGCAAAATGGATGTCGGTCCGGACGGTTACAAAGGATGGATCGGCCCCTATATGTACGATAAGAAATACTGGATCGATTCTCATGTGGGAGATGCCATCCTTTTGAATGGCATGCTGGACTTCGCGTTGCTCGTCTCGGAAGACAAAGACCTCAAAAGCAAATACGGAGCGAAAGCAAAGGCGTACACCGAGATCGCGAAAAAAGACCTGATCGAAAAGAACGATAAAAGAGAAACCTGGAGAGAAGACGGCCCCATCGGCGGTTATGTTTCCTACGAGCGTTACATGGAACCCGGAAACCTGAAAGAATGGAAGTACGGCAGCGAAGTGATCAAATCGGGCCTGAGCCATCCCTTCAACAAGCAAAACGATCTCGGTCAGGTATGTTTGCAGATCTACCGGCTCACCGGAGAAAAATTCTACCGCGACCGCGCCGAAAAGATCTTCCTGAGAATGAAGAGACAGTTGCAGTTAACCGACAACCATTACGAATGGAATTACTGGGAGCCTTTCGGACCCTGGGATGTCAAACTTGAAAAGAACGACTTCAGCCATTGGGTGGGCATTAATCCCAGCGCAGGTTATCAGGCTCGTGAAGTGGCCCAGATGGTGGATGCTTACCACACCGGAGTGGTGTTTGACGAAACTGATATCAAAAGACTGATCAACACCCATCTCGACGTGATGTGGAACAAGGACAAAGAAAATCCGGCCTTCACCAACTCTTATATTACCCACGGCATTGAAAAAGAAAATCCGAAGAACAGCAAAGCAACGGGAACACTCTGGACCTCACTCCTTGATTTCGACCAGAGGATCCGCGACCTGTATGCGGCCAGATTTGATGAAGAAGACCTTCAGTCCGCTGCATACCTCCGTTTTGTAAACGTCATCTCAAAAAATCCACCGAGCTTTAAAAGGAAATACGCAAAGGAGCCGGTAAAGCTTCCTGTCGTAGATAAAAGTGACAGCAAGGAAATCCGCATGGCGATAGTCATTCCGGCTATCATCAAAAAAGGCGAGCAGTGCATTGTTGCGAATACCTCGTGGAGCAAGGAGGAAATGGAAGTGGCACTTTATTCCGCCGATGGAAAAAACAAATTAACGACCTTGCGCAAGAGCGCCAATCAGAAAAACATTATTGAATGGGACGGAAAAGACCCCGAAACGAAAAAACATTACAAAGGTGATTTTCGGATCCGCTGGACGCAGGCGGGGGGGTATAGGGAGTACCCGATCACGATTAAATAACTAGTCATTAGTCATTAGGCATTAGGCATTAGGCATTCGATATTCGATATTCGACATCCGGCGTTTGGCATTTGGGAGATCGTTCCCTAATTGCAGCATTGTAGAATTGCAGCATTGCGGGAAGGAATGTGGGATGATAAGGGCATTAGGCATTAGGCATTAGGGCGTAGAGAATTAGAAATTGTACTTAAGGGTGACCTTCCGCTATTTTGCCTACTGTCAACTCTTCAATTGTCAACTGACGTTGTTCGACTTGAACTAAAGTGTTATGAAACCAGGATTCAGACTAACATGCGCCAGTATGGTATTATCGGTGGTTCTTTCGGCCGCCATAAACCATTTACCCGATGATCACAGAAGCGTAAAGATCGGTGATCAGGTCTGGATGCTCGAAAACCTGAGCGTTGATCATTTTCGCAACGGTGATCCTATAACGCATGCCGTGACGGGCGATGAATGGGTTCAGGCCGGAAAAGAACGAAAGCCCGCCTGGTGCTACTATGAAAACAGGGAAGACAACGGCGTAAAGTACGGAAGGCTTTACAACTGGTACGCGGTGACCGATACGCGCGGACTGGCTCCTAAAGGGTGGCATGTAGCTACTGACGCCGAATGGCGTCTGGTAACAGATCATCTCGGCGGTGAAGACGCGGCGGGAACAAAAATGAAGAGCAACAGCGGATGGCCCGGACCGGAAGGGAACGGCACAAACGAAAGCGGATTCAGCGGCTTGCCGGGAGGAAGCCGGAACCTGTTCGGAGAATTCGCTTACGGCGAACAGGCCGGTTACTGGTGGACTTCCACCGCTCAGGATCACGAACTCGCATGGTACCGCGTGATCGACAGGAGTCCGTGGTATGTGTACCGGACGAATTATTCCAAGGCAAACGGGTTGTCGGTCCGTTGTGTGAAGGAGTAGGTTTGAAGTTTGAAGGTCAGTGGTGTCCGGGGAAAAATTGAACTTCTGAAAAAGTGTGCATTGCCGATGACTAAAGAAGGATTTATTAGAGAAAATGTTTCCCCGGACAACAGTTGTTGGAGGTTTCAGAATTCTAACCTGATATTTAGCAGAGATCCATGAAAAAATATTTACTTCCCCTGTCAGTTTGTTTTTTGATCAATTATGTGGCTTTTGCCCAGGATAAAAATGCGGAAGATTTCTGGCAGGAGCCGAATGAAGGGGTACCCGAGCATTATCAGAAATGGAAGTATCCTGATTTTCAGTTCCCGACGGATGTCAGGACCTGGAACAAGGACCGCCTCAAAGTTCGGGAAACCCTTGGACAACTGCTGGGCGACATTCCTGCGCGCCCGAAACAGTTAAAGGTGAAAACCGTTTCGAAGGAAAACAGGAACGGGTACATATTCGAAAAGTTTCTGATCGACAATGAGGTCGATGGCTGGATCCCCGGCTATCTCGCCATCCCAGCAAATGTGCAGGGGAAAATGCCAGTGGTTCTGGGTATGCACGGTCACAGCAGCAGCAAAGACAATATTTTTGGTTCCGATCCGAGCACCCACCAGAACGTGATGGCCCTTCTCGTTTCCAACGGATATGCCGTCCTGGCGATTGACAGTTATTTTAATGGTGAAAGGCGCGGCACGGGTCCGGCGGGAACAGCAGAAATGCAGCAACGCAGCGTAGACCAGGAGGAGTCGCAGTTCAAGATCAATCTATGGTTTGGACGTTCCCTGTGGGGCATGCAGCTCCGCGACGAACAGATCGCACTCGACTACCTGGCAACGCGTCCGGAAATTGATTCCGAAAAGATTGGTGTCGAGGGTATGAGCATGGGAAGCACGAGGGCGTGGTGGCTGGCTGCCATTGATGAAAGGGTTAAAACAGTTGTCGGAGTCGCATGCTTTACCCGTTACCAGGAACTCATCGAACAAAGGGAACTTCGCGCACATGGAATATACTATTTTGTTCCCGGAATGCTCAAACACTTCGATACCGAAGCCGTCATGGGGCTGATCGCTCCACGGCCTTTCCTCGTGCTTACCGGTGACAGCGACAAAGGCTCTCCTTTGAGCGGCATGCGCGTGCTGGAAAAGAAACTGGATACCGTCTACGGACTTTATGGCAAAAAGGAAAATTTCAAAAGCATAATCTACCCAAAAACCGGTCACGTATTTACGGATGAAATGAAAATGGAGATGCTGCGGTGGTTTGATAAACATCTTAGAGGTGGGAGAAAATAAGAAGTGCCGGCGGTTACTCGACAGCGCCGGGTTCATAGATCCACATAAAAGAGTGTCGTAGGTTTTCGGCAATGATGATCCGTCCATTCTTATCGGCGCAGATCACGTTGCATTGCGCGGTGTTCTCGGGCCAGCCTTCACATTCAATAGAGCCGATGGCGGGATCATAGCTCATGATCCAGGAGTTATCCTCGTCGCGGCCGCCGAGCATATACAGTTTTCCATCCCCGCCATAGGCGAGCGATTTGAGATTCCAGTATTGAAAGGCTTTCCCCTTATTGATCACCGCGGAAGTGGACGGATCAAATTTGAAGAGAAATCCATCGTTGATCGTTCCACACCAAAAACCGCCGTCGCGTGCGCGGACAGCGGAAGCAATGCCATTTTCATAGATGGGATCGGAATCCATGCCTGTTTGAGTAGGGGTGACAGCGCCGGTAAAAACAGGAGCCTCATCTCCGTATGCCAGCCGGTAGATTCGTCCACCCGACAATGAAGAATAGGTATTGGTGCCACCCTTCATCTGTTCCTCTTTCACAAACTCAATTTCCCTGCGGAAGTAAGTGGAGTAATAAACTGTGCCGGCATCATCGATCATGAGCACTTTAGGCACGCCTCTCCACGATACCTTTCCCAGGTCTTTCACACGCCAGGGAGTCATGACTTCACCGAAGTCCTTTACACTTTTTGTTTTTGCATCGTAAGCAAATAAATGACCGGCGGGATAGGTAACACCATAGATCCTTCCACGCACTGAATCGACTGCGATGCAATTTATTCCCTGGCCTTTCGCAATCGCTCCGAGATCCTCGAACTTGTTGGTGGCGGCGTCAAAGGAAAACAGGTGGCCACCGTCATATTTATTGCTCTTGTCATCAAAGATCTCATTGTAGGTTGACGTGCTTCCTATGAGGACATTATTTTTACCGACTGCAAGATCACTGATGGCAGTCTGACCCGAGAGCTTTGAGGTGATGTTGAGGATATGTTGCACCTGCTCTCCATCCGTGCGAAAGATGTGGCAATTCGCCGCACCCCATGTCGCTTTCGTGCTGCCATAGACCCATCCGTTGTTCAGCAGCACCATATCCGTAACGGCGCTTTCGCCTCCCTGGATAGGTCCTTTCGGTCCGTGTGATATCAACAACTTGTTTTTGATGGTGCTCCTTGGCAATCCGCCTGCGCGCTGGGCAACAGAAATAGTCGCATTCAATGCAAATGCTATATTCAATATCAATACGCAGAAAAAGATCTTTATATTTATCATGTTCAATCTGTTTCGAAAATATTATTCACCGGCTTGTGCTTTTGGCTTTTTGTTCTCCGCCTTTTCCAATGATTCCAGATCCCTGGGCGCCTCATAACGGACGAGGTAAGGGCGTGTGACGGCATTGCCTTCTTTATCCTTTACAACTTTATTGTTCTCGTATAAGTGACCGAAACTGCTGAAGTTGACGGCATGGTCCTTACCGACGATGGCGCCAAAACATCCCTCCACACCTTCCACCTGACCGATCCAGTAGAACTTTTTCTTTTTCAGATCAAGAGCGGTGAGTATCTCCAGCGCGCTTTCAAGAACTTTTCCGCCGTGATTACCTGCCATGAAGTAAAGGCGGCCCCATTCTTCATCGAGCGCAATGTTGGGTGTGTAATGACCCTGGTCCGGCATACCGATGATGTGACCATAGCTTTCAAGGTTATTACTTTTCGGATCATAGCTCCACACAAATCCATCGGTGGAAATAGCATAGATGATGTTTTTCGAGGAAACAACGGAGGCGCGAAAGTCCTTTAGCTTTCCGGGCAAGTTGATGTCCAGGTCGAAGAATTTTTCAGTGTCCGGATCAAACTTCGTGAGTCCGCCCACATCATTGGCAAAATAGCAGAATCCGTCTTTGTCCATGATCATTTCCCTGACGCGGTCCTCCACCCGGCTCATCCGCGCAATGGATTCATAGTGATTCATCTCCATGGTGGTGAGATTCACACGGAAGAACTTTGCCCGGTCGACGGTAATTCCATTGACGATATTTCTTTTTTCATCATAGTAAATACCCACAATACCGCCGTTCGGATACGGGACGCCAAGGTAGTCGACATCTTTCGTGGCGGGATCGTAACGGACCAGCGCACCACCCGCATAACTTTTGGGATAATAAGCCCGGGTATATTCATGGCGGTAGGACAGCCCCATATAACCAGCATAGTAGATCCTTCCTTTTGAGTCTGAGGTGATGTTGGAATGGCTTTTTCCATGCCCTGGTGTTTCGGCGTTGGAGTATATGGCGCTCGACCGGTCGAGATCCAGCGAGTTGTTTTCATCGTCTCTGGCGACAAAGGACTTTTTCAGCTGCGGGTCATAATAGGAAATGGTAGTGTTGCCAAAACCCCAGGGGCGCTCATAGCTTTCACCTTTTCCCCAGGGACCGGTGATCTGATCGGTACCCCAGTGATCACCCCCACAAAACCAGATCTTTCCATCCGGAGTTTCGGTGATCTTATTCCAGTTCGTGTTCTGGGCAGTTTCTCCTTTCCAGATCAATCCGCCGGCGGGAAACATTTCGAGCCGGATCTTCCTGATGTTGTTCAGCTCGATGGTTTGCGCCCGGCCGAAAAAAGGGACCAGACAGATGCACAGCAGAAAAAACCCTCTTTTAGACTTCATGCTCTTATGTTTTAGAATGATCGTATCGGTTTGAAAACTGTTTTAAAAAAGGACCCGTCGGCCGCTTCTCATAACGGGTACGTGCCCGAAAAATAATGAGTTTTTGTGAAAAAACTTTGTTTTGACCTACACTTAATAATTTCTGAAAAGAAAAACGAACGAGTCACAATGCGGCCATGCTTTATTTCCTTACACAAATGAAAATTGCCATTCATCAAACGCACCCGTTGCCATACAGTTTTTTTCACAGTCCGCTCCATTCTCAAAAATCACCGAATCCATCAAGGTTTTCAAAACTTTACTTCTACCGACGCACCATCAGTCGGTAGGATCACTTGAGATTGATCGCTACCCAGCCGCACCCTGACGGTACCTCCCGCATGAGTAGGATCGCTGACCCATAATCTGTTCCCGGACAACAGCACCAGACACGCTTTGTCGACCGATAGTTCTTTTCTTTTTCCAGGTTTAACAGCGCCCGACGAGGCAAAGGCAGTCATACAGGTTCCATCCCGGAATAATACACTTTGACATTGACCGTCATTACGCAATACTCTCCAATCGGGTCTGCGTTTAAGCGACTGTGTATCTCCTGGCGTTTTACAGGACGCCACCACATATCCGGCGGCCATTGAGGCCTTCGGCTGATGCAGTACAGGCATAAAGATTTTTTCGGTGACCGTTTCCCGGGAGCCTGCTTTGTTAACGTCCGACCATTTGCCCTGGACGGTGGTGAGACGAAGTGTTAGATCGGAAGTTGAAAGAGGCATGTAAGCAAAGCCTGCGTGATGGATCCACTCCACGCTTTTTAATTCATGTACTCCCTCGCGAAAAATACTACCTGGTTCATTGACAGTCACGTCCCCTCTCCAACGGCATTGATCGAGCACGGTATAAACTGAATCCAGGATTGAAACTTCAGGATTCGCCATCAAACACACGATCAAAGTCTTATGCGCTGCCCAAAACTTATGAACGGATAAGTTTCCTTTTTCTGATTCAGCGTTGTGGTGCATCACTGTCAGCCCGCTTTCAC